>JADGAP010000070.1 GCA_015231965.1 Magnetococcales bacterium | reverse complement strand
GGCGGCGGTTACGGCGGATGGGGCGGACCCTACGGCTACGGCGGATGGGGCGGTGGCCCCTGGAGCGGATGGGGCGGCGGTTGGGGCGGCTGGTGGTAATCGTCCCCCGCGACGCGGACGCTTTGTCTTACCGCGTCAGGCTCGGGTAGAAAAAATCGGGGCGTTCCCAAGGGAACGCCCCGATTCTTCTGGTGCGGCGGAAAATTTCTGCTACAAGAGGGAGTGGCGCAACGCCTCGCCCCGCCGGGTCCACCCTGAACGCAGTCCCTCGGCTTTCCCCCCATGGCTCCATGGACTGAACCGAATCCTCCCCACGCCGAATGGTTTCTCACCGCCTTGACCCTGGGGGCGGCGGCGGGCTTGGCATGGCTGTTGAGCCCCTTTCTCCCCGGATTGTTCCTCGCCCTGCTGCTGGCCTCCGCCACTTATCCGCTGCATCGCAAGCTAAAGGAACGTTTTTACCTGCAACCCGACGCCGCGGCTTTCACCGCCGCCGCCTTGATGATGCTGTTGGTGGTGACGCCGGTGGTCTATCTGCTCACCTCCAGCGCCCTGCGCATCGTCAAATCCGCCGGCGGGCTGCGCCGCTGGATGGAGGGGCTCCAGGGGGCCGACGGACTGGCCCGTTTGGTCGAGAGCAAGCTGGCTTTGCTGCCCATCCCCCAGGAGGCGGCGGAGTTGCTCATCGAGCAGCTCAACGCCCGCCAGGAGGAGATCGCCCAATGGGCGGCCCAGGCGGTTTTGTTTTTGTTTCAGGGAATCACCGGCAATGCGGCGGTTTTTTTCGCCTCCCTGGGGCTCATCGCCTTTTCCCTTTTCTTTTTTTATCGCGACGGCCCGGCCCTGGCGGTCCGTTTCGCCACCCTGCTTCCCCTGCCCCGCAGCTACGCCGATCTGTTGCTGGAACGGTTCGCCGCCCTCTCCACCACCTTGACCCTGAGCGTGGCGGGGGTGGCGTTGTTGCAGGGCTTGTCCTTCTCCCTGGCGGCCTTCATCCTGGACCTCCCCTGGTTTTACCTGGGGGTGGCGATGGCGGTGGCCTCCTTCATCCCAGTGGCGGGGGGATTGTTGGTCTGGCTCCCCTCCAGTTGGTATTTGTGGTCCCAGGGGCGGACCGGGGCGGCGATTTTCCTCGCCCTGTGGGGCGCGGCGGTGATCGGCTTCGCCATCGACAATCTGGTGCGGCCCCTGATCATCGGCTATCTCGCCGGATTGCGCGCCAAGGAGCGCACCGGCGGCGATATCAACGCCCTCAACCACACCCTGCTGGTGGTTCTCTCCACCCTGGGGGGGATTCTCAGCTTCGGCGTGTTGGGGCTGCTCTTCGGACCGATCATCGCCGCCATGGCCCTCACCGCCTTCGACCTTCACGCCATGCGTCAGGCAGATAGAACTCCGCTTCCTTGCGCCCCCGTCCCACCTAGCCCGCCCCCCCCGGACCTCCCCGCCCCGTCCTGGGAATCGGACCCCTCTCTCCCGCCCGCAGGGTAAATCCCGTCGGCCAATGCTTGCAAATGGCTTCCAGCTCCAACATCATTCCAGATTGGGGTCGAACCGCCGCGGGAGGATTGCATGCCCATCGAAACCGTCACCCACCTGATCACCAAGGCTTTGGAGGTGGCGCTGCTCATCTCCGCGCCGCTGCTGCTCACGGCCCTGGTGGCGGGCGTTCTCATCTCGCTGTTTCAGGCCGTCACCCAGATTCAGGAGATGACCCTCACCTTCATCCCCAAAATTTTGGCCACCTTCGTCGTTCTCATCCTGGTCCTACCCTGGATGATCCAAACCTTGATCGATTATATCCGCAACCTGTTTGAATCCATGCCCACCTTGATCGGGTGAGGGCAGGACGCGAAACTGCGAGGGCGCACCCCATGAATCCCTCGGATCTGATGGATCTTCTGGGCTTCACCACGGGACAGATCGAGCGCATGGCGCTGGTCATGACCCGATTGACCGGACTTTTTCTCTCGGCGCCGTTTTTTTCCCGCTCCGTCGGGCCCTTCCGGCTGCGGGCCGCCCTGTTGGCTCTGACCACCCTGGTGGTCGCGCCGCTGGTCCCCCCCTGGCCGGGGGAGGGCAAGGGAGACGTGATGCAACTGGCCATCGCCCTGCTGGGAGAGTTGATCCTGGGGGCGGTGATCGGCATTGTGATCCACTGGGCGCTCATCGCCTTGCAGACGGCGGGCAACATCGCCGGCTTCGAGATGGGGCTCTCCATGGCCCAGGTGATGGACCCCACCTCCGGCATGCAGGAAAACGTCCTGAGCAACCTGCTCTACCTGGCGGGGCTGATGATCTTCCTCACCCTCAACGGCCACCATTGGATGCTGGAAGGATTGGTCCGCACCTTCCAAACCTTTCCCCCGGGCAAGGCCTTTCCCTCCAGCGGCGTGCTGTTGGAGGTGGGAACGGTGGGGGTCGCCCGCTATTTCACCTTCGCCTTGCTCATCGCCGCGCCGGTGGTGGTCTCCTCCAAGCTGCTTTATTTGGGGTTGGGATTGATCAACCGGGCCTCGCCCCAGATTCAGGTGTTTTTCATCGCCATGCCGGTGACGTTGATGTTGGGCATTTTTTTGATGGGGCTGACCATGGCGCTCTTCGGGCAAGTGTTGACCCGGGAACTGGCGGCCTTCATGACCCTGGCCCTGAAAGTGGGCGGCGTCTGATTCCCAGGGAGGAGGCCCATGGCCGAGGACGACGACAAGGAGTCCAAAACCGAGGAGCCCACCGGGCGACGCCTCGACGACGCCCGGGGCAAGGGGAGCGTTCCCACCTCCAAGGAGGTGGGAACCACGCTGCTCTTTGCCGGGGCGATTTTGCTCTTTCTCTTTCAGGGTCCGAACTTGTGGCAATCGATGCAACAGCGCATGGCCTTTCTCCTCTCGGGGGCCATCCGCTCCGACCTCACCACGCAAGGGGTGGTCAAGCTGTTGCAAGAGTTGATGGTGGACACCCTGCTGGACCTCGCCCCCTTTTTCGCCATCTTCGTCATTCTGGCGGCGGCGGGTCCGGTGTTGCAGCACGGTTGGCTGGTCAGTTGGGAGCCGGTCAAGCCCAAATTTTCCAAGCTCAACCCCATCGCCGGGCTCAAACGGCTCTTCTCCTTCAATTCGATCATCGAACTGGGCAAGTCCATCCTCAAGATGGGGCTGATCAGCCTGGTGGTCTACTGGGCCTTGAAGGATCAGGCGGCGGGATTGCTGGGTCTGGCCGACTCCACCATCGCCGGGGTGGCCCAGCTGTTGGTGGATGACTCCCTGTCCATACTCTGGCAAGTCACCATGGCCTTCGCCGCCATGGCGGTGCTGGATTTCGCCTACCAAAAACACGAGTACATCAAAAATTTGCGCATGACCAAGCAGGAGGTGAAGGACGAGTTGAAAAGCACCGAGGGCGATCCCCAGATCAAGGGGAGAATCCGCCAGATTCAGCGGGAGATGGCCCAGCGCCGCATGATGAAGGAGGTGCCCCAGGCCGACGTGGTGATCACCAACCCGACCCACTACGCCATCGCCCTGAAATATACCCCCGGCGAGATGCACGCCCCGAAAGTGGTGGCCAAGGGGCGGGATCTGGTGGCCCAGCGCATCCGCGAACTGGCCCGGGAGAATGGCGTCCCCCTGGTGGAAAATCCCCCCCTCGCCCGCGCCCTCTATCAGGACGTGGAGTTGGATCGTTACGTCCCGCCGGAGTTGTTCAAGGCCGTCGCCGAGGTGCTGGCTTACGTTTTCCGCCTCAGGGGCAACGTCCCCCGCCGCCGTTGACGGTGCGCGAAAGACTCCCGCCAGCCTCCCTCGCCCTGCGGGGGGGGGTGGAGGGTGAGGGAACCCTGTCCAGCCGCAAAATGCCGATTTTCCGCCCCAATATCCATCAAAAAAAAGGGGGACGGTCGCCCGTCCCCCTTTTTCACACGCTGGACTCATCCAACCCGTTGGGGTTTAGAAATCCTTCATGGTCAGCTTGATGCGGCCCTGGCGGTCAACTTCCAGCACCTTGACGGTGACGGTGTCCCCCTCCTTGATCACGTCGGTGACCTTCTCCACCCGCTTGTTGGAAAGCTGGGAGATATGCACCAGCCCATCCTTGTTGGGGAGGATGTTGACGAAGGCCCCGAAGTCGGTGATGCGCACCACCTTGCCCTCGTAGACCGACCCCTTCTCCACGTCGGAGACGATGCGGGTGATGATCTGACGGGCGGTTTCGGCGCTGACCCCATCCACGGAGGCGATGTTGATGGTGCCGTCGTCCTGAATGTCGATCTGGCAGCCGGTCTCCTCGGTGATGGCGCGAATGACCTTGCCGCCGGTGCCGATGACATCCCGGATCTTGTCAGGATTGATCTTGATGGTGAGGATGCGGGGGGCGTACCGGGAGAGATCCTGACGGGGCTCGGTGATCGCCTTCTTCATCTCGCCCAAGATGTGCAACCGCCCCTGGAGAGCTTGGCTGAGGGCCACGCCCATGATCTCCCGGGTGATGCCGGTGATCTTGATGTCCATCTGCAAGGCGGTGATGCCGGTCTCGTTGCCCGCCACCTTGAAATCCATGTCGCCCAGGTGATCCTCATCGCCCAGGATGTCGCTGATCACCGCGAAACGATCCCCATCCTTGATCAAGCCCATGGCCACGCCGGCCACCGGGGACTTGATGGGAACGCCCGCGTCCATCATCGCCAACACGCCGCCGCACACCGTGGCCATGGACGAGGAGCCATTGGACTCGGTGATCTCCGACACCACGCGAATGGTGTAGGGGAACTCCTCGGTGGTGGGGACGATGGCCGACAAGGCCCGGGTGGCCAACTTGCCATGACCCACCTCGCGCCGCCCGGGGGCGCCCATCCGACCCACTTCGTTGACGCAATAGGGGGGGAAGATGTAGTTGAGGTAGAAGGCGTCGCGGGATTCGCCGTCCAGGCTTTCGATGATCTGCTCATCCCGGGCGGTGCCCAGGGTGACGGTGGCCAGGGCCTGGGTCTCGCCCCGGGTGAAGAGGGCCGAGCCGTGGGTCCGGGGCAGAACGCCCACTTGGGCGTCGATGGGGCGAATCTGGGTCAGAGTACGACCGTCGATGCGCTTGCCGGTGGAAAGCACCAGCTCCCGCACATAATTCGATTCCAAATGCTTGAACATCCCCTTGAGCTTGTTCAGCGCGTCGGCGTCCAGGCCGCCGCCCAGGGTGGCGACCGCCAAATCCCGCTGCACGTCCACCGCCGCCTGCCGCTTGAGCTTTTCCGGAATGGCGTAGGCCGCCTGAATGCCGGTCCAGCAGAGATCCCGCAGCTTCTGCTCCAGCTCGGTCTGGGGCGGGGGAACGTTGACCTTGAAGGCCGGCTTGCCGCACTCGGCCACCAGCTCGCGAATCGCCTGAATCACCGGCTGGAAGCCCTGGAAGCCGAACATCACGGCGTCGAGCATCTCCTCCTCGGTGAGGAAGTCCACTTCCGACTCCACCATGTTGATGGCGTCGGCGGTGCCCGCCACCACCAGATCCAGACGGCTGGCCGCCAACTGTTCAATGGTGGGGTTGAGGATGTACTGACCATCGACAAAACCCACCCGCGCCCCGCCGATGGGCCCCAGGAAGGGCGCACCGGACAAGGCCACCGCCGCCGACGCCCCGATCATCGCGGGGATGTCCGCCGAGTTGACCTTGTCGTAGGAGATGACCGTGGCGATGACCTGCATTTCGTTCTGGAAATATTTGGGGAACAGGGGGCGCAAGGGGCGGTCGATGAGGCGGGAGGTGAGAACTTCCCGCTCCGAGGCCCGGGTCTCCCGTTTGATGAAGCCCCCGGGGATGCGTCCGGCGGCGAAGGTTTTCTCTTGGTAGTGGACCCCCAGGGGGAAGAAATCCACCCCGGGACGGGCGTGACGCTCGTAAACCGCCGTCACCAGCACCACGGTTTCGCCGTAGGTCACCACCACCGACCCGTCGGCCTGCCGCGCCATGCGACCGGTCTCGATGGTCAGCATCTCCTGACCGAATTGAACGCTCTTGGTATGAATATCAAACATGCTCATGGTTCCCTCTTTCTTTCCCGCGTGATTCTCGTCTGTTTAACCCGGAATGGATTTAAAAAATGGCGGGGGAGGCCGTCTTTGGCCCATGGATGTGGGGATCGGCCCGCCAGGAAACCCCCGGCGCGCCGATCCCGCGAACCTTCCCCAGTGGGGAATTATTTGCGCAGATTCAGACGCTTGATCAACGTCTGGTAGCGATCCATCCCTTCCCGCTGGAGGTAGGTCAGCAGACGGCGGCGCATGCCCACCATCTTCAGCAGACCCCGCCGGGAGTGGTGGTCCTTCATATTTTTCTTCAAATGCTCGGTGAGATTGTTGATGCGCTCGGTGAGGATGGCCACCTGAACTTCCGGCGAACCGGTGTCGCTCTCTTTGATGGCGTACTCTTTGATCACTTCTTGCTTGCGCTCCGGGGTGATCGACATCGTGCAACTCCTTCCTGGATGTATGGGTCGACGCCTCTAGGCGGAGAGGAAGAGCCGATGGGGGTGGCAGCAGCGACGACCGGCTTCGTCGGCGGGCCCCTTGAAGGTTCCCACCGCGCCGCAGCGTCCCTCCGGAGTCAGGAGTCGCGCCATGTCGCCTCGGCTTTCCGTCCCCTCGGTCTGCAACCAGACCGCCTGGCCATGCCTGACTTGTCGCCAGGCCTCCACCCCCAGCCGAAGAGCCGGGATGTCGTCCAGCACCCGGTCCAGGGGATGAATGGCTTCTTGCAGCGAACCGGCCTGCGCCAGGGTTCGCAATTGTTCCAAGGTCAACGCCTCTTGCGAGGAAAAGCCCAGCGTTGCGGTGCGGATCAAGCGGGTAAGGTGGGCGAAACCGCCCAACCGCCGACCGATATCCCGCGCCAGGGCCCGCATGTAGGTTCCCTTGCCGCACCAGACCGCGATCACCGCATCGGTCCCGTTGAACGACTCCAGGGTCATCTCGCGAATCACCACCCGCCGGGGGGGAAGATCCAGCGCCACCCCCTCCCGGGCCAGTTTGTAGGCCCGCTCGCCGCCGACGTGAATCGCCGAGTAGATGGGGGGAATTTGATCCTGCTCGCCGAGAAATTCGGGGAGAAGGGCCTCCAGGGCCACCTGATCGGGAATCAGCGAGGACTCGCCGACGCTTTTTCCCGTGGGGTCTCCGGTGTCGGTCTCGACGCCGAAGCGAAGGTGACAGCGGTAGTGCTTGTCCCCCTCCAGCACCAACCCCAGGGCCTTGGTGGCCTCGCCCATGGCCACCGGCAGCAGCCCCTCGGAGAAGGGATCCAGGGTGCCGCCATGTCCCGCCTTGGCGGCGTTGAAAATCCGCCGCACCGCGTCCGAGCCTTGGGCCGAACTCATGCCCGGTTCTTTATAGAGAGCGACCCAGCCGCTGACCGCATCGCCTTTTTTGCTTCCACGTCCCATAAAACAGACCGTCAACCTTCCCTGGTCGGTTCCGGCTCGGGGGTTCCCGGTTCGGTATCGTATTGAATGTCGCGCATCACCTGACTCAGACGTTCGCCCCGGTCCACCGAATCGTCCAGGACGAAACGGAGTTCGGGGGTCAAGCGCAGGCGCAACGCCTTGCCCACCTGTCCCCGGAGAAAGCCCCCAGCGCGGGTCAGGGCCTTGCCCGCCAGTTTGCGGGCCGCCTCGTCCCCCGGGGTGGAGTAGTAGACCACGGCGTAGTGCAGATCCGGGCTCACCTTGACCCCGGTGATGGAGAGCAGGGTCGGCAGTCCGGGGTCCTTGACGGTCCCCCGCAACAAAAGATTCGCAATTTCGTCGCGAATCGCCTCTCCCACCCGTTCCGTGCGCAGCGTCATGCCGTTTCCCGATGCTCAAGGGCCGCGAGAACGCAGGCCCGGTGAAGGGGTGGTTCCGGTCCGGCAAGCGCGAGGCCTTCCCCCGGCATCATGCGATCACTTCCACCCGGTAATCGAGGATGAATCCGTCGCCGGAGCGGGAGACGAACTCCACCACCTGCCCCAGACGACTTTGCAGCACCCCCGCGTCGTTGCCCACCGCGCAAAACCCCAGGGAGGCCAGACTCCAGGCGTCCAGATCGCCCACCTCCGCCGCCGCCACCTCGAAGCGTTGCCGCACCCGGGCCAGCAGCCCCTTGACGATGGAGCGCTTCTCCTTGAGGGAGCGCACCCCGGGCAGTTGCAAGCGAATTTCCAGCGCCGCCACCCGCATCGACCCGGACACCGCTTCATCCTCCCGCGATCACGCCCCTCCCTCCAGAGAGAGAAGGGTGCACCGCCACGCGCCGACCGCATCAACCGATGGTCTGGCGCACCTCTTCGTGGATGTAGGCTTCCAGCACGTCGCCGGTCTTGATGTCGTGGAAACGCTCCAGACCGACGCCGCACTCCATCCCTTCCCGGGCCTCCTTGAGGTCGTCCTTGAAGTGCTTGAGTGAGGAGAGGGCCCCGTCGAAGATGACCACCTGGTTGCGCAACAACCGACATTTGGCTTCCCGCCGAATGATGCCATCGCTGACGATGCACCCGGCGATGTTGCCCACCTTGCTGATGCGGAAGACGTCCCGCACCTGGAGATGACCCAGCACCGTCTCCTTGACCGTGGGGGCCAGGCGGCCTTCCAGGGCCTTGGTGATGTCGTCCACCAAGTCGTAGATGATGTTGTAGAAGCGCAGATCCACCCCTTCACGCTTGGCCAGCACCCGGGACTTGGCGTCGGCCCGCACGTTGAAGCCCAGCACGATGGCGTTGGAGGCCACCGCCAGCATCACATCGGATTCGTTGATGCCCCCGACTCCGGTATGGATCACCGCCACCCGCACCTGATCGTGGGTGATCTTGTGCAGGGCGTCGGCCACCGCTTCCACCGAACCCTGGACGTCGGCCTTCAGCACCACCTTGACCTCTTCCAGCGCCCCCTGCTTGATCTGGTCGAAGATGTCGCCCAGATTGGCGGTGTGGGTCGCCGCCTGCTTGACCTGATCCTGCTCCTTCATCTTGTTCAGACGGAAGGTGGCGATTTCACGAGCCCGGCGTTCGTCCGGCGTCACCACCAACTCGTCGCCGGCATGGGGCACCCCGGAAAGACCGATGATCTCCACCGGGAAGGCGGGTGGAGCCTCTTTCACCGACTCGCCCTTGTCGTCCAGCAGACCGCGAATCTTGCCCCATTCGGCACCCACCACGAAGATGTCGCCGGGACGCAAGGTGCCGTTTTGCACCAGACAGGTGGCCACCGCCCCCCGTCCCTTGTCCAGCTTGGCCTCGACGATGCGCCCTCTGGCCCGCAGGCCGGGATTGGCCTTGAGGTTGAGGATCTCCGACTGGAGCAGGATCATCTCCTTGAGGGTTTCGATCCCCTCGCCGGTGTGGGCCGAGACTTTAACGAAGATGGTTTCGCCGCCCCAGTCCTCGGGCACCAGGCCGTGTTCGGTGAGTTGCTGCATCACCCGGTCGGGGTTGGCTCCCATGCGGTCCATTTTGTTGATCGCCACGATGAGGGGAACCCCCGCCGCCTTGGCGTGGTTGATGGCCTCGACGGTTTGGGGCATGACCCCGTCATCCGCCGCCACCACCAGCACCACCAGATCGGTGACTTGCGCCCCGCGGGCCCGCATGGCGGTAAACGCCGCATGGCCGGGGGTGTCGAGGAAGGTGATCCGCTCACCGTTGGTCAGCATCACCTGATAGGCACCGATGTGCTGGGTGATGCCGCCAAACTCCCGGGAGACCACGTCGGTCTTGCGGATGGCGTCCAGCAGCGAGGTTTTGCCGTGGTCCACGTGGCCCATCACCGTCACCACCGGGGGACGGTCCACGTCCATCAGGGGGAATTCGGTGGAGTCGGCCAGTTCGGCCTCGATCATCGCCGCCTCGGAGACCGGCTTGGCCTTGTGCCCCATCTCCTCCACCAGCAGCACCGCCGTATCCTGGTCGATGACCTGGTTGATGGTCACCATCATCCCCTGCTTGAACAGGTATTTGATGACCTCGGAGGATTTGACCGCCATGCGGTTGGCCAATTCGCCCACCGTGATGGTATCGGGGACGATCACCTCCCGCACCACCGGTCCGGGGGGGGGTTGGGGTTCGTGACGACGTCCGCCCTTGGCGAAGCGGGAGGATCCGCCGCGTCCGCCCTTGAGTTCCAGCACGCCGCGACCGCCGCGACCGCCGCGACCGTCGCCGTCTTCCTCGTCCTTGCGTCCGGCACCCTTGGCGCGGATGGTTTTGCGGCCCTTGTCCTTGTCGTCCTTGTCGTCGGCGGCGGCGGCGGTCGCGGCGGGAGCGGCGGCGGCGGCGACGGGTGCCGGGGCCTCCTGCTTGCGCTGATCGTCCAACCGCTTTTGTTCGCGCAGTTGTTCGATCTGGGCGATGCGCTGGGCCATCAGATCCTCGGCCTTTTTGCGGGCCAGATCCTCGCGCTTGAGGCGGGTGGTCTTTTTGCGGGGGCCGCCCTTGCCGTCCCCTTCCTCCTCGGTCGCGCCCTCGGCGGCGGGAGCGGCGGCGACGGCGGCGGGGGCCGCCGGAGCGACGGAATCCACCCGAACGCCGGAGCGCATGCGTTGGTCGCCTTCGCCGCGACCCGCCGGGGAGACCTTATCCCGGGGCTGGGGCGGCTGAGCCACCAATTTCATCTCCACTTCTGCTGGGGGGGCCTTGGCCGCCGGAGCGGCGGGGGGCGGAGTGGGGAGAGCGGTCGGCACCGAGACCGCCGCCGGGGGGGCGGTCGGTTCAGGCCTCGGAGGGGACGCGGGGGGAGGCGCGAGTTTCGCCTCGGCTTCGCGCCGGGCCGCCTCTTCCGCCTCCTGGGCCGCCTTTTGGGTCGCCTTTTGGGTCGCCTCCTGGGCCGCCTTTTGGACCGCCTCTTCCGCCTCTCGGGCCGCCTTGCGGGCCGCCTCTTCCGCCGCTCGGGTCGCCGCTTCCGCCGCCCGAACCGCCGCCAGGGCCTCGGCCTCGCGGAGGCTTTGCGCCTCTTCCTCCTGCTGACGGCGCAGGGTTTCCTGCTCCGCCTCGAAGGCCAGCCGCTCCTCGGGGCTCATGGGCTTGAGGACGTGATGGACCCGTTGCCGGTCGTCCGACTCCAGCCGGGCGTTGTCGCCCGCATCGTCGCGATCTCCCTCATCGGACGGCGATTCGCTGCCCGGTTTGACGAAGGTCCGTTTACGCCGCACCTCCACCACCACGTTCTTGGTGCGGCCGTGAGCGAAGCTCTGTTTGATCGACCCTTCCTCCACCGTCTTTTTCAAGACGATGCGATGGGGGGCGTTGAGCTTCAGCTTGTTTGCTTCGTCCGCGCTATCCTTGGTGTCACTCAAGGACGTTCTCCTCTGACCACCCGGTCTTCACCAGCCGTCACGACGGGTCATCCCCCCCCTGGTCTTGCCGCCCGACGTCGCGCCCTGGCGCCGCCGTTGACCTTGGGGATTCCCTTCCGTCAAACGCGAAAAAATCACCCCAGCGGGCGGCGTCCACCCCTACACGATGGATAAACGCCTGTCCCGCCACCCCGAGAGCCGCCGCCGGAGAGCCGCCGCAGGCCGCTCCCAGTCGCTCTCGGTCCAACACTTCCACCAACCCCGCCGACGAAGGACGCCGCCGAGCCAAACGTTCCACCTTTTCCCAACTATGATGGGCCGTATCCCGCGCCAGCGCCATCAGCAGTCGTTCGCCCCGTCCCAGGGCTTGTTCCACCTCCATCACGCCGAAGCGGATGGACCCGGCCCGGCGGGCCAACCCCAACCCTTCCACCAGACGTCGGGTCAACCCCTCGCCGATGCGCTTCAGCCACGCCTCCTCGTCCGGCCATTGGCTCACCGAACCCAGGGAGCGTTCCACCAGACCCCGCCGCTTGAGCAGAAGCCGCAACGCCGCCGGTTGAGGCCGGATGTAGACGCCGCGACCGGGCAGGCGACCGGTCAAATCCTCCATCAAAGCTCCCGTCGGATCCTTCACCAGCCGCAGCAGGCGCTCCCGGGGGAGGACGGCGCGGGTGGCCAGACAGGTGCGCAACGGGGTGGACTCTTTTTTGCCGGGGGGATCCAGCTCCGGGGCTTGCAGCTCCCCCGGGGCGAGGACCGCCACCGCGTCGTCTTGAATCGGCTCGGCCGATTCCCCCGGTTCCACCGGGAGGGAGGCGTCGCTCACTGGATCCGTCTCACGCCCCCTCGCCATCGAACCAACCGGCCCGACGGCGCGCTTCCAGGATCATGGCGGCGGCGATTTTCTCCGTCATCCCCCCTTCCAGCAGCTCGGAAAGCTCATCGGCGGCCAGATCGGCCAGCTCCTCCAGGGTTTTGACCCCTTTTTCCGCCAATTGAACCACCATCTCGTCACTCAGGCCCAAGGCGGTGAGTTGGGAGTCCACGGTCAAGGTGGCTTTGCGCTCTTCCACCTCGTCGGCCTGCTTGACCAGGAACTCCCGGGCGCGGTTGCGCAGCTCCTGGGCGATCTCCAGATCGAAACCGTCGATGCCGGCCATCTCTTCCAGCGGCACGTAGGCCACCTCTTCGATGTTGGTGAAGCCTTCTTGAATCATGGCCCCGGCCACATCCTCATCCACATCCAGCACTTCCATGAAGCTGCGGGCCAGCAGGCGGTATTGCTCCTCTTGCTTGGCGTGCTCTTCCTGGTCGGTGACGATGTCGATGCGCCAGCCGGTGAGTTCGGAGGCCAACCGCACGTTTTGCCCGCGACGGCCGATGGCCAGGGAGAGTTGGTCCTCCCCCACCACCACTTTGATGGAGCGATCCTCTTCGTCCAGGATCACCTTGCTCACCTCGGCGGGGGCCAGGGCGTTACAGACGAAGACCGCCGGATCAGCGGACCATTGGATGATGTCGATGCGCTCGCCTTGCAGTTCCGTCACCACCCCCTGCACCCGGGAGCCCCGCATGCCGACGCACGCCCCCACCGGATCGACGTGGTTGTCGTGGGAGATGACGGCGATTTTGCTGCGGAATCCCGCATCACGGGCCACCGCCTTGATCTCCACGATGGCGTCGTAGATCTCCGGAACTTCCATTTCAAACAGGCGGGCCACCATTTGCGGATGGGTGCGGGAGAGGATGATCTGCGGTCCCTTGGAGGCGTCCCGCACCTCCTTGATGAAGGCGCGGATGCGATCCCCTTGCCGATAATGCTCCCGAGGAAGCTGCTCCTCATAGGGCAGGAAGGCCATGGCCCGCCCCAGATCGACGTAGATGTTGTTGCGCTCCACCCGCTTGACCAGACCGTTGATCAACTGACCGCGCCGTTCGGCGTACTCTTTTTGGATGCGCTCCCGCTCCGCTTCCCGCACCTTCTGGAAAATCACCTGCTTGGCGGTCTGGGCGGCGATGCGCCCGAACTCGATGACCGGCAGATCTTCCGCCAGAAAGTCCCCCACCTGGGCGGCGGGATTGAGCTTGCGAGCGTCAACCAGCATCATTTGGGTGTCGGGATCGTCGAACTCGTCGTCCCCGGCCACCACCTCCCGCAACTGTTGCAGCAGGAAGTCCCCGGTCTTGGGATCCAGACGGGCTTGGATGTTTTTGTGCTGACCGTATTTTTTGCGCGAGGCGGTCTGAATCGCCGACTCCATGGCGGCGACAATCACCTCGCGCTCAATGCCCTTTTCACGGGCGACTTGGTCGGCGACTTGTAGAAGTAGTTTTCCGCTCATGCGTCGTTACCACGCTTGTAGTCAATCGATCTTGTGCAACCGGGCCTTGACGATGGCCGTCAGCGGGAGGAGAACCACGCTCCCGTCGGACAGTTCCAACGTCAGGCGTTCCGAATCCGCTTCCCGAAGCCATCCGGTGAAGCGGCGCCGATGTTCCGGGGCTGGTCCCGGGAGGGGTTCCGCCAATTGCGCCATGACGCGGCGGCCCATGAAACGCATCGCGTCCTCCGGCAGCCTCAGGGGGCGTTCCTCGCCGGGGGAGGCGACCTCCAGCCGGTAGGACTCCGGCAGCGCCTCGTGCATCAAAATCAGGCCGTTGAGTTGGCGGCTGATGGCCTGACAATCCCCGGCGGTGACGCCGCGCAGGGGTTTTCCCGCCCGCCATTGGGGGCCCTTGGGGCCCTTGCCCGGCTTGAACCGACGCGCCGGGAGCCGCTGGGGGGCCGTTTCCGCTTCCTCGCCATCGCCCGGGGGCGGGGCGGGACGATCCACCACCACGTGGATGAACCGGGAAGCCCCGGTGCGTCCCAGGGAGAGTTCCACCAGTTCGCAGCCGATGGTTTCGGCGGCTTCCCGAGCCCAAACACGCAACTGCTCCAGGAGTTCGGACATGGGGTCCCTCCCGCCGCCGGACCCTTCGCCCAGGCCCCGGGGGGCTTGGGGACGCTTTCGCGTCGTGTCCGCAAAATTTCCCGCTTAAGGGAGCAAGGGCGAACGACTCGACGGGCACCGGGTGATCCCCTGGCCGCGTCGCAACTTGCGAAGGCCGACCATCGCCGACCGGTTCAGGCGTTGGACCCTGGTCCCGAAAGCAAAACCTCCGGTCCACGGCGTCAAGGCGAAACGACGCATCCCCGAACAACAAAAAAAGCCGGCAGAGCCGACTTCATCCACAACCCAGGGCTGCCGTGAAGATCAAACGGCATAGTATCGACAACCCCTCGCCAACGCAAGCCCTATCAACTTCCGCCGCCGCTTTCCGAACGTTGGTTCACGGGGAGACGGCGGGGGCGGCACCGCGCTCGGCGGAGGCGGCGTCGGGCAACAGGAAGAGAATTTCGTCGGGATAGACGAAGCCCAGTTCCCGCCGCGCCACCTCCTCCAGCACCAGGGTCTCTTTTTCCAACAGAATGATATCGCCGGAGATGAGGCGGATGCGCTCCTCGGCGGTCTTGACCTCCTGGCGCAGCACGCGCAACTGCTCTTCGGTGCGCAGCCAGCGGATCACCCCCTGATTGCCGAACCACAACACGTACTGCGCCCAACCGTTGGCCGCCACCAAAATCAGCACGACCAGACTGTAGAGCCAAACCGGCCAGCGCCCGGCGGGGGGCGGGGCGGAGGCGGCGGATCGGGCGGCGGCGGCGGAGGCTTTTTCCATGATTCAGGGGAACCGCGACGCCCTCCCGATGGGGGATGGCGCCGGATGGGGTGACTAAGGGGCGAATCTTGGGCAGAATAGCCCTGAACCTAAGGAAAGGAAAGGATGGAACCCCATGCAAATCATGAATCGGGAAGAAAACTCCTGGTCGTTTCTCCGCTTCGCCCGGGAGTTGGGGGTGTTGCGTTTCGGTCGCTTCACCCTGAAATCGGGACGGGTGAGCCCCTATTTCTTCAATGCCGGCTTGTTCAACACCGGGGGGAGCGTCGCCCGGCTGGGGGCCTACTACGCCGAGGCGATCCTGGCTTCGGGACTGGAATTCGATCTGCTGTTCGGCCCGGCCTACAAGGGCATCCCCCTGGCGACGGCGGCGGCGGCGGCCCTGGCCGAGCGCGGCCGGGAGACCCCCTTCGCCTTCAATCGCAAGGAGGCCAAGGATCACGGCGAGGGCGGGATGCTCATCGGTGCCCCGATGCAGGGCCGGGCCTTGATCATCGACGACGTGATCAGCGCCGGAACCTCGGTGCGGGAGTCCCTGACCCTCATTCGCGGTGCCGGGGCCGGGGCGGTGGGGGTGGCCATCGCCCTGGATCGTCAGGAAAAGGGGACCGGCGAACGGAGCGCCGTGCAGGAGGTGCAACGTCACCACGGCCTGCCGGTGATCGCCATCGCCACCTTGAGCGACTTGATCCGACTTCTGGAAAACACCCCCGGCGAGGAGGAGCATCTGGCGGCCATCCGGGCCTATCGCCAGCAATATGGCGCGCATTGAACGGCCCGGAACTTGCCTTGATCGATGAAATCCAACGCCCGCTCCGGGACGCCCAGCGATGTTTTCCCGACGCATGGATGCCCCCGCTCCCGTCCCTCGGGGAGCGCTTCGACTTAGGATGACGCCATGGAACGCGTGCTGGTGGTGGAAAACACCCGACTCTTCGCCCATCTTCTCAAAAAGGAGTTGGAAACCCGCTACGGTCACAAAGTGACCCTGGCCGCCAGTTTCGCCGAGGCCAAGGAGATCCTCTCCCGGGAGGCCTCCTCCTTTTTCGCCGCCCTCCTGGACCTCAACCTGCCCGACGCCCCCCAGGGGGAGATCGTCGATCTGGTCATCGGTTTCGGCCTCCCCGCCATCGTCTTCACCGGCGAGTTAAGCGATGAACTGCGGGAGAAGATGCTGGAAAAACGGGTCATCGACTACGTCCTCAAGGAGAGCGCCTCCAGCATCGGCTACGTCTCCGGGTTGGTGGATCGCATCTCCCGCAACCGGGCCATCAAGGTGCTGGTGGTGGATGACTCCAAGAGCGCCCGGTCGATGTTGACCCAACTGTTGCGCATCCACCAATTCCAGGTGCTGGAGGCGGAATCCGGGGTCGAGGCCCTGTCCCTGCTGGAGCAGCAACCCGGCATCCGACTGGTCCTCACCGACTACAATATGCCGGAAATGGACGGCTTTGAACTGACCCGCCGCATCCGGCAGAAGTACGATAAGAACCAAATGGCGGTGATCGGCGTCTCCTCCTACGGCAACAACGTCCTCTCCGCCCGGTTCATCAAGCACGGGGCCAACGATTTCATCAACAAGCCCTTTCTCACCGAGGAGTTCTACGTCCGCGTCACCCAGAACATCGAAATCATCGAGTTTATCCAAACCCTCCAGGAAACCTCGGTGCGGGACTACCTCACCGGCCTGCACAACCGGCGCTATTTCATGGAGATGGCGGAAAAACTCCACGCCGCCGCGCGGCGCGGTTCGATGAAACTGGCCTTCGGCCTGCTGGACGTGGACTTTTTCAAAAAGGTCAACGATCAATACGGCCACGAGGCGGGGGACGAAGTACTGCGGCGCATCGCCCTGATTTTGAGGGAACATGTGCGCCAGGGGGATCTGGCGGCGCGACTGGGCGGCGAGGAGTTCTGCCTGATGCTGGTCAACACCAGCCAGGCTGGGGCGGTCATCCTCTTCGAGCGACTGCGCACCGCCATCGCCAACGAGGGGATCGAATACAAGGATCAAACCCTGCGCGTCACCGCCAGCATCGGCGTCTCCTGCGACCCCGGGGAGAGCCTCAACCTGATGATGGACCAGGCCGATCAACGGCTCTACGCCGCCAAACACGGTGGACGCAACAAAGTGGTGTTCGAGGGGGAGTAGGGAGGGGTCAGGGGGCTCCTACGGCCTCCATCCTCGCCAGGATGGCGTCGATCCACTGATCCTTCATTCGTTGCAACATGGGGCTGGGATGGGCGAAGAGTTCGGCGGAACCGGAAACCGGGGTGCCGACCAGGGTCCGCCCCGTCAGACCCTCCAGGCACTGCCGCGCCAGGGGAATCAGGGCGGGATGCCGCCCCCAGCCGACGATCACCGGAACCGGCACCTCCCCCATCAGGATCCGCCGCTCCTCCCGCCGCTCCGGACAAAACAAGGAGTGGACCCTCCCCCCCGGAACCCGGGAAAGCTCCTCCACCAGGGCGAGAAAACGGGGACTCTTGGGCTCCCGCAGGTCCGATAGATTGAACACCCGGGCGTGACGAAACCCCTTGGCGACCATCACCTTCATGATCTGATATTGGGTGGTGTCGGGGCGGGCGGGGGTCAGACCGCCGCGCGTGGGGATCTCCCCCGGAGCCCGCAAGGCAACCCCCTCCTCCCCCGCCAGGGGTCGGGAAGAGCCGGGGTTCATCATCACCACCAGCAGATCGGGGGGATGATCGGCCACCCCGTCCGGCTCCGGCGGGGCGACGGTCCGGTCGATCAACTCCAGCGTCGAGCGGCATCCGTGGGTCCGCCCCCCCAGCTCCATGCGATAATAGCGCCCCAACACGGCGAATTGTTTCAGCAGCGCGGCGGCGCGCAAGGGGGGGGGGGGGAGGGGGGGGGGGGGGATCATGGG
>JADGAP010000006.1:5720-47944 GCA_015231965.1 Magnetococcales bacterium | reverse complement strand
GTGGCGATATAGAGGGAGATGGGATTCATTCCCCTCCCCCGATCCTCGCGAAGTTTTCCGGCCTCGCCTTGGGGAGCAGAACCTCGCTGACCGGAAGCCCCGCACTCAGCGCAACCAACTCATCCTCCGTGGCGGTGCGCATTGTCGTGCCGTTCGTTCCAACTTGCAGCAGCAACACCCCCCGCTCATCGATGGGGTTGGACAGAATCGCCTCGCTGTGGGTGCTGATCAGCACCTGCCGTCGGCTGTACTTGGCCAACTTGAGGATGCGATCGATCATTTGGGGAATTTGGCGCACGATGGCGTCGTTCAAAGAGAGTTCCGGCTCCTCCAGCAGCAGAATGTCATCGCCATCCAGCAACGACCAGAGCAGGCCGATGAGCCGCAACGTCCCGTCGGAAAAAGCGTCTTCCCGCTGCCACGCCCCCTGACTGCGCCAATGGTCATATCGCGCCTTGAGGTGCGGCCTGCCATTGGCCTCTTCACGCTCGAATACCAACTCCTTGAAAAATGGCACGGCGGTTTTCAAAACGTTTTGAATTTTATCCAGGCGTGATTTGCGAATTTTCTCTTGTGATTTTGCCACAAGTTCGAGGAAACCTTGGCCGAAAGGATCCTCATCCAAGGTACTGCCGCCGATTCTGTCGCCATATTTGAGCAGTTGGGGCACCAGATGGAGATAGGTGGTTCCCTTCAAAAAGTTGGACAGTTCCCGAAAGGGGGCGTTGGCGTTGATCTGCTCCAAACTGGTTTGGGTCAAGCGTTCCTTGTCGGCCTTGTCCTGCGCATCGGGTCGGCTGAGAAGAATCTCGCCGTTTTTTTTCACCGTCTCCTCGGTCAGAACGGGACGTTGCAATCCCGTTCCCTCGCTTTTAAAAGCGATGGCGTAGCTCCAGAGCGGGGAGTCGCCTCCCGTTCCTTCCGAGGCCTCGATTTCCACCCTCACACCGGGAATCGTGCGGGCTTGCAGGCAACGCAGCTTGGAAAGCCCGCCCCGGTCCCGAATCGCCTTTTGCAATCCCCCGCCATTGGGCTTGGCCACGTCGCGCAAAAAGCGAAAAACATCCAGGAAATTGGATTTTCCCGAGGCGTTGGGGCCGATGAGATAGGCCCGATTCCGCAGGGGGGCGTCCACTTCTCGGAAATTGCGCCAATTCGTCAGCTTGACCCTGGTGACTAACATTGGTTCTCCTTCCGATGCTAAAAATCCCAAAGTATTATACAGTTATCATGCGGCCCACCCCGCGTCAAGAGGGGGAATCCGGGGCCGCGCCGGAAATCCATCCCCCCCTGCCCCCCCCGTCGCGCCGGGGTTTACCCCCGCCCCGGATTGGGCCACAATGCCCCAATTTTCGGGATGGAGCATGGCTCTGCCCATCTCACCATCTTTCGATTCGGAAAGGAACCCCATGGACGCCTCGGAACTGGCCGACCAGATCAAGGAGATGAAGAAGGAGAACGCCGCCTCCGAGGTGCGGGAGCGGTGGGTGGCGGTGTACATTTCGATCCTGGCGGTGCTGTTGGCCCTCACCTCGCTGGGGGGTTCCAACGCCGCCAAGGACACCCTGACCAACGCCATCGCCGCCAGCGACGCCCATAATTTTTTTCAGGCCAAGAACATCCGCCAAACCATGTACAAAATGGGGGTGGAGGAGTTGGAAGCGGAACTGGCCAGTGGCAAATATCCCCCGGAGACCCAGGACAAGCTCAGGGCGTTGGCGGACAAGTACAAGTCCACCGTCCAGCGTTACGAGAGCGAACCGGAGACCGGCGAGGGCAAGAAGGAGTTGCTGGCCAAGGCCAAGGAGTTGGAAGCCGCCCGGAATCTGGGGCAACAAAAAGATCCCTACTTCGACTTGGCCGAGGCGGGATTGCAAATCGCCGTGGTGCTGGCCTCCGTCTCCCTGGTGACGGAGATCGCCGCCCTGCTCTGGTTCAGCATGGTCCTGGCCTCGGGTGCCTTCATCCTGATGATCGGCGGCTTCACCCTGCTGTTTCCCATGCCCTTTTAGCAAGCGTCGGAACCCCCGGGAGGAAATCAGGGATGGCCACATCACGCCCAGGGAGGGGCGGTTGGAGCATCGCCCTGTTGGGGCTGCTCCTCGCGACCGCGAGCGCCGCCGCCGCTCCGCAAGAGAAATTCCAGGTGGACCCCGCCATTTTCCGCCTGGAGGATCGACCGTTTCAGGGGCTCCCCTTCCTCGGCCAGGTCGCCCTGCTGGACGAATTGGGCGATCCTCTGGATTGGCAGGGGCTGCTCGGGCGACCAGTGATCCTGGTGCCCGGTTATTACACCTGCGAGGCCAAATGTTCCAGCATGGCCATGTCCCTCAAGGAGTTGCAAAAGGGGGTGGGGGGGCTGACCGCCGGGGAGGATTACACCGTCCTCTCCCTCTCCTTCGACCACACCGATTCGGTGGCGTCGCTGAACGTCTTTCGGCAATTTCTCAAACTGCCCCGGGAGCAGGAGCGGGCGTGGCGCTTCGCCCTGTTCGCCCAACCGGACCGCATCGTCCCGGAGTTGGCCCGGCTGGGCTACCGTTTCGTCTGGTCCCCCGAGGAGCGGACCTTTTACCACCCCACCGTGATGATGATCTTCACCCCGGAGGGGCGGGTGGCGCGCTACCTGGACATTTTTTCCATCACCCCCCGGGATATCCAACTGGCCCTGCTGGAGGCCGCCCAGCACGGGGAATTCCGCCTCTCCCGGCTGCCGGATTCCCTGCTGGTGGCGCTGCACCGTTTCAATGAGCGAGAGGGGCGCTACGAATGGCGCGGCGACGGGCTGCTGCTGGGAGGAACGGCGTTGCTGGCGGGGGCGGCGGGGTGGCTGCTGTTGCGTCGTCGCCGCCGCCCCGTTTCACCGCCGCCGCCCCCCGTCGCCCCGGAGGCTTGAAGCCGGATTGTCCGTTCAGAGATGAAAAATGCTTTGATGAGCAAAAAAAGGTGAAGGGGGTTTGGGGGACAGTTCCCTGTCCCCCAAGGTCTTGATTTTGACTTTGTTTTTAGGCGCGCTTTCAAGTGAAGCCGAAGCGCCTTTTGCTTCGGCGCAGCGCGCCCAAAAGTCGGCGAAGCCGGCCAGATTTTCACCGAATTTCCGGGTTGACATTCCAATGGACCATCCGGCTTGAAGCCGACTGGGGAGGATTACGCCTCCTCCCACTCCGGCAGGGTCACGCCCTCCTCGGCCAGCAGACGGGCCAGGTTGTCCACCATGGCATGCAATCCCTCCCGACTGGCCGCCTCCACCCGGGCCACCATGGCCGGTTGGGTATTGGAAACCCGCAACAGCCACCACCCCTCCCCCTCCCGCACCCGCACCCCATCCACGTCGGAAAGCTCCGCCCCCGACGCCCGCAACCGCGCCGCCACCCGCTCCATCACCCCGAACTTGCGCTCGTCGGGACAAAACAGCCGCAACTCCGGCGTGGAATAGACCACCGGCAGATCCCCCAGCCGGGGGGAGAGGGGGCCGGGCTGCGAGGCCGTCAACTCCAGCAACCGCACCGCCGCGTAGAGGGCATCGTCGTAGCCCAAATATCGGTCGGCGAAAAAGAGGTGGCCGCTCATCTCCCCGGCCAACATCGCCCCGGTCTCCCGCATCTTGGCCTTGACCAGGGAGTGACCGGTCTTCCACATCAACGGAACCCCGCCCGCCCGGGCCACCGCGTCGAACAGCAGCTGGGAGCATTTGACATCGCCGATGACCATCCCGCCGGGCCGTTCCGCCAGGATCGAGCGGGCGAAGAGGACCATCATGCGGTCGCCCCACAGGATGCCCCCCGTTTCATCCAATGCCCCGATGCGATCCCCGTCGCCGTCGAAGGCGATGCCCAGCTCCGCCCCGGTCTCGACCATGCGACGGCGCAGATCCACGAGATTTTTCGCCTCGGTGGGGTCGGGGTGATGGTTGGGAAAGGTTCCGTCCACCTCGGCAAAGATCACCTCGGCGTCGATGCCCGGCAGGCGGCGGAACAGTTCCGGGGCCACCACGCCGGTGACGCCGTTGCCGCAGTCCACCACCACCCGCACCCGGCGTCCGGGACGAAATCCCTCGGTCAGGCGATCCAGATAGGCGGGAATCACCTCCACCTGGCGAATCGTCCCCGGGGCGGCGGCGGGGGCGTCGCCGGCTTCCAGCTGGCGGCGCAACGCCTGGATCTCCGCGCCGTAGACCGGCTTGTTGCCGCGCACCATCTTGAGTCCGTTGTATTCCGGCGGATTGTGGCTGCCGGTGAGCATCACCGCCGCCGCCGCCTGAAAATGGTGATTGGCGAAATAGAGCCCCGGCGAGGGGATCAACCCCCCATCCAGCACCTCGGCCCCACCCTGGGCCAGCCCCTCGGCCATGGCCCGGGCCAGCTCCGGCGAGGAGAGCCGTCCATCCCGCCCCACCACGATGCGCAACCCCTCGCCTTCCGCGCCGCCCCCTTCCGCCGCCCGCTCCCGGCTCACGTGGCGGGCGAAGGTCAGGCCCAGCGCCCGCACCAGCTCGGCGGTCAAATCCTTCCCGGCGATGCCGCGAATATCGTATTCCCGAAACATAAGGGGATTGATCTCCATGATCCTGCTTCTCCATCCGATGACAAGGGCGATTGATGGGATGATAATCCCTCAACCGGCGGCGGCCCGTCCAGAGGAGGCCGCATCCCGCCCCATTTTTCCCTTTTTCCGCCGTTTCGCGCCGAGGAACTCCGGTCTTGTCCGACATTCTCTACATTCACAAGGGGGGGCGGGCCGAGCGCATTCCCCTGATGCGCCAGGGGCGGGCCCCCCGGGAGTTCCTCTACGGTCAAACCGCCTTCGCCGACGCCGGATGGTGGGTCGATGAACTCCCCATGCCGGAGATCGACGTTTCGCCCCGCCACTATCTGGCGGAACGCCTCTTCACCCGCCTCACCCGCCTGGGATTCCGCCCCCTGAGCGTCGCCGCCGCCCGGGATCGCCTCGCCGCCGCCCGGGGGGTGATCTGCTTCAACGACGGCTTCAGCCTCAGCCTGGGATACGCCTTCCGCGCCTGGGAAGGGCGTCGGCCTTTTCTGGTGGGAACTTTTTGCGGTCTTTCCGATTTTGAGGCCAAGGCCCCCTTTTGGGCTCGCCCCCTGGTGCGCCGCCTGATCCGCCAGGGGTTGGCCGGGTTGGATCGCATCCTCTTTTTCGGCCCGGAGGATCAACGGCTTTGCGAAAGCCGCTACGACCTCCCCGAAGGCCGGGCGGAGATGCTCCACTTCGGCGTGGATGAATCGTTCTGGCGTCCCGCCCCCGACGGCGATGACCCGGCGGAAGCGCCCCGGGAGCTTTTCGCCTGCGGGTCGGATTTCAGCCGGGATTTCGCCACGTTGATCCAGGCCCCCACGACCTTGCCGGTGACGTTGCTCACCTCGTTGCGGGTGGACATTCCCCCGTCCCAGCGGCAGCGGGTGACGCTGCTGGCCAGTAATTTCTACCAGCAGGCGCTTACCGACGAATCCCTGCGCCAGCGCTATCAACGGGCTCTGGCGGTGGTCGTGCCGCTGTTGCCGGTCAATCAGCCCTCCGGGCAGAGCGTCACCCTGCAGGCGATGGCCTGCGGCAAGCCGGTGATCCTGAGCCGCATCCCGGGGTTGTGGGCCCCCGAGATTCTGAGGGACGGGGAGAATTGCCTGTTGATTCCGCCCCGGGATCCGGAGGCGTTGGCCCGGGCGGCGGCGCGATTGGCGGAAGACCCGGCGTTGGCTCGGCGGTTGGGATTCGAGGCGCGGCGCACGGTGGAGCGCCATTTCACGGTGGGGCGGATGGAGCGACAGTTGGCCAGCGTGTTGTCCCAGGCCCCCGGGCTGGAGGATCTGGCGGCATTCCGTCAGGAGATTTGAAGGGGAATATAGGCCATCTTTAACTTAGCGTCAGACTAAGTTAAGGGAAACGGATTTCCCTTAACTTAGAAGGAGGATTTGGCGGCATTTCGTCAGGAGAGATGAGGGGAATATAGGCCATCTTTAACTTAGCTTGGGGTTTAGTTAAGGGAATCGTGTTTTCCTTAACTAAGGAGGAGGATTTGGCGGGATTTCGTCAGGAGAGATGAGGGGGAATATAGGCCATCTTTAACTTGACGTCAGGCTAAGTTAAGGGAAATCGATTTCCCTTAACTAGAGAAGAGGGCCAGGTAGCGTTCAAAGACATAGGTACGCCCGCGTCGTTGGCCGGTGGTTTCCGCCAGAACGCCCAACTGCGAAAGATCGCGGATCAGGGCGTTGGCGGTCGGCGCGCTGACCTTCAGGGTTCGCTCGATGTCCGAGGCGGAGATCAGCGGTTGGCTGTATAGCAGGTTCAGAACCTGGCGGGCGTTGGGCGTGCGTTTGCCCAAACGCAGCACGATTTGTTCGACCTCGGTGCGCAGCGCCAGGATCTGGCGGAACACCTCCCGGCCCTTGGTGGCGGTTTCGGTTACGCCACTCAAGAAAAACCGCACCCAGTGGATCATGTCGTTGGCGACGCGCACCCGCATCAGGGCGTCGTAGTAGCTGGACCGGTTGCGCTCGAAGAAGTCGGAAAGATAGAGCGAGGGCTTGGCCAGCAGGCCATGACTGACCAGATAAAGGGGAATCAACAGCCGCCCGATGCGCCCGTTGCCGTCGTTGAACGGGTGGATGGTCTCGAACTGGTAATGACTGATGGCGATCCGCACCAGATGGGGAACGGTGATGGCCTCGTTGTGCCATAATTTCTCAAGATCGCTCATCAACTCCGGAACCCCATCGGGATGGGGCGGGATGTACACGGCGTCGTTCAACTTGGAACCGCCGACCCAGTTCTGGCTGGTGCGGAATTCCCCCGGCTGCTTATGTTCGCCCCGCACCCCCTGCATGAGGACGGCGTGGGTCTCTTTCAGCAGACGGTTGGACAGGGGCAGCGTCTGGAGCTTGGCGATGGCCGTGTTGACCGCCTCGATGTAGTTGCGCACCTCGCGCCAGTCATCCCGTTTTTCCACCTGGATGTGTTCCTCAGGCATCAGGGCTTCGTCGATGCCGGTTTGGGTTCCCTCGATGCGGCTTGAGGTTTGCGCCTCCTTGACCACGTGCATTTGAATGAACAGGTCGATATCGGGAACAATCAGGGAAAAGGCGTTGAGTTCGCCCAGGGCGCGGTTGGCCGACTCCAGCAAGGCGTGGATGGTGGGGTCTTCCCAGGTCCAGCCATGGTTGACCAGCGTGGGCTCGAAGCTCCGGTAGTGGTAACGCCCCTGCCATCGCCCGGCCTGGAAGTTCTCGAACTTCATCATGCCGCTTCTCCAATCAATCCTTCCCGCGCCGCGATCTTGCCGATGACGGCGGCGGAAATTCGCGCGAACCGGCACGCCTTAAGCGACGCCATGGTTCGTCCGTCCCGGGCAACCGGCTCACCCCAGCGGGGGCGGCTCGATGCGACGCATGACCAGCTCCCGCCAGTAGCGTTCCCGTTCGGCGGGATCGGGAATTTTTTGTTGAATCTCCTCGCGCATCTTTCCCAGTTCCCGCACGATTTCGCCCCAGTTCTCCCCCATGCGCTCGACCAGCAGATCCTTGATGTGGCGCGACGCCGCCGGACTCAATCCGCCGGTGCCGACGCCCAACGTCACCGGCCCCTGATGATGCATGGCGGTGACGAGAAAGCCGCTGGCCGCCGGATCGTCCGCCGAGTTGCAGAGCAACCCCCGCTCGCGACAGGCCAGGGCGATGCGTCGGTTGCGCTCCGCATCCCCCGCTGCGGCGAAGACCAGGGCGGGGCGGGGGGGGTCGTCCAGGCATTCGGGGGTGAAGGGCTCGGGGCGCCAGTGGATGCGCCCCTGGGCCGCCCACTCCGCCACCGTCTCCTCCAACACCGGCGAAAGCACCGTCACCACCGCGCCGCAGATCAGCACTCCGGCGATTTTCCGTCGCGCCACCTTGCCCCCGCCGATCACCAGCACCGGACGATTGGCCAAAACCAGTTCCACCATGTAGTGGGCCATGATAGATTGTTCCTTTTTCGCGGCAAGCGCCGTTGACCGGCGCGTCAGGGACGAGCCCCTGATTCTTCCAGCTTTTGCGACTGCGGGTCCAGGGGGATCATCCCCCTGGCGGGTCCTAGGGCGGAGCCCTACGGTTTTGACTTTCGCTTTTGACTTTGCTGTTGCTTTTGCCTTTCAGGCGCGCTTTTAAAACAAGCCGAAGCGTTTTTTGCTTCGGCGCGGCGCGCCCATCCGTCGCCGCAGGCGACCCGATTTTCACCCCAGAGGGACAAAATCCCTACCCAGTCTTCCACAGGTTCCATGGGCCACTCCATCATCATCCGCGGCGCGCGGGAACACAACCTCAAGAACGTGGATCTGGAGATCCCCCGCAACACCCTGGCGGTGATCACCGGGGTTTCGGGATCGGGCAAATCCTCCCTGGCCTTCGACACCCTCTACGCCGAGGGGCAGCGGCGTTATGTGGAGTCGCTGTCGGCCTACGCCCGGCAGTTTCTCGCCCTGCGCAACAAGCCGGACGTGGACAGCATCGAGGGGCTCTCCCCCTCCATCTCCATCGAGCAGAAGACCACCAGCAAAAATCCCCGCTCCACCGTCGGCACGGTGACGGAGATTCACGACTATTTGCGCCTGCTCTACGCCCGGGTGGGTCATCCCCACTGCCACCAGTGCGGCCAACCCATCGAGGCCCAGACCGTCAGCCAGATGGTGGACGCCATCCTCTCGCTGCCGGAAAAGAGCCGTTTTCTGCTCCTCTCGCCCATCGTCATGGGGCGCAAGGGGGAGTATCGCAAGGAGTTGCTGGAGCTGCAAAAGCAGGGGTTCACCCGGGTCAAGGTGGACGGCAAGGATTACGACCTGCCCGAGGTTCCCGCCCTGGACAAGCAGATCAAGCACAATATTGACGTGGTGGTGGATCGTCTGGTGGTGCGGCCCGATCTCATGGCCCGGCTGGCCGACTCGCTGGAGACGACGCTGAAACTTTCCAACGGCCTGGCCCGCATCGAGCGGGTGGATGCGCCGGGGGAGGGATTTTTCTTCTCCGAGCGCCACGCCTGCATCACCTGCAATATTTCCTATCCCGAGATCGAGCCCCGCCTGTTTTCCTTCAACAACCCCTTCGGGGCCTGCCCCCGCTGCCACGGCCTGGGGTCGGAGGAGTTTTTCGATCCAGAGTTGATCATCCCCAATCCCGACCTGTCGCTGCGGGACGGGGCCATCGCGCCGTGGGCCAAACCCACCGCCCGCATGGCCCAGGAGGCCCTCTACACCGTGGCGGAACGCTACAAGATCGACCTCCATCTCCCCTGGAAAAAACTCCCCGAGGCCCACCGGCAGGTGCTGCTGTTCGGCTCGGGGGAGGAGAAGATCCGCTTCCGCTTTCACGGCCCCCGGGGGGGCTTCACCACGTTGCGCCCGTGGGAGGGGGTGATTCCCAATCTGGAGCGGCGCTACCTGGAAACCGAATCCGACGACGTGCGGGAGGAGTTGTCCCCCTATCGGGGCTCCTCCCCCTGTCCCGACTGCCAGGGGCTGCGGCTGCGCCCCGAGGCCCTTGCGGTGCGTCTCGGCGGCAAGAACATCGCCGAGGCCAGCGCCCTGCCGCTGCGGGAGTCGGTGATCTTTTTCCGGGAACTCCCCCTCACCCCCAAGGAGGAGACCATCGCCCAGCGCATTTTGAAGGAGATTCGCGACCGCATCGACTTTTTGATGGCGGTGGGGTTGGACTATCTCACCCTGGATCGAGCGGCGGCCACCCTCTCCGGCGGCGAGGGGCAGCGCATCCGGCTGGCCAATCAGATCGGCTCCGGTCTCACCGGGGTGTTGTACATTTTGGACGAACCGAGCATCGGCCTGCACCAGCGGGACAACCGTCGGCTGCTGGAGACCCTCATCCGGCTGCGGGAGTTGGGCAATACCGTCGTCGTCGTGGAACACGACGAGGAGGCGATCCGGCTGGCCGACATCGTGGTGGACATGGGCCCCGGGGCTGGGGAACACGGCGGGCAAGTGGTGGCCGTGGGAACCCCCGCCGAAATCGCCCGCAACCCCCTCTCCCTCACCGGAAAATATCTCTCCGGGGCGATGACCATCCCCCTGCCGGGACGCCGCCGCGTCCCCGATCCCCAGCGCCTGATCCAGTTGGAAAAGGTGGAGACCCACAACCTCACCGGCATCGACGTGGCCATCCCTCTGGGGCTGTTGACCTGCGTCACCGGGGTGTCGGGATCGGGAAAATCCAGCCTGGTGCTGGACACCCTCTATCCCGCCCTGGCCCAGCGGCTCACCGCCGCCCGGCTGCCGGGGGGCAAATTTCGCGACATCACCGGGCTGGAGCATCTGGACAAGATCATCGACATCGACCAAAGCCCCATCGGTCGCACCCCCCGCTCCAACCCCGCCACCTACACCGGACTTTTCACCCCGATTCGGGATCTCTTCTCCCAATCGCCGGAGGCCAAGGCGCGGGGGTATCTGCCGGGGCGGTTCAGCTTCAACGTCAAGGGGGGGCGGTGCGAGGCCTGCGCCGGGGATGGGCTGATCAAGATCGAGATGCACTTTCTGCCCGATGTCTTCGTGGAGTGCGATGTCTGCGGCGGGGCGCGATACAATCGCGAAACCCTGGACGTTCACTACAAAGGCAAAAACATCGCCGAGGTGTTGGGCATGACCGTGGAGGAGGCGTTGGAATTTTTCCACCCCATGGTGGCGGTGCGGGAGAAGCTGGAAACCCTGGCGGATGTGGGTCTGGGTTACGTGCGGTTGGGTCAGGCGGCCACCACCCTCTCCGGCGGCGAGGCGCAACGAGTCAAGATCGCCCGGGAGTTGGCCAAGCGGGCCACCGGACGCACCCTCTACATCCTCGACGAGCCCACCACCGGGTTGCACTTCGACGACATTCGCAAGCTGTTGGAAGTCCTGGGACGTCTGACCGAGTCGGGCAATACCGTCGTGGTCATCGAACACAATTTGGATGTGATCAAAACCGCCGATTGGGTCTTGGATTTGGGTCCGGAAGGGGGCGACCGGGGCGGCAAGCTGGTGGCCTTCGGGCCGCCGGAGGTCATCGCCAAGACTCCGGGGTCGTGGACCGGGCGCTATCTCGCCCCCTTGCTGGGCCTGGAGCCCCTGCCCGAGGCGGGAAAGACCGTCGAGGCCCCCGTTACGGCGAAAAAGCCCGCCGCTCGCGCCCCACGAGCCCGGCGTAAAACGGAATCGTCCTAGCAGCCTGTCGGATTATCCGTATCAATATATTGCAACATATTGATACGGAAATGAATATGTTGAGATTATTCTTCAATAAATTATAGATGTTCCAATCAAAAATGGCGCATAACCTCAAGCGGCGTCAGGGAATGCAACCCATTTTTTCTAACACACCATCGTCATTCCCGCGAAAGCGGGAATCCAGGGGCGGGGGAGGAAAATGCAGACATTGCCACGAGGAACCAAGCTCCTTTTCCGTTTGTTTGAAGTGAGCCATTCGCCTATTGGCTTTCCTGGATTCCCGCTTCCGCGGGAATGACGGTCTATTTTGGGGAATGAGTTCCTTGCTCCATCAATCTTCCAATGCGCCAACCTGAAATGGAATAACTATAAAATTTATTGGATAGTATAGTAATTCCAATTGAAATTTGCACATGCGGAGATTGCAGATGCAAGGAACCCATGCCCAAAACGAACCGTCATTCCCGCGAAAGCGGGAATCCAGTGACTTTGAGAACCATATGGCGCGTAAAATGTTTGTATCGCCATGATTTCGTAGTCGATTGATGCGTCATTGCGCGTGTCTGGACACCTTTAAAGCCGCTGGATTCCCGCCTTCGCGGGAATGACGTTTTCGTCGTTATAAAGTTGGTTGCACCCCCAGACGCCGTTTGACCGGATGTGCAATTCTGGACTGGAACTGCTATAATCAATGGGTTGCATGATGGGAGGAGTCTGAATCCGACAGACTGCCAGTCTTCACGACCCCACGGGACGTGTTTCGCAACGCTGCGGGGCGAGCCTGGCAGGCGGTCGCGGTAGGATTTGATTTTTTCCTAAGCCCTCAGCCGTGTTCGTTGCGCGCCGGGGGCTGGTGGCCTTCCAACACCTTGCGGGCGATGTGGGAGGGGGCTTCCTGGTAATTGGCGATGGTCATGGTGTAGAGGCCCCGTCCGGAGGTGAGGCCGTTGAGCACCTGACCGTAATCCAGCAGTTCGGCCATGGGGGCCTCGGCGTTGATCTGCTGGCTGTTGGCCTTGGTGACCACGCCGGTGATGCGGCCCCGGCGGCTGTTGAGGTCGCCGATCACATCCCCCACCACTTCATCGGGCACGGTGATGAGCATGGACATCATCGGCTCCAGCAGCACCGCCTCGCCCTCTTCCATGGCCTTTTTGAAGGCCAGGGAGCCGGCCACCTTGAAGGCGTAGTCGGAAGAGTCCACCGAGTGGTGGGTTCCGTCGACCAGCGCCACCTTGACGTCCACCACGGGAAATCCGCCGACGATACCGTGAAGCAGCGCCTCCCGGATCCCCTTTTCCACCGAGGGGATGAACTGCCGGGGGATCACCCCGCCGACCACGCGATCCTCGAAACTGAACCCCTCGCCCCGGTGCAGGGGCTCCATTTCGATCCAGCAGTCGCCGAACTGCCCCCGTCCGCCGGACTGTTTTTTCAGCTTGCCCTGCACCCGCACCTTTTTGCGGATGGTTTCCCGATAGGGCACCCGTTGGGTTTTGAGGACGGCCGTCGCCCCGAACTTGCGCTTGAGACGATCCAGGGTGACGCTCAGATGGGTCTGACCCATGCCCGAGAGGAGAATTTCGTTGCTCTCCTCGTCGCGGCTGAAGCGCAGGGTGGGGTCTTCCTCCACCAGTTTGATCAGGCCGACGGAAATTTTGGCCTCGGTCTTGGAATCCACCTCCACGGCGTAGGTCATGATGGGATCGAGATACTCCACCCGTTGGAAATGGATGGGCCGGGCGGGGTCGCAGAGGGTGTCGCCGGTGTGGGCGGTTTCCAGCTTGGCGGCGGCTCCGATTTCGCCGGGGAAGAGGCGCTCCACCGGGGTCATCTCCTTGCCCTGGAGTTTGAACAGCGCCCCGCCCCGCTCCTTCTCCTGACGGGTGGCGTTGAACAGCGGTCGGCCAGCCTCCAGCGTGCCGGAAAAGACCCGCAGCACCGAAAGCTTGCCGGCGAAGGGGTCGATGACGGTTTTGAAGACCACGCCGGCGAAGGGTTCGGAGGTGCTGGGGTGGATGAGGATCTCCCGGGTGCGATCCAGCGGATCGACGCCGATCAGGGGCTTGATGTTGGCCTTGTCGGTGGGGCTGGGCAGATACCGGGCGATGGCGTTGAGCAGCGCCCGCACCCCGATGTTGGCCGCCCCGGAGCCGCAGGCGGTGAGAAAGAGGCGGCGGGTCAACACCGCCTCGCGCAGTCCGCGATGGAGCGCCTCTTCCGCCGGTTCGGTTCCATCCTCCAAATATTTTTCCAACAGCTCCTCGTCGGTCTCGACGATTTTTTCCACCAGGGCGGTGCGGTAGTGTTCGGCGTCCTTGCGCATCGCCTCGGGAAAGGGAATCTGGGTGAAGACGCCATCTTTGGCACTCCAGGCGGTCATGGGGAGGAGGTCGATGATGCCGGAAAAGGTCTTACCGGCCCCGATGGGGATGACGATGGGCAGCACGTCCACCCCCAGCCCCTGCTCGATCTGCCCCAGGGTGCGGATGAAGTCCGAGCGAGGCAGATCCATCTTGTTGATGAAGCCGATCACCGGAACCATGGCCTCCTGGGCCATCTCCCAGAGCCGTTCGTTCTCCGCCTTGACCCCGGAAATGCCGGAGATGAGCATCACCGCCCCGCCCACCACGTGCAGCACCCCCCGGGTGGATTCGAGAAAATCGACATAACCGGGGGTGTCCACCAGGTTGATGGAGACCCCTTGCCAGGCGAGGCGGCCGACGTGGGGGGTGATGGTGACGCCCCGCTCCAACTCCTCCGGTTCGGTGGTCATGACCGTGTCGCCCCGTTCCACCTTGCCCCGCTTGGGGATGGCCTTGCCATTGAACAGCATGGCTTCCGCCAGGGTGGTCTTGCCGCCGCCGCCGTGGGAGATCAGAGCGACGTTGCGCACGCTGGTGATGTCGTAATCGGAGGACATGGGGGAACTCCCGCCAGGAGGAAAGTCGATGGCCGCGGGGGGGGCCGCGGCGGCCGGGGGGACTGGAGATCCCCGAGCGTCAGTATGGCGTCTCCCCGTCCAGGAAATAAAGGGGAGCCGAACGCCCGGGGGGATTCCCGCGACGGAGGTTCCTCGCCGGATCCTGGCTGCGGCGCGCGGAGGAAGCGAGGCCCTTTCCGGGGGGGGATTTTTCCTGGGAGGGCGTCCGACATGGGGGATTCATGACGCCCGGATGATGATTGAACACTATGATTCAAGAGGAAAATTATCGAGAATTCATTCGTCGGAAAGGGGGGAGACGTGTTATAAAAGCCGTAAGGAGGGCGGTTCTGGCTGGATGGAACGGAAAAAGGGGCGCATTTTCCATTCGCGCACCGTTTAATCGTGATCTTTTGCGGCACCACCGTTCCATTTCGCTGGGTTTGACCTCTTCCGGTTCACCTCTCACTGGGATCCCCGCTGACCTCGAATGTCACATCTCATTTTGATCGTGGAAGACGAGCAGGATCTGCTGCACACCCTGGACTACAGCTTGCGCAAGGCGGGGCATCGCACCCGGCTGGCGGGCACGGGGATGGCGGCGCTGGAACACGCCACCCAAGAGCCCCTGCCGGATCTGGTGGTGCTGGACCTGATGCTGCCGGACATGGAAGGGACCGAGGTTTGTCGACGACTGCGGGGTTTTCCCGCCACCCGCAAAATGCCGGTGCTGATGCTCACCGCCAAGGGGGAGGAGGGCGACCGAGTGGGCGGGTTCGAGTCGGGGGCCGACGACTACATGGTCAAGCCGTTTTCAGTGCGGGAGCTGTTGTTGCGCATCAACGCCATTTTGCGGCGTTCGGGGCAACCGGCGACGGCCCCGGCCTCGGCGGTGTTCGGCAATTTGCGGGTGGATCCGGCGGGACAAAAGGCGTGGGTGGAGGAGCGGGACGCGGGGTTGACCCATCTGGAGTTCCGGCTGCTCAACTATCTGCTGGAACGGCGGGGGCGGGTTCAAACCCGGGATGTGCTGCTCAAGGAAGTGTGGGGCGGGGCGGCGGACGTGCAAAGCCGCACGGTGGATGTTCACGTCAACCGACTGCGGGAAAAGTTGGGTTCCGCCGGGGCGTTCATTGAAACGTTGCGGGGGGCGGGCTATCGCTTTCGCGCCCAGCCGGGACGGGGCGCCGCCTCGTGAAACCCGGTTTGCGGCTGAAACTTTTTCTCTTCACCCTGGCCTTGATTTTCACCACCGATGTGGCGGTGGGGATCTATTTGGAAGTGGCGTTGCGGGGATGGGTGACGGGGGAGATCGAGAACGAACTGGTGCGCCACGCCCGCAGCGCGGCGGAAACCGCCCAACTGGTGGAGGAACCGGACTCCATCGCCGCCATGGATCGCCTGGCGGATCGATTGGGGCAGGAGATCGAAAAGCGCGTCACCTTCATCGCCTCGGATGGGCGGGTGCTGGGGGACTCCTCCCTGGAGCCGGAGGAGGTGGTGCGGGTGGAGAATCATGGCAATCGCCCCGAGGTGCTGGACGCCAAGCTCAAGGGAGCCGGATTCGCCCGCCGATTCAGCAGCACAGTCAGGGCGGACATGCTCTACGCGGCGGTCCCCTTCGCTGGGCGGCACGGTTTGGGGGTGGCCCGGGTGGAGGTCTCCCTGGCCCGGGTGGAGGATATCGCCTGGGAATTGCGCCTGATCTTTCTCGCGGCGGGGGGGTTGGGGTTGGTGGTGGCGATGCTCATCGCCGGAGCGGGGGCGCACCTGCTCACCCGCGCCTTGCGGGAGTTGTTGCACCACGCCCGACGCCTCTCCCGGGGGGTGTTGCCAGTTCCATCCACCAGCGACGGGGACAAGGATGAAATCGCCGGTTTGGCCGACTCCTTTCAGCGGCTGACCGACGAATTGGACGCGGTGATGGAGTCCCTGGCCCTGGAGCGGCAACGGCTGGCGACGGTGCTGGAGGAGATGAGCGAACCGGTGATCGCCCTGGATCGGGAGCGTCGCATCACCCTGGCCAATCGGGGGCTCCAGAGGTTGCTTCATCTGGTGGAGTCTCCGGTGGGGCTGAGCATCGATGTCCTCTTTCCCGATGGGGAGGTCAGCGAACTGACCAGCCGTTGTTTGCTGGAGGAGGGGACGCACACTCTGCAATTCGACCTGCCCGGGGGGGATGGACGACGGATGGCGGCGGCCATCTCCTGTCGGCAACGCAGCCACGGTTGCGTGATGGTATTGCACGACATCACCGAGTTTCATCGTTGGGAGGAGATGCGTCGTCGTTTCGTGGCCGACGCCTCCCACGAGTTGCGCAATCCGGTGTGCGTGATCCTGGCCAACTCCGAGCTGCTGATGGACGGGATGGAGCCCGCTTCCGACGAGCGGCGTTTGATGGAGGCGGTGCAGCGCAACGCCACCCGCATGTCCCGCATCATCACCGATCTGCTGGATCTTTCCCGTCTCGACGCCGGGGCGCCGGAGTTGCATCTGGAGCCCCTGGACGCCATGGAGAAGGTCGAGCGGGCCTTCACCTTTGTGGAGAACGCCGCCCGGGACAAAAACATCCGGTTGATCGCGGAGGGCAACGCCCCCCCGTTGCTGGCGGATCGGGACGCCTTTTTCCGGATTCTCATCAATTTGTTGGAAAACGCCATCAAGTACACCCCGGCGGGGGGGCGGGTGACGGCCCGATGCCATGTCGAGGGCGAGATGGTTCTTCTGGAGGTGGAGGACAACGGTCCCGGCGTCGAACCGCAGCACCGGGAGCGGCTTTTTGTGCGCTTTTACCGGGTGGATCGGGGGCGTTCCCGGGAGATGGGGGGATCCGGTCTGGGGCTGGCCATCGTCAAGGGGCTGGCGGAGTCCATGGGCGGGCGGGTGGGAATGCGTCCCGCCGATCCCCGGGGCTCCATTTTTTGGGTCGCCCTACCTGCGGCGCCCGAGGGGATGGAACCGCCCGACGAAGCGTGACCCGTGGTTCTCCGCCCCCCGCGAGCGCTGCGGCGGGGCATGTGATCTTTGGTGTTTCTCCCCTTTTTCTTGTGGAAAAGGGGATTTTTTTGCCCCTCCTCCACCCCCGGGGAGGATAAGGGGGCGCGGCGTTTTTTCGGTCTGGATCCGGGGAGGCGATGGGGGTTCCGAAACGATCCTGGAGAAATTACAGATAAACTGTCCCCATGACAATCCCAGGATTTTTTCCCCCATTTCCGGGTAAGGAGGGGGGTTGACGGGACAGTAAAGGGGTTGTCTCCCCCGCTGGGCGTGATATGATATGAAATTTCAAGAGGATGGCATCCTGGCGGCAGCCGGAGCGCATGACGGAGTTCGTCGTTGACGGCGGAAGGGGGAGAAGATGGCCAGAATCGCCCGTGTGGTGGCGCCAGGAAAGCCTCATTACATCATTCAGCGGGGCAATCGGGATCAGAAGACCTTTTTTTCCGACGAGGATTATCAGGCCTATCGCGACTTGTTGGCGGAGTGGTGTCGCAGCTCGGGGGTGGCGGTGTGGGCCTATTGTCTGCTGCCGGAGCAGGTTCATTTGGTGGCGGCACCGGAGGATGGCGAGTCGTTGCGGCGGGGGGTGGGGGAGGCGCATCGTCGCTACACCCGGTTGATCAACGCCCGCAAGGGGTGGCGGGGTCATTTGTGGCAGGAGCGTTTCGCCTCCTGTCCCCTGGATGAAGGCTATGCCCTGGAGGCCGTGCGTTTTGTCGAAACGCTTCCGGTGCGTCAGGGATTGGTGAAAAAGGCGCGCAAGTATCCCTGGAGCAGCGTCGCCGCCCATTTGGGGGAGGGGAAGGATCCCTTGGTTCACCCCTCGCCGGTGGTGGAGCGGGTGGAAAAGTGGGGGGCGTTTCTCAAGGAGCCGTTGCCGCCGGCGGTGGTGGAAAAATTGTTGCTCCACAGTCGCACCGGGCGTCCGTTGGGGGAGCCGACATTTTTGAAGGCGTTGGAGGCGGAATTGGATCGTCCGTTGTTGCCGCGCAAGCCCGGTCCCCGGGGCAAGAAGCCCGAGCCCGACGCCGAGGCGTGAGGCGAAAGCACAACATCTTGTTTTACTGGTAAAGATGTTTGAGAGGGGCACGGGGGGAGACGTTCTCGATCTCCCCCTGGCTTTTGGCGTTCGTTTTTGACTTTCGCTTGATCCTATAGTAGTTCCAAATAAGTTTTGCACATTGCCAGCTAAAGAATTTACGCTCGTCATTCCCGCGGAAGCGGGAATCCAGGAAAGCCGATCGGCGAATGGCTCTCTTAGAGTCATTCCAACCCATTTTTACACATTGCCAGCCACAGATTTTACGCTCGTCATTCCCGCGAAAGCGGGAATCCAGGAAAGCCGATCGGCGAATGGCTCCCTTCAGACAATCGGAAAAGGGGCTTGGATCCTCGTGGCGACGCCTGCATTTCCCTCCCCCGCCCCTGGATTCCCGCTTCCGCGGGAATGACGGTTTCGTCATGGGGGAGTTGGTTGCATAACCCAGGCGCTGCTTGACGCCATGTGCAATTCTTAAATGGAATGGCGATAATATAGTCGCTTTGATCCATTTTGGCTTGGAATGGCTCGATCGCAAAACGCATCCGCTTCGGGGTATCGAAAAAACACGGGGCGATCCCGTCGGCAACGCCGGACACCCGGACGATGTTCTTTCACGGTCACCAAGGGGATCACTCGATGGCGAGTCCCATGACGACGGTGCCCCTGGGGTTGAATGCGCCGGATGCTCTGGAACATATCCCCTTTTTCCGTCGCCATTGGGGGATGTTCCTGGCCACTCTGGCGGCGTTGGCCGCCCTGAGTCGGCTCCATTTTCTCCTGTTCCATACCCTGGCGGAGCTGTTCATCTCCCTGGTGGGGATCATCCTGGCGGTGGTGGCCTGGAACACCCACGCCTTCTCCCGCAACCATTTCCTGTTCTTCCTGGCCTCCGGCAATTTTTGGATCTCCCTGATCGAACTCCTCCACACCCTGGCCTACAAGGGGATGATGACCCTGACCCTCGCCTCGGGGCATTACTCCACCCAGTTATGGATCGGTGCCCGATTCGGCGAGGCGTTGCTGCTGCTGACCTCCCCCCTTTTTCTGACCCGTTCCTGCCCGCGAAACCTCAACATCCTCTTTGGGCTCCTCGCCGCGGGGCTGCTGGGGGTGATTTTCACCGGTCATTTTCCCCTTACCTACGTGGAAAATCGGGGCCTCACCGTGTTCAAGAGCGCCAGCGAAGTTGTCATCATGATCCTGATGACGACGGCCGGCGGCTTCCTCTATCACCAGCGGGCGTTGCTGGATCCCCGCCTGCTCCGCTTGCTGCTGTGGTCCATCGTGTTCGCCGTCGGGGCCGAGGGGGCGTTCACCTTCTATGTCGATCTGTACGGTTTCGTCAACAGCGTGGGCCATCTGCTAAAACTGGCTTCGGTCTGGATGATCTTCGAGGCGGTCATCCTCATCATGCTGCGCGAACCGTTTCACTCCCTGGCCCGGGGGGCCTCCTCCTTCGACGCCATTCCCGACCCCGTGGTGCTGGTGGATGCGGAGGGGCGCATTCACCAAGCCAACGCCAAGGCCCAGGAAGCCGCCGGGCAGACGTTGGGCGGGGTGTTGGACCAGTCGTGCCACGCGCGGTTTCATCCCCTCGACCCCCCCCCCGACGATTGTCCGCTGTGTCGCCGCATCCGGGAGGGACGCCCCCTCGCCTCTCTGGAAGTTTTCCTCCCCCAAACGGATCGATGGTTCGAGTTCACCCTCCAGCCGCTGCAAGCGGGAATAACCTGTGTGGGCATGATCCACGTGGCGCGGGACGTCACCCGCCGCAAGAAGGCCGAGGAGGCGTTGCGCCACTCCCAGGCGTTGCTCGAATCCATCGTGGAAAACATTCCCGCCATGATCGTTCTCAAGGACGCCCGCGACCTGCGCTTCAAGCGCTTCAATCACGCCGGGGAGGCGCTGCTGGGCTTTGACCGGGCGACGCTGCTGGGCAAGAGCGATCGGGAGTTGTTTCCCCCCGGGCAGGCGGATTTTTCCATCGCCAAGGATCGGGAAGCCCTGGAAAGCCGGACCACGGTGGACATTCCCGAGGAGTTCCTCCGCGTACACTCCGGCGAGGAACGGATTTTCCACACCCTCAAGGTCGGTTTGTATGATTCTGAGGGGAATCCCACCCATCTGCTGGGCATCTCGGTGGACATCACCGAGGCGCGACGCCACGAGATGGAATCCCGTTGGCTGGCCTCGATCTTCGCCTCCTCCAGCGACATCATGGCGGTGGTGGACGCCGATTGGACCTACAAGGCGATCAACGACGCCAACCTCCGCTACCAAAACCGCACCCGCGAGGAGGTGATCGGCAAGCCGGTGGCGGAGATGCTGGGACGGGAGTTTTTCGCGCGGGAACTCGCCTCGTACTATGCCCGGGCCTTTCAGGGAGAACGGATCCGCACCCAGGTCCAGGTCAACTTCGCCGGATCGGGACAACGGTGGCTGGACGTGCGCTACGAACCGGTGAGGGTCGCCAACGGTCGCGTCCACGACATCCTGATCCAGGCCCGCGACATCACCGACATGAAAGGGCTGGAACAGAGCCTGAAGGAAAAGAAGGAGCTGCTGGATCGCACCCAGCGCATTGCCCGGCTGGGCAGTTGGCGGCTGGATGTGGTCACTGGAGCCGTCTCCTGGTCCGACGAAATGTTCCGCCTGTTGGGCCTGGACCACGAGCAGGACCACCCCTCCACCACGACGATGCTTCACGACCTGGTCCATCCCGAGGATCGCGAGGCGGTGCGCGCCTATCAACACCGCTTGGTGTTCGACGCCTCCGCCCCGTCGGACCTGGAATGTCGCCTCCTGCGCCCGGACGGCGAGGAGCGTCACATACGCATCTCGGCGGATCGGGTGATGGATGCATCGGGCCGTTTGGTGGAGATCCTGGGGGCCCTGCTGGACGTGACCGACCGGGTGCGGGTGGAACGGGAAAAACAACTCTTGCAAGAACAGGCGATGCACTCCGCCCGCCTCGCCTCCCTGGGAACCATGGCCGCAGGCATCGCCCACGAAATCAACAATCCCAACCACATCATCATGGTCAACGCCACGTTGCTGAACGAGGCGTGGGCCGACGCCCTGCCCATCCTCGATCAATACCGGAAGAGCCAAGGAACTTTCTCCCTGGGAGGCGTGCCCTATGACGAGATGCGCGGGCAGATCGCCGGCCTGTCGGTGGGGGTGGAGGAGAACGCCCGGCGCATCGCCGCCATTATCGAGGAGGTCAAGCGCCTGGCCCGCAAACCCTCCGCCAGCGCCCATCACCCCGTCGACCTCAATGAAGTGGTCGACAACGCCCTGCTCGTCTTGCACCGCCGCATCGCCAAACTAACGGACCACTTCCAGACCACCCTCGCCCCGGAGCCCGTGATCCTGCGAGGCTCCCCGGGACAATTGGAACAAGTGGTGATCAACCTGGTGCTGAACGCCCTGCAATCCCTGCCGGATCGCTCCCGGGGCGTATTCGTCGCCGTTTCGCTGAACCAAACGGCCGGGCTGGCGAGTTTGACGGTCCGGGATCAGGGGGGGGGCATCCTCCCGGAGGTGATGGACCATTTGGGCGAACCCTTTTTCACCACCCGCCAGGAGAAGGGGGGAACCGGCCTGGGACTCTCCATCTGTCAACAAATTCTGGAGCTGCACGGCGGCAGCCTGCGGTTTGAATCGCCGCCCGAAGGGGGGGCACGGGTGGTGGTCACCCTGCCCCTGGCTTCGAGCGCCCCCTCGCCACCCCCTCCCCCACCCGAGACCTTGAGCCGATGAACGCCACACGACCCAACACCTCTCCCATCCTGTTGGTGGACGACGAACCGGATATCCTCATCGGCTTGTCCCTGCTGTTGCGCAAAGCGGGAATCGGCCCGGTGGTCACCTTCTCGGACAGTCGCCTCGCCCCCGCCTGGCTGGAACGGAACGAACCCGCCGTGGTGGTGCTGGACCTCTCCATGCCCGGCCTGTCCGGGCAGGAGCTGCTGGCCTGGATTCGCGACCACCAGCCCCAGACCCCGGTCATCATCCTGACCGCCATGGACGTGGTGGAGACCGCCGTGGACTGCATGAAAAACGGCGCCTTCGATTACCTGCTCAAACCCATCGAATTCGAGCGTTTCCTCGCCACGGTGCGCCGCGGCATGGAATTGCAAGAGCTGCGGCAACAAGTGGGGGCGATGAAGGAGTATCTGCTGGGCGGGGGGCTGCATCACCCGGAGGTCTTCGCCGGCATCATCACCCAAAACGAAAAGGTTCATGCCATTTTCAAATACATGGAGGCCATCCGCCCCAGTGGCGAACCCTTGTTGATCACCGGCGCGACCGGAACCGGCAAGGAGTTGTTCGCCAAGGCCTTTCACCTGCTGCGCCGCAGCCAGGGGCCGTTCGTGGCGGTAAACGTGGCGGGGGTGGACGACCAGGCCTTTTCCGACACCCTGTTCGGCCACCGCAAGGGGGCCTTCACTGGGGCCGACGCGGTGCGCGAAGGCATGGTGGCCAAGGCGGAGGGGGGAACCCTGTTCCTCGACGAGATCGGCGACTTGTCCCACTCCAGCCAAGTCAAGCTGCTGCGACTGTTGCAGGAGAAAAAATACGAACCCCTGGGATCGGACGTCTCGCGCAACACCGACGCCCATTTCGTGGCCGCCACCAATCGCAACCTGCGCGCCCTGATGGACGCCGGAACCTTCCGCGCCGATCTGTTCTATCGCCTGTCGAGCCACGCCCTGCACCTGCCGCCCCTGCGGGAGCGCACCGGCGACGTCCTCCTGCTCTTCCAACATTTTCTCAAGGAGGCGGCGCGCCAACTCCAGCGCGACCCCCCCTCCGTCCCCCAGGAGATCCTCCCGCTGCTCAACGCCTACCCTTTTCCCGGCAACGTGCGCCAACTGCGCGCCATGGTGTTCGATGCCGTCGCCCGCCACGTCAAGGGCATGCTTTCCCTGGAAAGTTTCAAGGAGGCCATGGGGCTTCAGGGCAACGGCCATGTGGCCGATCCGCGCTGCGCCAACCGCATCTCCTGGCCGGAGGGTGCCCCCCCGCCGACCCTGAAGGAGGCGGAAGATGCGTTGATCGCCCACGCCTTGCGCACCTGCCAGGGCAACCAGGGGGTGGCCGCCGCCATGCTCGGCTTGACCCGTCAGGCCCTCAACCAGCGTCTGTTGCGTCGGCAGAAAAAGTCGGCCCCGGAATAGGCTGTTATAGTTCTCAATTCCGGTGCAACGTTTGTAGTCGGTCGCTTGAATGTTGCGTTATGAAACCCCCTAGCGAATCAACCGTATTTCCTCTGCATTACGGTATTTCCCCCTTCCCCGTTCTCGAACGTTGCACCGGCTCTCGACCGGCCTTCGTCGCGCCCGGAGGTGAGCGTTTTTCCTCACTTCCTGGAACCTGTTGACAATCCATTATGTTAAGTAAGGGGGCCCCTCGCTTCTCGAAGTTCGGGTGCCAGTCATGTCCTATTGGTCCGAGGATTGCGATATTCCCATCATCGGCGAGGGGGGAAGAAACCGACGGAAGGGGTTTCGGACAAGAGGACGGAACAAGCGGGTGGACCGTCAACACGAGACGTGTTCATGGTTTGGATGCGGAAACACGGATCCCCCCGGACCCGCACTCCCTTTGAGTCTGACAAAGCATAGTCATTCCAAACAAGTTTTGCACATTTCCAGCTAAAAAATTTACGCTCGTCATTCCCGCGAAAGCGGGAATCCAGGAAAGCCGATCGGTGAATGGCTCCCTTCAAACAAACGGAAAGGGGGCTTGGTTCCTTCTAGCGATCTCGGCATTTCCCTCCCCCGCCCCTGGATTCCCGCCTTCGCGGGAATGACGATTTCTTCGTTATAAAGTGGGTTGCACCACCAGACTCCACTTGACATCTTGTGCAAACTTAAAATGGAACGACTCTAGAATTGATCGTGGGAAGACAGTCCATTTCGATGCCCCTTGGAGCCCGTCATGATTACCGCCGAAGAAAAGCATGTGATGAAGAAAATGGAGGGGAAAAAAATTGAGTTCGTGCGGCTCACGGAATGGGATCACATCTCCCTGGAACGCACGCTGGAAATTTACCTCGATGACGACACGTATCTTGAAATCTACCAATCCACCGGCGTGATGCGCATCGCGGGATTCCGCACCAAGCCCTCTTCCGACTCCCGGTCGGATCATGACGGCGCGCTTCTCGAGATCCATACGACAACCGGCAAACAACGCCTCGAGGAGGTCCAACGACCGCCTTCCCGTCATTCCCCCTCGGAACCTTCGGAATCGGCTTGTTGCTTCATGACGTTGTGAATCCATGACTTGACCGTCGCCGACGGACGCCTTGGCGCGCCCGAGCGCGACCTTATCCACGAGCATTGTCCACAAGGGAAACCGACCGTGAAAAACTTGAAGATTGCCCTGAAATTGGGAGTGGTTTTTTTTGGGGGGGGCTGCTGTTCACCCTTCTGGTCGCATGGGCGGGATGGAACGGCCTGACCTTGGTCGCGGACGCGGCGATGAAGGTCAAACTGGTCAATAAAGTGGTGGATCGCCATCCCGTCGCCGCCAAGGGCGTGGTGCTGAATCTCTTGGACGACCTGAGCGACGAATCCATGGATGTCGCCTTCGAGAAATTCTGAACCCTTTTTCCGGGGGAGGCGACGCAACGCCTCCCCCCACCGGAAACAGCGGATTCAACCTCCGAAAGAGAGACCGTTCATGGCCGCAGCCAGCCTGACCAACCAATATCTGACCTTCCAATTGGGAGGGGAGACCTTCGCCATCTCCATCACCAACGTGCGGGAGGTGCTGAAACTTCCCGACCTCTCCGAAATTCCCGGCTCGCCGGAGTTCGTGCGCGGCGTGATCAACGTGCGGGGCAACGTGGTGCCCGTGGTGGATCTCAAGCGCAAGTTCGGTCAGCCCCTCACCTAACGCAGCCGCAAAACCCGGGTGGTCATCGTGGAGAGCGCGTTCCGGGAAAACCGCATCGTCCTGGGGGCGCTGGCCGATTCGGTGGATGAAGTCATCGAACTGCCGGAAAACCAGATCGAGCCCCCCCGACGTGGGCCTCGGCCTGAAGACCGACTACATCCTGGGCATCGGCAAGATGGAGGAAGGGTTCATCATCCTGTTGGATGTGAACAAGGTGTTTTCGGAAAACGAACTGATCCTCACCGAACGGGGGGGGCCGCCCTCCCCCGCAACGTCGCCCCGCGGGACGCCGCCGTTTGCCAGGCCACGGGATGAACCGCCATGGATTCCTTTGAACTCTCGGACCTGATTTCGGAAGACGATCTGCGTCAGTTCAAGACCGACGTCCAGGAGAATCTGAACGATCTGGAAAACGCCCTGTTGCAACTGGAAGCCGCGCCCGAGGACCTGGATTTGATGGGACGGGTGTTCCGCGCCATGCACACCATCAAGGGCACGGCCAGCATGTACGGCTTCGAGGCGGCCTCCCGCCTGACCCATCACGTGGAGAGCTTCTACGACCGCCTGCGCAACGGGCGGGCGCGCCATATCCTGATTCGACAAGCCATTGCGGATCTTCCGACCGCCTGCGCAACGGGCGGGCGCGCCTCGACCGTCAGGTCATCGACCTCACCCTCTCGGCCAAGGATCAAGTGGCGGCCGTGATCCTCAACCAGACCCGCATCGCCGACCCCCGCGAGGTGGAACGGATCAAGGTCGCCTTCGCCTCCCTGAACGACCAACCGGAGCGTTCCGCCGCCCCGACCCCGCTCCTCCCCCCGACCCGGGACCGCGGCGTCTTCAACATCTGTTTTCATTTCCGTCCCACCGACCCCATCTTTCGTCGCGCCACCAATCCGCTGATCTATTTGAACGCCTTGCGTCAGTTGGGGGAGTGCGAGGTGGTCTGCCACACCGACGCCCTGCCCCCCCTGGAGGCGCTGGACGTGGGGGTCTGCTATTTCCAGTGGGACGTGCTGCTCACCGCCCCCTGTCGCGAGGATGACGTGCGCGGCGAGTTCATCATTCTGCGCAACAGCATCGACCACGGCGTCGAAACCCCGGCGGAGCGGCTGGCCGCGGGCAAACCGGCCACGGGCGTGGTGCGGCTCTCCGCCATCCACTCCGGGGCCCATGTTCTGGTGCGCATCGAGGACGACGGGCGGGGGCTGGATGTGCAAAAAATCCGCGCCAAGGCCGAAGCCAAGGGGATGATCGGCCCGGAGTCCAACCTGTCGGATCAAGAAATTTTCAACCTCATTTTTCTTCCCGGCTTTTCCACCGCCGAGACGATCACCAACGTCTCCGGACGGGGGGTGGGCATGGACGTGGTGAAAAAAACCATCGATTCGTTGCGCGGCGAAATCAGCGTGGTCAGTCAACCCGGACGGGGCATGACCCTGACCATCCAATTGCCCCTGACTTTGGCGATTATCGACGGTTTTCTGGTGCAAAGCGGCGACGAGCAGTTCGTGCTGCCCCTCTCCACGGTCAAGGAGTGTGTCAAACTCACCCGCCAGGATGTGGACGACGCCCACGGCCGACAAATCATCAACATCCGCAACGAGATCGTCCCCTACGTGCGGTTGCGGGACGTCTTTTCCCTGGAAGACGCCTCCCGGCGCCTGGACAAAGAGCAGGTGGTGATCACCGAAGTGGATCGCAACCGCATGGGCATGGTGGTGGATCGGGTGATCGGACAGAGCCAGGTGGTGATCAAATCCCTGGGCGAGGTGTTTCGCGACGTGGCGGAATTTTCCGGGGCCACCATTCTGGGGAATGGCCGGGTGGCCCCGATCCTGGATGTGGGCCGAATCATGGAGACGGCCAAGAACAACGCCCGGGTCTGACCGGGACTCCCCTGAGCGCATCCCGCCAAGAAAGGCAGGGCAGACCATGAAACTCGATCCGACCTCTCAAACGTTGACCCTGAGCGGCGCCGTGGACATCGACCGCGCCATACAACTCAAGGAACGCCTGTTGACCCTGCTGAGTCTGCCGTCGCCCCACGCGGTGGTGGATCTGGCGCAAGTGACCGAGATGGATCTCGCCGGGGTGCAGGTTCTCGCCGCCGCCGCCCTCTGCGCCCGGCGCATGGGCAAGCAGTGGCGGTTTTGCAATCCTCCCCAGGAGGTGCGTTCCAAACTGATCCTGGTGGGGCTGAATGCCGACGTCCTGCCTTTGTCTTGAACCACGGCTCCGGCGAGGAACGTCTCCCTCCCATTTTTTTCTCGGCGCGTCCAACAAGGAACGACCATGGCCAATCCGATCATTCTGACGGTAGACGACACCCCCAGCGTCCGCTCCCTGGTGGGCAAACTGGTGGCCAAACTGGGGTTTGACATTGCGGAAGCGGGCAACGGCCAGGAGGGATTGACCCAACTGGGGGCCCTGAAAACCTCTGGAACCCCTCCCAAGCTCATCATTTCGGATCTCAACATGCCGGAGATGGATGGCATCGCCTTTATCAAGGCGGTGCGCGCCTTCGACCAGAAAACGCCCATCCTGATGCTCACCACCATCGAATCGGAGGAGAAGAAGACGGAGGGCAAACAGGCCGGGGCCAACGGCTGGCTGGTGAAACCCATCAGCCCGGCGCCCTTCCTCGAAACCGTCAAAAAAATCTCCGGCGTCTGAGGAGGTCATCGTGGGCACCTTATGGCGTCGGGAATGGGACTTGAACACACTCTTCTGGTTGCAAAGCGCGGCCATGGCGATGCTGCTGACCGTGCTGATGCACATGATCCTGGATCATGACGCCGCGCAAGTCTGGGAGGCCGTGGTCGGGGTGGTCGTCCTGGCCCCGGGATGGGTGGCGGCGCGACGCATGACGCGCCAGATGGCCCTCCTGCGACAAGGCATCGACGTTTTGGCGGTGCATCCCCACGCCGCGCCGTTGCCGGAAAACGGCTGCATTCACGAACTGAACCGAATCGCGCAAGACGTCAACCGCATGGCCCGCGCCCTGGCGGCGGGGATTCACCCCCTGATGCGGGGCGCGGTCTCGGTCCGTTATTGCGCCGACGGTCTGCGGGACAGCCAGGAGCAACTGCTCCGCGACATGGTCATCGGCCAGGAAAACATGGAACACATCCGCTCGGAAAACCAGACCGTGATGGTGATCATCGAAGGGATCGGCGCGGCCTTTCAGGGCTCCCACACCCATCTGCAAGGTTTTTCCCAAGCGGCGCAAGGGCTTTCCGGCAAGGTGGGGGAGATCGCCCAATTCACCGAGGACGCCTCCCAGAGCGTTTGCACCATCACCACCGAAACCGAAATGATGAACATGAATTTCGATGCGGTGCGTGACGCCCTGCGCGACGTGGAGGAGCAAGTGGCCCACGTCAACCATTCGGTGAACCAGATGAACGGCCATCTGCTGGAGGCCCGGAGTTTGTGCCAGCAAGCCCGCGGCCAGTCGAAGGATTCGGCGCAACGGGCCGTCGACGCCACCCAGGCCATGGAACAGTTCGCCGACGCGGCGCGGCGCATTGGCAAGATCGTGCGGGTGATCAACGATATCGCCGATCAAACCAACATGCTCTCCCTCAACGCCGCCATCGAGGCGGCGGGCGCGGGATCGGCGGGCATGGGGTTCGCCGTGGTGGCCAAGGAGGTCAAGGAGTTGGCCGGTCAGACCGCCGAGGCCACCCATACCATCCGGGACAGCATCCAGGCCCTGGAAGAGGCCTCCGGCAGGGCGGTGGGAGCGGTGCGGGATATTGTTTCGTCCATCGACGGCATTGCGCACTCCATCCACGCCATTGACGAGCAAGCCGACCGGCAGGCGGAGGTGGGCGAAGAGATCACCCGCGCCATGGAGGCGGTCTCCCGCTCCACCTTGCAGGTCACGGGACTTTCCGATGAACTGCGCGGCAGTTCGGGCGAGGTTTTCCGCTCCGCCAGTCAAGCCTCCGACCAGACCAAGGCGGTGGCCGTGGTGGCGGCGGCGGTGGCCGAGGAGGCGCGACATCTGGAAGAGGAGGCCCTGGCCATGGGCGAGATCTCCGGCCACGTTCTGATTGTGGAGGAGACCATTGAACTGGCGACGCGGCATATTCAAGAACGCATCGATGACGCTTCCCGCAACATGGCCCGCTCCCACGCCACCATCCACCATGTGGCCTGCGTCATCGGCGAACTGGAGCGGACGATCCGGGCGTTGGGGCGAGAGGAGGAGGTGTTGCGCCAGCGTTGGGGGGAGGGAACGCATGGCCCACTCGCCGCCGAGCTGAGCACGGAACACCTGCGCTGGATGGAAGCGCTGATCCGTCATGTCCGCGGCGACCTGGTCCTGGAACGCGCCCAGGTGGTGGATGACGACCATTGCCAGGTGGGGCGTTGGCTGGCCACGCGCCTGCACGACACCCCCCACCAGGATCTTCATCCCCTGAAGGAGTTGCACGCCCGCTTGCACCGCATGGGGGGGGAGATCATGGATCGTGCGGACCAGGATCGATGCCAGGATATTCCCGGCTGCCTCGGGGAGATGAACGCCCTTCGCCAGGAGTTGCTGGACGCCATGACCCGCCTATTGGAACACTGTGACGCCCCCCTGGTCGAGGCCTCCGCCCGTCCCTGATCCCGACCCGGCAGGACGGGCAAACAACTTTTCAACGACGAACAGGATCAGGGAGGGGAAGGGCTCTTCCCCTCCCCTACCCCCGAACCGTGCGCACGTTTTGTCGGGCGTCGGTGCCACCAGGTCCACGCCCCGTTCCGCCCCCCTTCCCAATCCCCCCGCCCATTCCTTGACCGCCTTGGCACCCCCAGGTGTTGCACCGTTGGAACACCTCTCCCCATGGATCGTGTGAAGGCACCCTCCCCACGGATGCTGCATGTTTTTTAGGCAAAGAGCGCCCATTTGACAGGCAGACGGAATTCCCCTCCTCCGAACGGCGGAGAATGTTCCATATTTTTACGGCGTTTATGAACATCACACAGTCCGTAATGATGGCACGGATCATGCTTTCATCAAATCCTGCCCGATGGATCGCCTCTTCAGGCGTCACAAAAAGGTCACACATCGGTTGGAATATCCGTGCAAACCCGCAACAGATGGGTTAAACGAACGAGAATCATTCAACAATCAACCCAGGTGGCCCTCACACCACCGCCCGCTCTAAAGCAAGCGACAAAGCGCAAAGGAGAATCTGCATGAAAAAGGGATGGATGCTGGGGATGGCGGCGTTGGCCGCCGTGGGCGTGGCGAACAGCGCGCAGGCGTCGGAAGTGAAAATGGGCGGCTACTACTTTTTCGGCGCTCAAAACAGCGACACCACTGTGACCAAGGGTGCCGCCAACAATGACGACACCAACTACTACGTGCAGCGCCTGCAATTGCAGTTGGACTTTTTGGCCAGCCAAAAATCCCACGCCCACATGGTGACCCGCGTCATCGACACCGGCACGGTGCAGGGTGCCGATCAGCGGGTGACCAACAGCTCCGCCGTCGCCGCTCCCGGCACGGTGGCCGCCGGTCAAGGCGACTGGGACGTGCGCCAGTTGTGGATGGAGACCGAAGCGTGGGGCGTGGGCGTCAAAGCGGGCAACATGCCCATCTCCCTCAATGACGGCATCCTGGTCAATCACGACACCCTGGGCTTCGGGGCCCTGATGCTCTCCAAGTCCTTTGGCGACACCACCGTGGTGGCGGCTCACGTCAAAGTGCTGGAAGAGGCCGTGGGCGGCGCTTCCGCCAATACCGCCGGCATGGGTGCCAGCGACGACGACACCGACCTGCTGGTTCTGTCGGTGCTGGGCAAGGCTGGCAAGATCGACTATCAAGTGACCGGCGGCTACATGAATGGCCGCAAGGACTCCGACACCGCCAACGGGCTCGCCCGCACCGACGCCAACAGCGGCGTTCATGACGAGTGGGTGGCCCTGACCCTGGGCAGCAATGTGGGCGGCGTCGATTTGACCGCCACCGGCATCTACGAAGCCGGCTGGAGCAACAACGCCCGCACCACCGCCACCAACAGACAGGCGGATGGCTCGGGATATTTGGGTGCCTTGCGGGCCAAGGGCAAGATGGCCATGGGCGAGTGGAACGGCTACGGCTTCTACGCCAGCAGCGATTTTGACGCCATCACCCCCGCGGAAGCCGGTTGGTCCCCCACCTGGGCCATGGACGGCTCCTGGGCGGGCAACCAGGATCTGATGAATCTGGGCTTCGCCACCAACGCCATGAACGCGGGCGGCGGGCGGGCTTCCATGTCGGAAAACATGTGGGGCGTGGGCGCTGGCGTCACCGTTCCCGCCGGGGCCTGGAGCATCAACCCCTCCCTGGACTACGCCGCCGTCGCCGATAAGGATCCCGGCGACACCGGGGCCGCCACCACCAACATGGACAGCGCCTGGGGCGGCTCGCTGCTGCTCTCCACCGAAATCGACAAGGGCGTGACCTTCAACGTTTTCGGCAGCTACGTCTCCCCCAAGTGGGGTGCCAATCACGTCAGCAACGTGTTGGATGACAAGTCCCTGCATCACATCCAGGCCAACATGAAGGTGGCCTTCTAACCCCCTTCCGCTCCCCGCCTCGGCGGTCAACGGGAAGGTTTCCAGGGGGGCGCGGCTTCGGTCGCGCCCCCTTGCCATTTTTTATCATTGGAACTCCCCCCATCCCGCGTCACACTCCGGGATCGCAGGAACCCCGCCGCCCCTGCTTGTTCAATGGCCGCCCTCCCCCAACCCTGTCAGGACATCATGACCCCTCCCCCCGTTCACATCATCGGCGCCGGCTTGGCCGGCAGCGAGGCCGCCTGGCAATTGGCCCAGCGGGGCGTTCCCGTGCGGCTGAGCGAAATGCGCCCGACGCGCTCCACCCCGGCCCACCATTCGGGAGACTGCGGCGAACTGGTCTGCTCCAACTCCCTGGGGGGCGACGATCCCGAGCGCAACGCCTCCGGAACCCTCCACGCCGAAATGCGCCGGATGGGCAGCCTGGTGATGGCCGCCGCCGACGCCTGCCGGGTTCCGGCGGGAGGGGCGCTGGCGGTGGATCGGGAAGGGTTCGCCCGCTGGATCACCCAACGGCTGCTCGACCATCCCCGGATCACCCTGCACCGGGAAGAGGTGGTCGCCCCCGATGGGGAGGGCATGGTGATCCTCGCCACCGGTCCGTTGACCTCCGATCCCCTGGCCCAATGGATGGACCAAACCCTGGGGGCGGGGCGACTCTCCTTCTACGACGCCATCGCCCCGGTGGTCAGCCTGGAATCCATCGATTTCACCAAGGCCTGGCGGCAATCCCGCTATGATCGGGGGACCAACGCCGAGGGGGACTACATCAACTGTCCCCTCCTCCCCGCCGAATACACCGCCTTTGTCGAGGCGCTGCGCACCGCCGAAAAGGTTCCCTGGAAAGACTTCGAGAAAGTCCCCCCTTTCGAGGGGTGCATGCCGGTGGAAACCCTGGCGGAACGCGGTCCCCAAACCCTCCGTTTCGGCCCGATGAAACCGGTGGGGCTCAACAACCCCGGCGAGGCGGGTCGCCGTCCCTACGCCGTGGTCCAGTTGCGCCAGGACAACGCCCTGGGAACCCTCTGGAACCTGGTGGGATTTCAAACCAAGATGACCTGGCCGGAACAGCGCCGGGTCTTCGCCATGATTCCGGGTCTGGAGCGGGCGGAATTCGTGCGCCTGGGATCGGTCCATCGCAACACCTACCTGGAGAGCCCCCGCCTGCTGACGCCCCTGTTGCAATGGCGTCAAGATCCCCGTATTTTCTTCGCCGGGCAGATCACCGGCGTGGAGGGCTACTCCGAATCGGCCCTTTCGGGGTTGCTGGTCGGGCGATACGCGGCGGCGCTGCGGCGCGGGGAGACCCCCACCCCTCCCCCCCTCGCCACCCTCTCCGGGGCCTTGATGCACTACGTCGCGGGGGGCGGATGCCAATCCCGTTTTCAGCCGATGAACGCCAATTTCGGACTCCTCCCGCCCTTGGACCCCCCCCTGCCCCGCAAGGAAAACAAGCCGGTCTACTCCCGACGGGCGCTGGAGGAGATCACCCGATGGCTGGCCCAGGACACCCCGGACCTTGCCAACCCGTTTTGAATTTCCTTGAAATGGGGATGTTGCACCTGCTAAAAGGAAGTGGGTCGTAACGGATCGAAACAAGAGGTGCCCACGCCAGGTTTGGGTGACAAACGACGATCCCTCGGAATTCATTCTGCTTTCCGCCGCATGGCGTGAGCCTCGCGCTCCGCCCGGCGTTCCATGCGGTTCCCCCCATGGCCCAGACGCAGGGCGCGTTAGCCTTGCGTCCAGGGACGATTTGGCGGGTTGAACAGCCTGAAGTGAGGGGACGGAGCCCTTGACCGCGCGGAAGAAAGTCGGCTTCCCGTCGGACCGGGGTGTCCATTGGCCTTCATTTTGCACAGCGCAACGGCATCAGGTTTTGGACAACCCCGCAATAATCTTGAGAAATAAGTAAATGCGGGACGACCGGCCCCTCTGGACGCCTTGAGTTGCGAGACGTTGGTGGCTTGCCACGGAAGGGTGGACGACGTTAAAACCCGGGCTCGCGCGCTCCAACGCGAGAGCCGATGCGACCGGCAAACACGTTCAAGGACGTTCTTGCGGTTCAGCCGCCCCAATAAAAAGAGAAGAACCGAGCGACATGACCGAAAAGCGATTCTGGAACCCGACCCCCCCCACTCCGTTCTCCCCTGGACGAGGCTTCCGCCTGATGGCTGGGGGGGTAGCGCTCATGGGATTGTTGGCATGGCACGGAATGGTGGAAGCTGGATCGTTGCGCGGTGCCCCCTCCGAGGTGGAGCGTCAAGAAAATCGCGATATCGACAACACCCAACGCATCGCGGCCTACAAATCGCCCAAGGCAGCCCTCAACAGCTCGTTCGAGGAGTCGGACTCCTCCGCCGACGCCGACGCCCCCTCCGAAAAGTCCAAGCGTTCCTCCGCGTCCTCCTCCAAGGAGGATCCCGGCGTCAAGAAAAATGGCGCGACCGCTGCCAAAGAGGGGAAATCCGCCGAAAAATCGTCACCCCTGCGCCTGGTGACGGAAAAGGTGCGGCGGGGCGACACCTTCGTGACGCTGCTCTCCCGGCAAAAAGTGGAGCGCAACACCGCCCTGGCGCTGGCCACCGCCGCCGCCCCCAAGTTCGCCGTCTCCCGCCGCATGACCCCTGGCGACGTTATTCAGTTGGGCTTTGACAAAGAGCGCCGCGTGGTTCTCTTCACCTATCCGGTGGACGATGATCGCACCCTGCGGCTTTCCGCCATCGAAGCGGGCAAACGGTTCAAGGCGGTGATCGAGCCGGGAAAAATCGCCTCGGAAGCCGTGCGCGCCGCCGTGCGCGGGGAAACCTCCCCCCCGGGCTCCAAGTCCGCCGAGGTCAAGCCCGCCGAGACAAAATCCGCCAACGCCCAGGCTCCGGTCAAGCCCGCCGAGGCCAAGCCCGCCGAGGCCCAGGCTCCGACCAAGCCCGCCGAGGCCAAGCCCGCCGAGGCCAAATCTCCGATCAAGCCGGCCTTGGCGAAAGTCGCGCCGGGGAGATCCAACGATTTGCCCCTGGGAGAACCCAAGGCCGCCGCCAAGACCGCTGCAGACCCCAAGTCCGCCGCCAAGCCCCCGGAGACCAAGACCTCGGACCCCAAGTCCGCCGCCAAGGCCCCCGAGGGGAAAAGCGCCGACGGCGGCAAGGGCAAGGGTAGCGAACCGGTCAAATCCGCCAAGGCCACCAAAACCCCCTTCAAGCACGCCGACCGCGTGGTGGAGGAGGTGGTGCGCAAAGGGGACAACCTTCAGCAACTGCTCTCCCGTAAAAATGTCACCAAGGAGACCACCCTCAAGGTGGCCAACGCCTCCCGGGATGTTTTCAAACTGGCGCGCAATCTCAAGCCGGGGCAATCGGTCAAGTTGGCGTTTACCGACGACAACGAGCTGCTGGGACTCTCCTATCCCATCGACGACTCCCGCATCTTCTGGCTGGTGCGGGAGCAGGCGGGCCGGGATTTCGTCCCCAAAATCGAAGCCCGCGATCTGGACACCCGCTTCACCACCATCACCGGCTCCATCTCCGATTCCCTCTTTTCGGCGGGCAAGCGGGCCGGGCTCTCCCAGTCCATGGTCCTCAAGCTGGCGGGGCTCTTCGAGTGGGACGTGGACTTCGCCCGGGATATTCAGAGCGGCGACAAGTTCACCGTGGTCTACGAATCGATGTACGAAAACAACAAGCCGGTGCGGGAGGGCGAGATCCTCTCCGCCGAGTTTGTCAATCAGGGCCGCTCCATCCGCGTCGTCCGCTACACCGATCCCCTGGGCAAGACCGGCTACTACGACCCCGCCGGACGCAACATGCGCAAAATGTTCATCCGCGCCCCCGTGGACTTCACCCGCATCTCCTCCGGCTTCTCCCTCAGCCGCTTGCACCCCATCCTCAACTACACCCGGGCCCACAAGGGCGTGGACTACGCCGCCCCCATGGGAACCCCGGTGCGGGCCACCGCCCACGGCAAGGCCACCTTCGTTGGCGAGATGAACGGCTTTGGCAAATTGATCGTCATCCAACACAACGCCAAATATTCCACCGCCTACGCCCACCTCTCGGGATTTGCTCCCGGGTTGAAGGTCGGGCAGCGGGTCAGCCAGGGGGATACCATCGGTCGGGTCGGCATGACCGGTTGGGCCACCGGTCCCCATCTCCACTACGAAGTGCGGGTCGGCGGCGAGCAGGTCAACCCCCTCTCGGTGCAGACCGCCACCGCCGATCCCGTCTCCCCCAAGCAACTGGCGGACTTCAAGAACAAAACCGCCCCCCTCATCGCCCTGCTCGACCGTCCCCAACGGGCCGTCGCCTCCCTGGGGCGCTAAGGCGAAAGTTTTCCGAGTGGGCGTATTGAGGAGTACGTCAGTATCCGAACTTCTTTTTCCCGTCATTCCCGCGAAGGCGGGAATCCAGCGCCTTTCAATGGGCGCAAAAGAACGACGCAAGTCGCCTACTTACGTACCCATCAATAGGCTCTCAATCCGGTTGGCGGAAGGTGACGGAAGGTGGCGGAAGATGACGGAAGATGGCGGAAGCGTGATAAAGATTGCATTGCCTCTAGTTGCATGGTAGCTTCTTTCACGAGACTTGGGGAAGGTGCGTCTTCTCTCTTGTGAAGAGTAACCATGGCGAGGTTGCGATGAGCGCGCGCGAATTTATCCGGGGTTCCAAGTTGGGCATGTCACCCGAGTTCCTCAAGGAAGAGACCGATGAGGAGTTCGAGGCCTCCTTGCGCCTGGAGAATGACGATCACCCCTTGGAGGAGATTGTGGCCTTGGCTGTCGAGTTGGCTGAAAAAAGACGGTTGCGTCGCGCCGCCTTGGTGGCGTAAGTTCCCATCCTTCAGTCTTCCTTGTTTTCCCCTCGCAATCGGTCCGTTCCGATTTCTCTCGTCGCGAGGAACCGAGCCGTGTCAGGGAAATATCCCTTGGCTGGCCATTCTGCGATAACTCGCTAAAAATCATCGGACCATCGGCATGGATAAATCCCTTTTCTCCTTGTTATGGGCGTCCGTCATCGAAGAAGAGATGTTCCGCACCGCCGAATCCGAGGACGAAAGATGCCCTGGGATCGTTCTCCGCGGAACTTCGGAAGAGATTTTGGACCGGGTCTGGGGCCATTTCGAGGCTCAGAGACGTCACATCAAAGGTTTGATGAAAACTGAGGGACAACCCACCAACCTGGATCGACATAAAGTCGCGGCATGCATCACCGTGGCGATACTCGCCGCAAAAATTTTCCGTCTGGATGGCTCCTCCCCCACCCAAGTCAAGAATTGTCGCTTCGCCAATGAACTTCTTGCGTTCTTTGCCGGATTGTCCGTTCTGAAGCACTATCGGATCCAGGACGCCAGAAGTGCGGGACGGTTCCCGGAGGCTGCGGAAATCGAGGAGCGGGACTTGATCCTTCCCCAAACCAACCACGACGGGTATGAATATCACCTGTGTCTGACCCTCCGCCTGATGACCTCCCAGGCCAACCAACCGGCGGACTGGCAGGGGAACACCCTGTGGCTGGCCCACATCTATTTTTTTCTTGAATCGATCCAGGAGCGATGACCCCGCCCCCCCCTCCCTGTCGTGGATGGGGGGCAGGATTTCATGGAACCATTTTTGCCCTTTGGTTGCGGCCAAGCCGCGCCATGCCTGCCTCTGCGCCTGATGCCCCCGGGTTTGTTGCCATTGCCGTTGCGAGTGGTTTTCTCCCGGTTCGGGCCATCCGACGGCGGTTTGCGTCTGTTGCGTCGGTTGCGTCTGTTGAGTCCAGCCCGGTTGAACAGGATGGTGACGACCGACAGCCGCATCTCCAGGGGGCGGGGGTGGGAAATGCAGAGATCGCTACGAGGAACCAAGCCTCCCTGCCGTTTGTTTGAAGGGAGCCATTCACCGATCGGCTTTCCTGGATTCCCGCTTTCGCGGGAATGACGAGGGTAAATTCTTTAGCTGGAAATGTGCAAAACTGCTTTGGAATTACTCGATCATGGAGCCGCCCCGGCGCGCCCTTGGGCTGACGTTTTCATGGCGCATGGTTGGCCGGTTTATTGCTTAATTCTCGGGTAGTTGTCCCACCCCCCCTCCGAACCCCCTTCCCGCCTGTTGATCGCCATGCCCACGTATCACTACAAAGGACGCAAGATCGGCGGGGCCCAGGTCACGGGGCAGCTCAGCGCCCAATCCACCGACGCGGTGGTGGAGGCGCTGCTCAAGCAGAGCATCCAACCCCTGGAGATCAAGGTCGCCACGGCGCAAAAAGGGGAGCTGAAAACCAGCGATATCGGTCTCTTCGCCGAATGGCCCACCGAGGATGACGTCATCCTCTTCACCCGGCAGATGTACTCCCTATCCAAGGCCGGGGTGCCGGTGATCCGCTCGTTGCAGGGGCTCACCGAATCGACGCACAACAAAAAGTTGGTGGAGGCGATGAACCGCATCATCGAGCGCCTCCAGGGAGGAACCGACCTCTCCGGTGCCATGAACGAACATCCCCGGATTTTCGGGCAGATTTACATCCGCGTGGTGCGCATCGGCGAAAGCACCGGGCGGATGGAAGAGGCCTTCGATCAGCTCTACAAATATCTTTCGGTGGAAAAAGAGACCCGCAAGAAGGTCAAGAGCGCCATGCGCTACCCCACCTTCGTGGTCATCGCCATCACCATCGCCATGGGAGTGCTGAACTATTTCGTCATTCCCAAGTTCGAGGGAGTGTTCAAGCAGTTCAAGTCCGAACTCCCCCTGCCCACCCGGATTTTGATGGGAACCTCCAAATTTACCATCAATCATGGCGTCGAAATGCTGGTTTTCATTCTTTTGGCCGTCTTCTCTTTCCGCTACTATATTCGCACCCCCAAGGGAAAATTGTGGTGGGATGAGAAAAAGTTGACCCTGCCCCTGGCCGGGAGCATTCTCAACCGGGCCACCCTGGGGCGTTTCGCCCGCTCCTTCGCCATGGGCTCCCGCTCCGGCCTGCCCATCGTCCAGACCATGAACGCGGTGGCCGAGGCGGTGGACAACACCTTCGTCGAGAGCAAGGTGAAGGAGATCCGCAAGGGGATCGAGCGGGGGGAGAGCATGTTGCAATCCTGCCACGCCAGCGGACTCTTCACCCCCCTGGTGCTGCAAATGATGGCGGTGGGCGAGGAGACCGGCAACATGGACGAAATGATGCAAGAGGTGGCGGAATTCTACGAACGAGAAGTGGAATATGACGTCTCCAAGCTCAGCTCCTCCATCGAGCCGATCATGCTGGGGGTGATCGGGGTGATGGTGTTGATGCTGGCCCTGGGCATCTTCCTGCCCATGTGGGAGATGGGCTCCGCCGCCCTGAAAAAACACTGACGCCGGAGCGACGACGCCCGGTAACGCGGCGCAAGGACGCATCCATCGCGCACCCCCTTGAAGAGGATGCCGCACCATGACCCGCTGGATTTTCAACGCCCTCACCGTGGGGTGCCTGGGCACCCTGGTCGCGGGGCTGCTGCTGCTCTTCCGTCCCAACGACGCCTCCCGCTTTTACGGCGAACGGCTGCGCCAGCTTTTGGACTGGCTCTATCGCCCGGTGCGGGTGGAGCGGTTCATCTACCGCCGCCACCGCTGGTTCGGCGGATTCATGATCCTGGGGGCGCTGGGCAGCTTCGTGGTGCTGTGGGAGAGTTTCGGCCGGGAGCTTTTCACCCGCCATTGGCAGGACGAAAGCCGCAATCCGGAGATCAATTTCGACCTCTGGCTGCTGGAAAGCGTCATGACGCTGTTCATCATCTTCAGCGCCCTGGCCCTGGTGGTGGGGGGGGTGGTGACGCTGCGCCCCAGCCTGCTCAAGGGGGTGGAACGGGCCGTCAATCAGGAAGTGACCCGAGAGATGGTGCAACAAGGGGCGGAAAGAATTCGTCGCCCGCTGCTCCAGGGGCTGATGTCCCGTCCCCGGGCGATGGCCCTGATCATCGTGGCGGGCAGCGCCTTTACCTTGTGGCGGCTGGCGGGCTACAGCACCTTCTGGCGCGTGTTTCACTGACCCGTCGCGGGCACCAGGTGATGGATTCGGTCAGAATCCATGAAATTTTTAAGGAATTCCATTAAGAAATGTAGGATAATGATGGGTGGCAGGGTGGAGCGTCCCGGACTGCGGTCCAGGGGCTTGCGCCAGGCCATGGGGAGACCTTCCAAAAAACGGGCCGAGGCCCACGGATCGGGGGAATTGAAAATGAACACCTTGCGGCACAAGGGAACCCAGGGCGGTGGGGCGGGGGGTTTCACCCTCATCGAACTGATCATGGTGATCGTCATCCTCGGGGTGCTGTCGGCCATGGCCCTGCCCCGTTTCGTGGACCTGGGCGGCAGCGCCCGGGCCAGCGTGATGTTGGGTCTGGAAGGCAGCCTGCGCAGCGCCGCCTTGATGGCCCGCTCCATGCAGTTGGCCACCGGGGCTGGCGTCAACGACAACATCACCATTGCCGGACAAGGGATTCAATTGGCCAGCGGCTATCCCACCGCTGCGGCAGTCGTATCGATGATGCAAGACATGTCGGCCTTTGACGTTGTCTCGGCGGGAGTTTATGAACACCCGAGCGCCACCACCAACACCACCTGTCGGGTGACCTACGTGGATGCCGCGAACGTAAACGACGGACCGGCAATCACCAACACCACGACAGGCTGCTGATCAACCCATTCCGGGCGTGGGGTCGCGTGGGGTGGAACAGCCCACGCCCGGTTCGCTGTAAGGAAAAAATGCGTTTGAGGCGGCGCAAGGCGGGGGAGCAGGCATGAGCGCGGGCGAAAGACCACGATCCCGAGGCGACGGACTCCGGCGGGCAGTGCGCGACGGAGGCTTCACCATCATCGAGCTGATCATGGTGATCGTCATCGCCGGGGTGATGACCGCCGTGGTGGTGGCCCGCTGGCCGGGCAGCGAGTTGGAGGTCTATCCCCTGGCCCACACCCTGGGGCAGAACGTGCGCTACGCCCAATCCCTGGCCATGTCCCACACCGGCAACTTTTCCATCCGCAACCTGGGGGCCAACGGCTACCAGATTTTGGATGCGACCAACAGCACGGTGCATCCCAACTCCAACGTCACCCTCACCGGCGGGGCCAACATTTCCGCCTTCAACATCACCTTCAACAGCCTGGGAACCCCCTCCGCCGCCGGGAACATCTCCATTTCGGCCAACGGGGCCACGGCCCGGGTGCTGGTCACGGCGACCACGGGAGCGGTGACGGTCCAATGAGCGCCCCCATGAATCTTCCCGATCTTCCCAACCCTTCCGGGCGTCTTCCCGCGTCCCGCCCGCGTTTGCGGCGTCGCCCGGCCAAGGGGTTCACGCTCATCGAGGTGATCATCTTCATGGTCATCGTCTCCGCCTCGGTGACGGCCATCTTTGGCTTCTTCACCAACGTCCAACTGCAAATGATGCTCCCCATCAAGGGGGTGCAGGCCAGCTACCTGGGCATGGAGCGGATGGAGTCGATCATTCAGGATCGCATGGTCAACGGCTTCGACAACGTCACCGAGACCAATCCCGCCGCCATCTACCAGGACGAGGCGGCGCTCAGCGGCAATTTTTCCGAATACAACCGCACCGTCACCATCCAGGGGGCCAACGAGGTGGCAAACGTCGTCACCTGCACCGGTGCCGCCCCCACGACGGAAAATCTTCGTTGCGTCACCGTCGAGGTCTACGAAGCCGCCGCCGGCCAGCTATGGAGCAAGCTGGAGTGGGTGGCGGGCCGCTACAACACCACCCCATGAGCGCGGAGACCGAGAACATGAAAAACCGCGCCGCCTCCGCCTCTCCCCTCGACCCCCGCCGCCCCCGACGCGCCGCCGGATTCACCATGGTGGAGATGATCCTCTCCATCATGCTGCTGGGGATGATCGCCGCCCTGGGGAGCAATCTGCTCTCGGCGGGATTCCAGGCCTATTTCGCGCTGCGGGATCTGTCGCCCCTCTCCAGCGCCGGGCAGTACGCCATGGAGCGGATGGTGCGGGAGTTGCGCGCCGCCAGCAGTTGCGCCGGCGTCACCCCCGCCAATGGAACCGCAGGCGGCAATCTCTCCTTCACCGACGCCAACGCCACCGTCATCACCTTCAATCAGAGCGGGGGCAACGACACCGCCGCCCTGTGGCGCAACGGCGTGTTGCTCTCCGACGATGTGGAGGCGGGAACCTTCAACGTCAGCCGCAGCAGTTGTTTGGTGACCATCTCGTTCACCATGCAAAAGTTGCAGGATGGAACCCCCACCGCCCGGCTTCCCCTGCGCACCGCCGTCTATGTGCGCAATGAGTAATTTTATAGTCGTTTCAATTCAAAATGGCGCATGGCTCCAAACAATGTTGGGGGGATGCAACCAACTTTCCCCCACGAAAACGTCATTCCCGCGAAAGCGGGAATCCAGCCTTTGTGTCTTTGGAACGCCGGTCTTGCGTCCAAGATGAAATGGACTGACTTTCATTCAGGCGTCGCAAGTCGATTTATGGAATTTCCCAGATAGTCAACTGATTATATTGAATTTTTTGGTTATCTCGATACTATGGGGGACTGCTTTGTCGTGGTGATGGGGTAAGGCGCATGAAATCAACGGCTGGATTCCCGCTTTCGCGGGAATGACG
>JADGAP010000006.1:1465-2426 GCA_015231965.1 Magnetococcales bacterium | reverse complement strand
AACCAACTCCCCAACCACGAAAACGTCATTCCCGCGAAAGCGGGAATCCAGGGGGGGAGGAGGGAAAGGCAGATATCGTTCCGAGGAACCGAGCCCTTTTTCCGTTTGTTTGAAGGGAGCCATTCATCTATCGGCTTTCCTGGATTCCCGCCTTCGCGGGAATGACGGTTTATTCTTTGGAATGAGTTCCTTGCTCCCTCAAGCTCAGGGTGCGCTAATCTCAAATGGAACAACTACAAATTCCTACATTTTTCGGGGGGAATGCGGGGAGAGAACATTCAAGATGGACGCGGGATTGGCGGGATTGGCGTTGGGGGCGTTTTTGGCGGCGACGTTGCTCCCGTTCTCCTCTGAGGCGATGCTGGCGGGGATGATGCTCTCCGGGGGGTACGACGCCTGGATGCTGTGGGGGGCGGCGTGGGCGGGCAACGTGGCCGGGTCGGCGGTCAACTGGGCCCTGGGGCGCTGGATGGGCCATTGGCGGGGGCATCCCCGCTTTCCCTTCGGCGAGGCGTGGCTGGGGCGGGCGGAGGGGTGGTTTCGGCGGTACGGCGGGGTGAGTCTGCTGCTGGCGTGGGTTCCGCTGCTGGGGGATCCGTTGACCTTCGTTGCCGGGGTGCTACGGATGGGCTGGGTGCCTTTTCTCGGCTGGGTGATGCTGGGCAAGGGGGCGCGCTATGCTGCGGTGGTCTGGGCCGTGGGGGGGGGGTGATCCCCGGGGCGGCAGGGTTGGCGTTGTTCGGCGGGGGGCGCGGGGGAGTCCCCGCAAGGTGCCGTTCCGGAGAACGAGGGAGGATGGACGCGCCGACTCATACCAAGTCGCAATCCAAAGGATTTTTTGCTTGTATAGTCTTCCCATTTGAAAATTGCACATGTCGTCAAGCGGCACCTGGGTTATGCAACCCACTCCTCAACCACGAAAACGTCATTCCCGCGAAGGCGGGAATCCAGGGGGCGGGGA
>JADGAP010000006.1:0-1373 GCA_015231965.1 Magnetococcales bacterium | reverse complement strand
TTCGCGGGAATGACGAGCGTAAATTCTTTAGCTGGCAATGTGCAAAACTTATTTGTAATTACTATAAAAAACCATGGCTTGCAATGGGGTAGGATCTCAAGGGGGAAGACCTGACGTGGAACTCCTGAAACAAATCGCCCATCCGCCGCCGGGGGGAGCCCTGCGGAATATCCCTCTGATTCTGGCCCTGGCGGGGCTGCTCTGTTTCGGGATCTATTCCTGGATCGGATACGCTCTCGAAACCTTTGGCGACTCCGGCGACTACATCGTTTTTTCCAACATGACCATCCCCCAGGTGCTGGCCCACTATCGCCCGCCGGGCTATGGCGTGATGCTGGCGGCGACGCGGCGGCTGCTGGGGGATTGGAACGGGCTGCCCGCCGTGCAATACGGGGCCTTCGTCGGGGCGGTGATCTTTTTTTGCCAGGGGTTGCGCTGGCGGGGGGTCCGGCGACGCACCATCCTCCTCGTCGGATTGGCCCTTTTGCCCGCCGATATTTTCCGCACCCACGGCCACCTCATCGCCAGCGAACCCTTTACCCTGGTCTTCACCCTGCTGTGGTTCGGGGCGCTGCTGGGGCTGACCGGGGCGGTGCGCCGCCCGCGAGCGCGCCTGGGGCTGTGGCTCCTGACCTTCGCCGCCGCCACCGGGGTCATCCTCCATCGCCCCGCCTTTTTGTTCGTCCCCCCGTTGGCGGTGATCCTGGGCTGGGCCTGGATGCGCCAGCGCCCCGCCGCCCTCGGGGCCTCCCCCCATCCCCGCCCCGCCCTGGCCCCCACCCTGCTGCTGATCGCCCTGACCGGTTTCGCCCCCTTCTTCCTTTACGGCGGCCTGCGGTGGGCCGTGGTGGGCCATTTCGGCCTCTCCTCCTACAAGGGTGCGGTGGAGATGGCGGCCATCGGCCCCCTCCTCTCCCGGGAGTGGATCCCCCGCCTCGCCCCCGACCTCCAACCCGCCGCCACCGCCTTTGTCGCGCATCGAGAAAAATGGCTCGACCAACGCCGGGAACAGGATCGCTACCCCTATCCCGGCCCCCTCCCCCTCACCCCGGAAGGGGCCATCGATTATGAAACCTGGTCCCGAACCTCCACCTTCTATCGCGCCAATTTGCGCAGCCGCTACGGGGTCTATTTTCTCCACGACATGAGAAGCGTGCGGGGGCTGGTGGTCGCCGACCAGGAACTGCATCGGCTCTTTGGCGAGGTGTTCCGGCTGCGCTGGCGGGAATATTTCCGCTGGAGCGCCTGGAATTTCTATAACGGCCTGCTCTCCCTGCCGAGGGTCTCGCCCCTCTTCGCCGTCGCCCTCCTCGCCCTGGCGGCGGGAGGGGCGGCGCGGGCGGCGCGGGGCCGTCGTGGGAGGGTGGGCGAGC
>JADGAP010000069.1 GCA_015231965.1 Magnetococcales bacterium | reverse complement strand
TCTCGTGGCCCAGCCCGCCCCCCCCACCCCGACCCGATGCCGAGAAGATGATGACGGATGACCGCCAGGACAAGGAAAAAGTCCTTCAACTCCCCGAAGAGATGCGGGACGTCCCCCGCGAGGTGCGCAATGTGCTGCAACCCTCGCCCCTGGGGCCGGAAAGCCGCCTGAAATTTCGGTGCCACAAGGGCGTCTCCTGCTTCAACGCCTGTTGCAGCCACATCGATATCGTCCTGACCCCCTACGACATGATCCGGCTGCGCCAGCGGCTGGGGATCACGCCGGAGGCCTTTCTCTATGAATTCGCCGAACCCTCCACCCTGACCAAGGGTCAACTGCCGGTGGCCCTGCTGGCCATGGACAAGCAAACCGGTCGCTGCCCCTTCAACACCCCCGAGGGGTGCTCGGTCTACGAGGATCGTCCCGTCACCTGCCGCTACTATCCCATCGGCATGGCTTTGATGCACCGGCAAGAGGCCTCCCGCAACGAGGAATTTTTCGTGCTGATCAAGGAGGACTACTGCAAGGGCCACGAGGAGCCCAAGGAGTGGTCGGTGGCCGAGTGGCGCGCCGATCAGGGGGCGGATCTCTACGACGCCGAAAATCGCGAATGGTTCGACATCATTGTCAAGCGGCGTTCCGCCGGGGACATGGTCAAATCGTCCCTGCCCCTGTCGGAATTTTTCTACATGGCCTCCACCAACCCCGATGAAATGCGCCGGTTCGTCTTTCAATCCAGCTTCTTGAAACGCTACACCGTGGACGAGGCGACGGTGGCGGCGATTCGCGAGGATGACGCCGCCCTCACCCGCTTCGCCTTCCGTTGGATGTCCAGCGCCATGTTTGGCGAGGAGGGCGCCGTTGCGGTTCGCCCCGAGGCGGTGCAGGAGGCCCGGGAGCGTCGCGCCGCCAAGGCCCACGCCGCCGCCCTGGAGCGGGTGGCCCGGGCCGAGCGGGGCGAGGCCGACGCCTATCCCCCGGTGGACGAGGAAGACGAAGAGGAGCGCCAGGGATGAACGTTCGCCCCTGCGGTCTGTTGATGCGCGGGGGCGCTTTTCTCACCCTGCGCTATCGCTATGGCGCGCGGGATCGTTTCAATCTGCCGGGGGGGGGGGGGGAGGCGGGGGAATCCCTCCACCAAACCCTGATCCGGGAGTTTTCCGAGGAGTTGCAACTGCCCATCCAGCCCGGCGAACTGCTGCTGGCCGGAGAGACCCTGGTCGGCGGTCGGGAGACCCTGCATCTGCTGTTTCGCGTTAGCGCTTCCCCATCCCTGGAACCCCGCCTCGACCCCGCCCACACCTCCGCCCTGGAGTTGGCCTGGCTCCTTCCCGAGGATCCCCGTCTTGCCGAGCTTTATCCCGCCCTGGGGGCTCCCCTGGGGGCGTTGTTGCGGGGGGAGGGAGGGACCGTTCCCATCTATCATCCCCTGTTGCCCCAATCCTGGTTCGCCCCTGCGTGACCTTGAGGGCGGCGCGGGGCGCACGCACCCCCACCAAAAAAAGGGGCGAACGCCCGGCGTTCCGGGCGGCCCCTTCCTTCGAACTCTTGCGGCGGATTCCTCGGGTGGGAAAGAGACGCGGCGCGGGTCAGATGGCGGTCTTGAGGGAGAGACACTGCTCCTTGGCGAAGTTGAGAAACTCCTCCACCGCCTTGGAGCGGAACTTCTGCCGTTGATAGACGAAATTGATCCGCCGCTTGAGGGGGGTTCCCTTGATCCGGCGCACGCACAGGGAGTTGAGTTGCACCTCCTTGCGCAACGAGGCGGAGGAGAGAATGCTGATGCCCATCCCCCCTTCCACCGCCCCTTTCACCGATTCGGTGCTGCCCAGTTCCAACACCACGTTGAGCTGTTCGTAGGGCAGCCCCCCCTTGCCCAGCAGTTCGGTGATCACCGCCCGGGTGCCCGACCCCTCCTCGCGGGAGACGAAGGGATACTCCTTGAGCTGTTGCAGGGGGATTTCGTCAAATTTGCACAGGGGGTGTCCAGAGGGGCAGACCACCACCAGCTCATCCTCGGTGCAGGGGGTGACGGTGATGTTCTTGTTTTTCACCGGACCTTCCACCATGCCCACGTCGATGGTGGCGTCTTCCAGCTTGCGCACCACCAGCCGGGTGTTGTGGACCATCAGCCGCACCTGGACCCCGGGGAACCGTTCGTGGTATCCGCTCAGGATCAAGGGCAGGAGATATTCGCCGATGGTGGTGGAGGCCCCCAGCTTGACGATGCCCCGGGTGACGCCGGTCATCTCGTTGATCGCCTTCTCCGTCTCCCGATAAAGCTCCAGGATCCGCTCGGCGTAGTTGAAGACGGTGATCCCCGCCTCGGTGAGGGTGATGCGATTGTGGTGCCGGTCGAACAGCCGGGTGTTGAAATGCTCCTCCAACTGGCGGATTTGAAACGTCACCGCCGGTTGGGTGAGATACAACTCCTCCGCCGCCCGGGTGAAGGAGAGGTGCTTGGCCACCGCGTAAAAAACCCGCAACCGGGTATCCGAAAAGCTCATGACTCTTCCCTGACTTCGGTCAAAGTTCACCCCTCCCCGGGGCGGGGGCGGTGGAGGGATAAGGGATAAATTATCCCAGCCGCTCCATTAGAAAAAATTGTTCGCCGGGACGCAAGGACTTTGCAACAGTTGTTACAAAGAAACGTTGAAGGGATGAAAAAGAGGACGCCGATGAAATTTGACCGGGCAATTTTCCTCCCTGAAGGGGAAAACGCCGGAGTGGAGGGGGGATTTTCCGGGGAGAAGCCGGTGATTCGGGATCAGGCCTCCCTGGCCCCGGGTTACGCCCGCTATCGCCAGGAACTGCTGGCCTCCGGTCCCGGGCTGGCGGCGCGGCTGACCCAGGGGGGGATGGTCCGGGCCGCTCTGTCGGAGATCCTGCCCCAGGTGGACGTGGTGCTGCTGGACGCCTTCGGCGTACTCAACCGGGGCAAGGAGGCGATTGACGGAGCGGCGGAAGGGGTGGCGCGGATCCGTCGGGCGGGCAAGCGGCTGCGGGTGGCGACCAACAACGCCTCCCAGTCGCCAGCCACCCTGGAACGAAAATTTCGCGAAATGGGGTTCGACTTCACCCAAGGGGAGATCGTCTCCTCGGGGATGGCGGTGGGGCCGTTCGTGGAAGGTTCGGAGGCCTATCGGGGGCGGCCCTACTATTTGATCGGCACGCCGGAGAGCCGGGAGGCCTACGCCCCGGATCCGGAACGCCTGATGGTCAATCTCCCCGGCGGCGGACGGGATCCGGGGGAGGCGGCCTATCTTTTGATGTGCAGCAATCGGGACTACTATCGGGAGCATCAGGAGCGGGAGGTGGGGCCGCTGCTGCGGCGGGGGATTCCGGTCCTGCTGGCCAATCCGGATCTGGCCGCCCCCGACCACGACGGCGGGCTGGAGGCGGTGGCGGGGTTCACGGTGGGGGAGTGGCGGGAGCGGTTCGCCCTGGGGGCGGATTGGCGGGTGGAGGGGCTGGGCAAGCCCTTTCCGCCGATTTTCCGCCTCGCCCTGGAGCGGCTGGGCGGGGCCCTCGACCCTTCCCGGGTGCTGATGGTGGGCGACACCCTGGAGACCGACATTCTGGGAGGCGCGGCCATGGGCTTTCGCACCTGCCTGGTCCGCTCCGGGGTTCTGTCCGGGCTGCCCGACGCGGTCCTGGACGCCCTCTGCGACGCCCGGGGGGTGCGGCCCGACTGGGTGGCGGAGGGGCTCGATGGGTGAGACGGGCGATCTTTCCCAACCCCACGACCGATCTTTGAAAAGCCTGCTCTCCCACCCCGAGCGGGCGGGAATCCTGCTGCGGGAGCGCCTCCCCGAGGCCATCGCCTGCGCCCTTTCGCCGGAGCCGCCGGAGTTGGTGGAGGGCTCCTTCGTCGATGCGGAGCTGCGGGGTCATCTCACGGATCGGCTCTTTCGGGCCAAGACCCTCTCCGGGCGGGAAACGCTGCTCTATGTGCTGATCGAACACAAATCCGCTCCGGACGCCCACATCGCCTGGCAATTGCTGCGTTATAGTCGTTTCAATCCAAATCGGCACATAACCTCAAGTGGAGGCAGGGGATGCAACCAACTCTCACCCCACGAAAACGTCATTCCCGCGAAAGCGGGAATCCAGCCTTTGTGTCTTTGGAACTCCAGTCTTGCGTCCAAGATGAAATGGACAGACTTTCCTCAAGCGTCGAAAGTCGATTTGTGGAAATACCCATGCTATTCAACTGATTGTATTGTACTTTTTTTGTTTACTCGATACTATGGGGAACTGTTTTGTCATGGTGATGGGGCAAGGAGCCTGGAAACAACGGCTGGATTCCCGCTTTCGCGGGAATGACGGTTTATTTTTTGGAATGAGTTCGTTGCTCCCTCAAGTTCAGGATGCGCCAATCTAAAATGGAACGACTATATCGAATGGCCCGGCGCTGTTGGTGATAGTTTTGTCGTGGTGATTGGGTAAGGAGCCTGGAAACAACGGCTGGATTCCCGCTTTCGCGGGAATGACGGTTTATTTTTTGGAATGAGTTCCTTGCTCCCTCAAGTTCAGGATGAGCCAATCTAAAACGGAACGACTATATCGAATGGTCCGGCTCTGTTGGTGATAGTTTTGTCGTGGTTATTGGGTGAGGCGCATGGAAACAACGGCTGGATTCCCGCTCTCGCGGGAATGACGATTTGTTTTTTGGAATGAGTTCATTGCCCCCCTCAAGCTCCTGGTGGGCCGATCTTCCATGGAACGACGATACTTCCCTGTCGGGTGCGGGCGTGGCTGATGGCCGCCAAATACGCCACCCGGGAACGGTTGCAACTCCAGGTCAAGGAGCGGCTGGCGGAGGCCCTGGCGGAAGTTCAGGATGACTTGTACGTCATTTTGCGCTACATTGTGGAAACCTACCCTAGTTACGACGAACCGGCGTTGCGTGAGATCATCCGTCGGGTTCGGCCCCAGGAGGAACAGCTCATGATGTCCCAATTCGCGCAAGAGATCATCGCCAAGGGCAAGCCCCACTGGCTGGATGTGGGGCGTCAGGAGGGGATTCAGACCGGCATTCAGACCGGCATTCAGACCGGCATTCAGACCGGCATCCATTTAGGGGAGGAGCGTGTGTTGCAACGTCAGTTGCAACGGCGTTTTGGTCCGCTGCCCGAGTGGGTTGGGCAAAAAATCGCCGCGGCGGATGCGGAATCCCTGGAAATCTGGAGCGACCGCATCCTGGACGCCGACTCCCTGGAGTCCGTCTTTCAATAATTTGATCTTTCGCGGGGGCGCGGTTCGTCCTCCGAAGATCCTGGCGTCGAGGATCGGCAGCCGCCCAGGGAGGAGGGGGAATCCCTTCTCAAGGAGCCACCATGAAGTCTCTGATTCCCATCGTGTTGTGTTCCGCCGCCCTGGGCGGTTGTTCGGTGGTGGCGGTGACCGATGCGGTGATCGACGTGGCGGCCACCACGGTCAAGGTGGGGGCCAAGGTGGTGGAGACCACGGTGGATCTGGCTTCCAGCGGCCTCAAGGCGGCCAAGGGCGATCCGGAGGCCGACAAAAAAACGGCGAGCGGCGGGGAAAATGTCGCAACCGCCGACCATGCGACGATGTCCAAGCCCGTCCCTCCTCCGAGCCCGGAGTCCGGCGGGGTCCAGTCGGCGTCGTCGGAACCGCCCGCGCCCCCGGAAAATCCCGGATCCACGCCTTAACGTTCCGGGCGCTTGGCGCCGCCCTGGTGGAGCATGAAACCAACGGACAGGTTCCCAGCGCGTCTCGGGGTTCCCTCACCCCGACCCTCTCTCGGGGGGAGAGGGGACGTTTCGGTGTGGTTTCATGGTAAGCGGGGGGAGGGGACGCTTCTGTGGCGGTTGGTTGACGGTTTTTCAGGGTTTGACCCCCGACGCCTTGGCCTTGGCCCCGATGGCCAGCAGCCGTCCGCCCACGCCCCAGGCCCAGATCAGCAGGAGGGCCGCCAGGATTCCCCCCACCCAGGGGGTGAGGGCGAGGGGAAGGAGTCCGGTCGATGCCAGACCGCGCCACGCCCCCGCCGCGAAGGTCAGCAGTAAAACGCCCCGCAACAGCGGATGGCTCAGGGCGTAGGCCCCGGTGAAAAAGCTGGAGACCCGGGCCGCCACCGCCAGGATGACCAGGGTCAGGCAGTCGATGCCGATCCAGTGGACCACCCCGTCCACCGCCGAAATTCCCCCCAGCGCCAGCCACAACAGGGCCGCCAGCAGCGCCGCCATGGCCAGTCCCACCGCCAGGGCCGCCGGATCCTGGATCGTGCGGCGCATCGCTGGATAGAGTTTGGTTCCCCAGGCGGTGAATCCCGCCAGGGCCAGCCAGATCGCCCCGGTCCCCTCCCAGGTCCACCAGCCCGCCGCCGAGACCCACGCCGAAAGCAGCCCGCCCCCCAGCATGCCGACGAAGACGCCGCGCTGTTGGGGGTCCAGCCGTTGGCCGCCCAGGATGTTGGCGATGAGATGCTGCCCCACCGCCAGCACCACCGCCACCGGTCCGGACAGGAGAAAGGCCAGGGCGATGGCGGGTTGCTCCAGGGGGAGCCACGGTCCGACGGCAAAGAAGGCGACCCCCGCCGCCAGGGGATAGCCGATGAACCAGCGGCGCTCCGGGGGGCTGGTCCGGGCCTGGGTGAGCAATCCCCATCCCGCCAGGAGAAAGGCGGCGCTGCTCAGGGCGTTCCCCAGCAGCGGGAGGATCGGCCAGGGGGTGGTGGAGAGTAAAAATCCCGCCCAGAGCAGGGGCGGCAGCCAGAGCAGCCGGGCCGTGGGCAGGGGTTGCGCCCCGATGACGTGGGGTCCGGCCTGCAGGGCGAAGCCCAGGATGAAGGTTCCGGTGAAATAGACCGCCTGGAGTTGGGCGTGATGTTCCCGCAGCAGGTCGAAGGGGAGTTGATGCCCCCAGCCGCCGTCCCGGGCGATCCACATCACGATGCCCAGGCCGAATCCCAGCAGCAGGGCCAGCAGCCCCGTTCCCCAAAAACGGTGGACCACGGGAAAACGGGTGAAGGGCATCCCCGAAAGGGGCGGACCGGGTTGGGTGAACCACGTCAACAACGCGTTCATGCGCTTCCTCGTTCGGCATCAGGGGTCGGGATCCCGCGACGCGGCGGTCGGAGGGACGCCCGGGTCGGGGGTCTCAATCCGGGCCGGAGGCGTCGGGGATCAACAAAATGCGCACCTCTTCCTGCTCGGCGGCGGGGAGATAATCCCAAATTTGCAGGGCCGAGTCCTTGATCTGATGCGGAACCGCCAGCACCACCCGCCGCTTGGCCTGGGCGAAGGCCGAGACGGTCTTCATCTGTTCCACCAGCCGATCGCTGTTTTCCGCCACGAAAAATTGCCGACCGTCCCCCGCCAGATCGGCGCTCACCCCGTCCAAGGGCTCCAGGGCTTGCGGTTGACGGATCTTTTCCTTCACCCGGGCGAGCAAATCGTCCCGGCTCAGGCTGGCGGCGCGGTACATATCATGAGTGTAGGCCATCGTTTTTCCCTGCTCTCCCGTTCAACCAAGGGCGCGCCTAAATGGTCGCGCGTCTCGGAAATCCCTTGCACCGGCTTCGGGGGCTTCGTAGTCTCCCCCAACGGCGAAGCATCGCCGCAAACATACTACCACGCTCCGTGTTTTCGTGGGGCGTTTCCCGTGGGACAAGGGTTCCATCCAGTAAATTTTCTGGTTAGCGTCAGCTTGCTTACATTTTCGATCAGGGGGCGATGATCATGGCGACGGTCGGTGGTGGAGAGACGGGTTGGCGCGGCGTGGGCTTGGCGGTTTTGACCGCCTGGATGGCGTGGGGAACCGCCGCGGCGGCGGAGCCGTTGCGCATCGGCATCGCCGGACCCATGACCGGGGCCTACGCCCCCTTCGGCGAACAATTTTGGCGGGGGGCCTCCATGGCCGCCCAGGATATCAACGCTTCCGGCGGGGTCAACGGACGGCTTATCGAGTTGATCAAGGCCGATGACGCCTGCGAGCCCAAGCAGGCGGTGGCGGTGGCCAGTCGTCTGGTGGATTCGGACAAGGTGGATCTGGTGGTGGGCCATTTTTGCTCCTCCACCACCATTGCCGCCTCGTCGGCCTACGCCGACGCGGGGATGATGCAGATCACCCCCGGCTCCACCAATCCCAAAGTGACGGAGAGCCAGATTCCCACCATCTTCCGCACCTGTGGGCGGGACGATCAACAGGGGAGCGTGGCCGCCGAGTTTATCGTGAAAAAGCTTCAGGCCAAGGCGGTGGCGGTGATCCACGACAAGGACACCTACGGCCAGGGGTTGGCCGACGCCATGAGACACCGCATGGGTCAGTTGGGGGTCAAAGAGGTGATCTACGAGGGGATCACCCGGGGGGAGAAGGATTTCAACGCCCTGGTCACCAAGCTCAAATCCCTCAAGGTGGACGCGGTCTACTTCGGCGGACTGCACAACGAGGCCGGACCCTTCGTGCGGCAGATGCGGGAGCAGGGGCTCACCGCCGCCTTCATCTCCGGCGACGGCATCGTCAGCAACCAGTTTGTGCTGGATGCCGGCGGCCCCCAATTCGCCAAGGGGGTCTACATGACCTTCGGCGCGGATCCGCGCAAAATTTCCGCCGGAAAATCGGTGGTGGATCGGTTCCGCAAGGAGGGGTACGAGCCGGAGGGCTACACCCTTTACTCCTACGTGGCGTTGCAGGCCATCGCCGCCGCGGTCAAGGGGGCGGGCGGTCCCGACGGGGCCAAGGCGTCGGCGTGGCTCAAGGCCAATACCGTCCAAACGGTGATGGGTTCCAAGAGTTGGGACGCCAAGGGCGACCTCAAGGATACCGACTACGTGATGTATCGATGGGGTTCCGACGGTCAATACGCTCAGATGGAGTGACGACCATCCCTCCCGGATCTGGATTTCCCCGGTGGAGAAGGCTCCCGGCGGCGCTGCTCCTGTTGCTGGCGTCGTCGGGGTGCGCCTCCTATGTTTGGCATCATCCGGACAAGGAGTTGAGCGCCCTGCCCACCGAGAGCTACGCCTGCGAACAGGAGGCGGCCCGGCTCTATCCGGCGGCGTTCGTCAACCAATTCGAGCCCGGGGTCCAAGGTCCGGTGCGGACCCAGTGCCAGACCCACGCCGCCAATGGAACCACCACCTGCGTCTCGCTGCCCGGGGCCTCCATCCCGCCGCGCAGTGAGATCATCGACGCCAATTACTATAATCGGAACCATGCGTTCAGCTCCTGCATGAACGCCCGGGGATGGCGGCTCATTCCCCAAAACGGGCTGTGAATTCGTCGGGACGGATCCGGCCATAAAAGGGACCGCGGGTCCAGGGGGATCATCCCCCTGGCGGGTTGTAGGGCAGAGCCCTACGCTTTTGACTTTCGCTTTGCTTTTAGCGCGCACTGCTAACGAAGCGGCTTCCGCACGCTTTATCGCGGAAGACGCGCCGCGCGCCGCCTATGCGCCTGTCGATCATCGTTTTTGGATGATCGACAGGCGCGCTTTGCCGGAGTCGAGGCTCCCGCGAGCAAGGAAGCGTATGGATCGCAACCGGGTATCAAACCACACCACGGCCCCTTTGCCCATGGATCTCCACATCGCCGCGCAGCAGTTGATCAACGGATGGGTGCTGGGGTCGGTCTATGGACTGATCGCGGTGGGCTACACCATGGTCTATGGCATCATCGGCATGATCAACTTCGCCCATGGCGAGGTCTACATGCTCTCGGCCTACCTCACCGCCATCGCCCTGGCCCTGCTGGCGGCCCTGGGGGTCTCCTCGGCGGGGTGGGTGATTGTGCTGGTTCTGGCGCTCACGGTGCTGTTTACCGCCTTGTGGGGATGGGCCATCGAGCGGGTGGCCTATCGACCGTTGCGCGCCGCCAACCGGTTGGCCCCGCTGATCTCCGCCATCGGCGTCTCGCTGGCGCTGCAAAATTACGTCCGGCTGGCCCAGGGGGCCCGCAGTCAGGGGGTTCCCGCCCTGCTGGACGGAACCTTGCGCCTCGGCGACGGGGAAAATTTCGTCCAGATCACCCATCAGCAAATTTTGATCGTGGTGGTGGCCTTTGCGAGCATGGCGCTGCTGGCCTGGGTCGTGCAGCGCACCGCCCTGGGCCGGGCCTGCCGCGCCACCCAACAAGATCCCCTGATGGCCCAGCTGTTGGGGGTGGATGTGGACCGCATCATCGCCGTGGTCTTCGCCCTGGGGGCGGGTATGGCCGCCGTCGCCGGAACCCTGGTGACGCTGAACTACGGCTCCTTCGACTTTTCCATCGGCTTCGTCACCGGCATCAAGGCGTTCACGGCGGCGGTGCTGGGGGGTATCGGCTCCCTGCCCGGGGCGATGCTGGGGGGGATCCTGCTGGGACTGGCGGAATCCCTCTTTTCCGGCTTCGTCAACACCGACTACAAGGACGTCTTCGCCTTTTCCGTCCTCATCCTCACCCTGGTCTTCCGCCCCAGCGGCCTATTGGGTCGTCCGGAAGTGGAAAAGGTGTGACGCGATGAACCGTCCCGTCCTTGCCGCCATGGAGCCCGCCGCCGCCCTCGGGGAGGCGATGCGCCCGGGGTGGATCGGGGCGTTGCGCCAAGCCCTGCTGGCGGGGGGGGTGGCGCTGCTGCTCTTCGGCCCCCTTTCCGGCGTCGCCCTCCAGGGCTACGACTTCCGCGCCGTCCCCGAGGCCCCCTGGCTGCTGGCCGCCGCCGTCTTTTGCGGCCGACTGCTCTACCTGCTGGGGGCGGAGACGATTTTGGGAGCGGCCCTGCTGCGCCGCCTGACCCTTCCTCCCGTCACCCGGGTCTCCAGCCCGGGACGGGATCGTCGGCGTCGGCTGCTGGCCTGGGGAATCTTCGCGGCGGCGGTGATCGGCCCCTTTCTGCTGTTCAATCCCTGGTATCAACATCCCAACCTCAACTATCTGCTCAAGGTGGCCATTCTCACCTTGATCTACGTGCTGCTGGGGTTGGGGCTCAACATCGTGGTGGGGCTGGCGGGGCTGCTGGACCTGGGCTACGTCGCCTTTTACGCCGTGGGGGCCTACGCCTACGCCCTGGGCCATCAATACTGGGGCTTGAGCTTTTGGGAGGCCATTCCCCTGGGGGCGGCCCTCGCCGGGATGGCCGGGGTGGCCCTGGCCTTTCCCGTGTTGCGCATGCACGGCGACTATCTGGCCATCGTCACCCTGGGGTTCGGCGAAATCATCCGGCTGATCCTCAACAACTGGCTGGCGTTCACCGGCGGCCCCAACGGCGTCCGCGCCCCCCATCCGACCTTTTTCGGCCTGGAGTTCGCCCGGGTGGGCAAGGAGGGGGCGCTGACCTTCCACGAATATCTCGGCCTCCCCTATTCGCCGGTGCATCGTTATTTTTACATCTATCTGGCGCTGATGGCGGTGACGGGAGCCCTCGCCGTCACCGCCATTCGCCTCAAGCAGATGCCCATCGGGCGGGCCTGGGAGGCGCTGCGGGAGGATGAGATCGCCTGCCGCTCCCTGGGGATCAACCATGTGATGGTCAAGCTCTCGGCCTTTGGCCTGGGGGCGATGGCGGGGGGGATCGGCGGGGTCTTTTTCGCTGGATCCCAAGGTTTTGTCAGCCCGACCTCCTTCACCTTCATCGAGTCGGCCCACATTCTGGCCATCGTGGTGCTGGGGGGGATGGGCTCCATCACCGGGGTGACGGCGGCGGCGGCGGCCCTGACCATCCTGCCCGAACTGCTGCGCAACTTTTCCGACTACCGCATGTTGATCTTCGGGCTGGTGATGGTGGTGATGATGATCTGGCGTCCGGGGGGCTTTTCCACCCCGCAACGGCGGGGCTATCCCGTGGAGCCCGGTCATGTCCCTGCTTGAGGTTCAGGATCTCTCCATGCGCTTTGGCGGGGTGGCGGCCCTGCATCAGGTGGGGTTTGTCGTGGAGGAGGGGACGATCACTGCCCTCATCGGCCCCAACGGGGCGGGCAAGACCACCGTCTTCAACTGCGTCACCGGATTTTACCGTCCCCACCAGGGGAGCATCCGGCTGCATCGCCCCGAGGGGGCGCTGGAGCTGACCGAACTGCTGGGCGGACCGTTTCGGGGGCGGGATTTCGCCTCGCCGGGGGCCTTTTTCCGCCGCCTGAAATATAAAATCGCCGGGGGATCCCATCTGGCGGCCCGGGCCGGGGTGGCGCGGACTTTTCAGAACATCCGCCTGTTTCGCGGCATGACGGTGATGGAAAATCTCCTGGCGGCCCAGTACAACCGCTTGAATCGCCATCTGCTCTCCGGGGTGTTGGGGACGCCGGGGTTTGCCCGGGCGGAGCGGGAGGGGATTCGGCGGGCCAGCGCCTGGTTGGAATTTTTCGCCCTGCTGGAGGATGCCAACCGGTTGGCGGGAGAGCTGCCCTACGGCAAGCAGCGGCGGTTGGAGATGGCCCGGGCGATGTGCATCTCCCCCCGGCTGCTCTGTCTGGACGAACCGGCGGCGGGGCTCAATCCCCAGGAGACCGCGGAACTGGCGGGGTGGATCCGGCGTCTACGTCAGGATCACGGGGTGACGTTGTTGCTCATCGAGCATGACATGGGGTTGGTGATGGAGATTTCCGACCATGTGGTGGTGTTGGACCATGGGGAGGTGATCGCCGCCGGAACCCCCGCCCAGGTGCGGCGGGATCCCAAGGTGTTGACCGCCTATCTCGGACTGGACGAGCCTTCCCCCTGATCCCGCGCCGTGAAGGATCCTTTCTTCCTGGTTTCACGGCGCGGCATGGTATATTTATAGGCGCGGCGTCGCTTTGGACTCCGGCGGAACCTTTCGCCGGGGCGTTGCGCCTTTTCCCTCTTTCCTCCCCATCGAGAACCGGCCCATGAAAGTATTGATCACCGGCGGCGCGGGCTTCATCGGAACCGCCGTGGCCAACGTGTTGCGGGATAACGGCCTTCAAGTGCGGCTGTTCGACATCAGCATGGACATCAGCCCCCTGGAAGGGGTGGAAAAGGTCTCCGGCTCCATTCTGGACAAGCACATGCTGGCCGAGGCGATGCGCGGCTGCGACGCCGTGGTCCATCTGGCGGCCATGCTGGGGGTCAAGAAGACCGAAACCCACCCCCTCTCCTGCCTCAACATCAACATCGAGGGGTCGATCAACGTCTTCGAGACGGCGGTCAAGGAGCGGGTGAAGCGGGTGGTCTTCTCCTCCTCCTCCGAGGTCTACGGCGAAGCCCCGGTGGATCAAATCAGCGAAACCACCCCGATCAACCCCAAGTCGGTCTACGCCGTGGGCAAGATCGCCGCCGAGCATTATCTCAACGGCTTCGCCAAACGGTATGGCATGGAATATTCCGTGGTGCGCTTTTTCAACGTCTACGGCCCGGGGCAGGTGGCGGAGTTCGTGCTGCCCCGTTTCGTCAAGATGGCGCAGGAGGACATTCCCCCCACCATCTACGGCACGGGGGAGCAGGTGCGGGTCTTCTGCTACGTCGAGGACGCCGCCCGGGGGGTCCACCTGGCCCTCACCCGGCCCGAGGCCAACGGGCAGGTGTTCAACATCGGCAACGACGGCGAACCGATCACGGTCAAGGGGCTGGCGGAAAAGGTCATCGCCATCTCGGGCAAGAAGCTGCCGATGAATTTCATCGACCTGGCCCAGTCCGACCGCACCCCCGACCGGGAAATTTTCGTGCGTCGTCCCAACATCGCCAAGGCTCGCCAGGTGCTGGGGTACGAACCCCGCGTCTCGCTGGAGGAGGGGATTCGCCGGGTCATGGCCACCACCATCGAGGCCTCCTGGGTCGATCCCATTCGGATTCCGGAAAAGCGGTGAACGCCCTGTTTCGCGCTTCGGGGGGAAAAAAATCGGGGCGTGTTCATTTTCTGAAAATAGCCCTTGACGGGCGGCGTTCAGAATGTGAACATAGCCCCCATGTTGAACGTGAGGAACCCCTGAAGCGCGCCCTTTTTATCCGTTCGGCCCTTTCCCGAGCGGATCGGTTTACCCCAAATTGGCAGGCGAATCACCGCGAGGTGATTCGCCTATTTTTCTTTGGCGTCTCCACGCCGCCGGGCGGATTGAACTCTCCCCGCCGGACGGCCTAGGCGAAGGAGCGACCCCCCCCCATGCCCAAGGAAATTCCCGACGAAGCCATTGTCCGCCATCTGTTGCTGCGCATCGCCTCCTCCAGTGAGGTGCGGCAGCGGGATCTGTCCCAGGAGTTGGGCATCGCCCTGGGGCTGACCAACGCCTACATCAAGCATTTGATCGACAAGGGGCTGATCAAGGTTTCGCAAATTCCCGCCAAGCGCTACGCCTACTATCTGACCCCCACCGGATTTTTGGAAAAGAGCCGCCTGGTCGCCTCGTATCTTTCCCACTCGTTCCAATTTTTTTGGGACGCCCGGGGGCAGTGCCGGGATCTGTTGGAGCGATCCGCCGCCGCCGGACGTCGTCGGGTGCTGTTCTACGGCCTGAGCGAGCTGGTGGAGATCGCCGCCCTGGCGGCCCAGGAGGCGGGGGTGGAGCTGTGCGGCGTGGTGGCCCCGGACTCGACGGAGACGGTTTCTGGAGCGCTGGCGGTCTTTCCCTCCCTGGAGTCGGCCCCGCCCCACGACGCCATCCTGATCACCGGCTATCGCCAGGGACAGGCGATTTACGAAACCCTCGCCCCCCGGGTGGGGGAGGATCGCCTGCTCTTGTTGCCCCTGCTGCACATCACCCGCACCGATTTCAACGCTGGATGACCCCTTCATGAGCGCCCCCGCCATCCCTTTTCTTCCTTACGGCAAGCAGTGGATCGACGAGGCGGACGAAGCCGCCGTGCTGGCGGCCCTGCGTTCCGACTATCTGACCACCGGCCCCGCCGCCGCCGCCTTCGAGGAGGCCTTCGCCGCCCGGGTGGAGGCGAAATACGCGGTCTGCTGCTCCAGCGGCACGGCGGCGCTGCATTTGGCGGCCCTGGCCCTGGACTTGTCGCCGGGGGAGGCCATCGTGGTTCCCGCTCTCACCTTTCTGGCCACCGCCAACTGCGCCCGCTTCGTCGGCGCGGAGGTGATCTTCGCCGACGTGGATCCCCGCACCGGACTGATGGAACCCCATCACGTGGAAGCGGCCCTCGCCCGGGAGGCCCACCGGGGCTGGAAGCCGCGGGCGATTTTCCCCGTCCATCTCAACGGCCATTGCGCCGAGGTGGAGGCGTTGTCGGCGTGGGCCCGGGCGCGGGATCTGGCGGTGGTGGAGGACGCCTGCCACGCCCTGGGGGGGCGTTACGGCACCGAACCCATGACCCCGGTGGGGGATTGCCGCCATTCGGCCATGACCGTCTTCTCCTTTCATCCGGTGAAGGCCATCGCCACCGGCGAGGGGGGGATGGTGACGACCAACGATCCGGCGTTGCGCCATCGTCTGGCCCGGCTGCGCAACCACGGCATGACCCGGGACGCCGAATCCTTCCAACATCGGGAGTCGGCCTTCGACGACGACGGCTCGGCCAACCCCTGGTATTACGAAATGCCGGAGGCGGGGTTCAATTATCGCCTGAGCGACATCCATTGCGCCCTGGGGTTGAGTCAACTGGGCAAGCTGGACCGTTTCGCCGACCGTCGGCGGGCCTTGGCGTCTCGTTACGACCGGCTGTTGGCCCCCCTGGCCCCGATGATCCGTCCGGTGCCCCGTCCCCCCAAGAGCGACGGGGGATGGCATCTTTACGTGGTCCAGGTGGATTTTCCCGCCCTCGGCCTGACCCGCGCCCAGGTAATGCATCGTTTGAAGCAAAAGGGGATCGGAACCCAGGTCCATTATCTGCCGGTCAACCGTCAGCCCTACTATCGTCAGCGTTACGGGGCGTTGTCCCTGCCCGGTGCCGACGCCTATTACGCCCAGGCCCTCTCCCTGCCCCTCTACCCCTCCCTGAGCGACGACGACGTGGAGCGGGTGGCGGCGGCCCTCGTGCAACTGGTGGAAAGAACATCATGACCCTTGCGGAAGACGAAGCGCCCTTGACCTTGCGCTGGGTCGCCGCCTCGGATTGCGGGCCGTTGTTGGAATGGCGCAACCATCCTCAATCCCGCTCCGTTTCCCACAACACCGATCCCATCTCCCCCTCCATCCACGACGTGTGGTTCGAGCGGGTGATGCACAATCCCGACGTCCTGCTGTTGATCGGCGAGAGGGGGGGAGAGCGGGTGGGGATGGTTCGCTTCGATCGGCTGGAGCCCAACCGTTGGGTGGTGAGCATCAACCTCAACCCGGATTTTCGCGGTCGGAGGTTGGGGGCTCAGGTGTTGCGGTTGGGGATCGAATGGCTGGATCAACGCCATCCGGGCGGGGTGGTGCTGGCGGAGATCATGGAATCCAATCCCGCCAGTCAGCGCATTTTTTCCCAGTGCGGCTTTGTTCTGGAACACCAGGACGGGGCGTGGCAGCACTGGATGCGGAAACCCGCCTGATGCCCTGAACGTTAGAGTCGTTTCAATCGAGTCTTGTACATCACGGGATGGCCGCAAAAGTAGAGTTCCGTGAAAATCTGGTCGCCTGCGGCGACGATTGGGCGGGCTGCGCCAAGGCAAAAATCGCCTTGGCTTCACTTGAAAGCGCGCCTAAAAAAATGCAAAATCAAAGGCGAAATTCAAAACCGTAGGGCTCTGCCCCCCGCCTTCGCGGGGGCAGGCTCTACAACCCGCCAGGGCAATGATTGCCCTGGACCCGCAGTCCCTTTATACGAATCCTCGTTACCATTCAGCTTGATCAACTTTGAATTGGAACTGCTATAAACGTTACGTCAGCCAGTTTTGCAGCAGCTTGACCAGCCGCGCCGCGCCCCGTCCGTCCACCCGTTGACGTCCCAGTCGGGAGATTGTCTCCCGCATCGCCCCATCCTCGCACAATCTCCGCAAGGAATCCGCCGCCCCTTGCGCCGTGAGCCGTTCCACCTCCCCCAGATAGGCCGCCAATCCTTGATCCGACAGCACCCGGGTCAGCACGTCCTGATGCTCCACCAGGGCCAGTACGGCGGCGGGGGTTCCCAGGGCCATCGCCTCGTATTTGAGAAACCCACCCGCGATCCACGTCACATCCGCCTCGTGCATCAGGCGGGGCAGCTCCCGGGTCAGGGTGAGGAGGGTTCCGCCGACGGGCAGGGCGTTTTGCAGGCGGGATGCCAACTCCGGCGGGCAGGCGGCCCCGGTGATCAGGGTGATTTCCAGATTCAGGGGGGCCAGCCGGGGGAGGGTCGCCGCCGCCAACTCCAGGGCCTGGGGATAGGCGTAGCCGCCAAAGCAGACCAGAAGTTTCTCCGCCCGGGGCCGAAGGATTTTTTCCCGTTGGATCCAGGGTTCCAGGGCGGGGTCGAAGACAAAATATTCGGGTCCGAGGAGCAGGCGTTGGGAGGCGTGGCCCGGGTTCACCCCATGGGCCAGGAGTTGGCCGCAGACCACCGCATCCGCCGCCGGACCGGGGAGGCCGGAGTCGGAGAAGGTGAGCAGGCGTTCGCAGACCGATTTCAGCCCAGTCTCTCGCGCTGGCTCCGGGTCCAGCAGGTCGCAGACGATGACCTGCGGGCGAAAGGGGGCGGCGTGTTCCGCCTCGGCGTCGGCGGGCAGCCCCTCGGGAATCAGGCGATGGGAAAATCCCGAGGCGGCCAGCACGGCGGCGGCGGTCTCATCCCCCTCGGTGAGAAAGGCGATGGCCTCCTGTCCGATGGTTTCGGCGAGCCGTTCCGCCAGAATCAACGAGCGGCGGAGATGGCCCGAACCGTAGCTGGACGAGGCGCGGTTGCGAAAGAGCAGGCGGGGAGAGAGGGGCATGTTGGGGGAACTTGATTGGGGTTGAGGAGGCGAGGGGCTAACCGGTCGCCCTGTTGCGGCGCTGGACGGCCTGGGCGACGAGAGGGGCTTTTTTCCTCAGTCCTTCCAGGGTGAGTTCCCCCTCTTCGTACATGCGCAACCACTCCTGGCGTTGATCTGTCACCCGTACGTCGTCAACCAAATGGAGACTAAGCAAGGTCTCTTCCGCCAAGGTGCGGTATTGCTCCGGAATTTTATCGGGGAGTGTTAACCAAAGAGTGATATGATATACTCCTGCCGTGTGGTGCTTTCACC
>JADGAP010000068.1 GCA_015231965.1 Magnetococcales bacterium | reverse complement strand
CGGAAAAGGCGATGGCGCTGAAGGAGTCGCTGCTCCAGTCGTGGTTCGACGCCGCCTGGGCGCGGGACGGCATCGCCCTGCTGCGGGAAAACGGGCTGCTGCCCGAAGGAGTTACGGCGGCGGGATTCATCACCCCGCTGGACGCCGTGTTGCAGGCGATCCTGGCGTTCCTGGACGGGCTCCCCTCCCTGTCGCTGATTGGGGAGGCCGACGCCGCCGAGATCGCCAAGGCAGGGTTGCCCACCCCGTCCATCCCCGAGGAGAAGAAGGATGCAGTCACTCCCGAAGAGTGGCACAAGCTGTCGTCCTCGTTGGACGCCATCCCCGGGATGACGGGTGCGCGGAAGTACTACGAAATGCTCACGGCGGCTTTTGAAGGCGGCTTGAGCAGGGATGAGTATGGGGAGTATCCCGAAACCGCGATGGGTCTCTCCGATGACATCATCAAGCTGGAAGGGTATACCTCTTACTTGGTGAACACCAAACTTCCCAGTCGTCTAAACAAGAATCTCTGGGAAATGGACCACTTCAACACGTTTATCGGCGATGCGTGGTTTCCCGAGGCCTACAACCGGCTGGAAGTGAAAGGTCCAGATGGGCGTCTGGTCAAGAATGGTTATCAGGTCATGCTTGAAACCATTCCCAACAAGGTGATGGGAGCCAATGTCAACGATGTGTTGTATAATCGCGGCTCCATGGCGGGGGGAGGCATGTTGAACGGGCTCGTGGATGAGTTCGATGGAGCGCCCAACCTCAACTATAATAAACGGGCGTATGTCACGCCCCACGCCATTCGTAGAATCGGCGAAATCTCGCGGGATCCCAAGCTGGCCGAGCGGTTGCTGGAACGGATGTACCAGGAACGGGTCAATTCGGCGGAAACGAACCACTTCAACGGGCGTGAAAGCGACATGCTGGATTTCTCCATGGGGAAGATCAGCCGCGATAAACTGCTGAAGAAGTTGGGGGCCAGGGACAATACTCTGGCCGAATTGAAGAAGCGGGCCAGCTTCTTCAGAAACTTGAAGTAACTTGAACGTCGCATGAACTTTCCCCCATCCGTCATGAACTGGCGGATGGGGGATTAGCGCATTTCATGAGGTTGCAGTGAATAGGGCGTCAAAATATCGATGATGGATTTAAAATCCCTGTGATAGCTTCCTCGAAAGTCCTCGAATTCCACAATGCGCCACTGCCCGGCGTTCTCCTGGCGCAATTGAAACTCCCTGGGAACTTCTGACCAGTGACAGTCGGTCAGAGCGATTTGTGAATCCGTCGGCCACAGGGGTGATGCAACGACTTGGTTGGAATCCCCTTGAGGCGAAATATACGGTGTTTCGCATCTCTTGTGATAGACGGCAAGGGTCATGTCTCCGTTGCGCCAATGGTTGAAAGAGCGTTCAAATTCGCTACTATCCATGAAATGTTGGCCCGCCGGCAGGAGGCGAAACCAGGCGCGTTCATTGGAGAGGGGTTCTTGTGGCCTGATTCCGGCGTACTCAGGGTCCACGCCTGAAAGGCGCACCCATTCCGCATTGCGGGTGAATTCCCCCGCCAAATACGTCAATACCGTGCAAAAAGGGGTGGAGGCATCGCCCAGGCAACCCTTGAGGGGTGTTTGGGCCGACACAATCCCTTCCCAGGCGGGGGCGTCGCGGGTCGTGGCCTCGAAGGCGGCGCCGTTGGAATTCATGGGGAAGACCCCATCGCGGGTCAAGCGGGGCGGTCCGTCGGGAAAGGGCGGCGGCGGGTTGGGGATCCACGGCAGGCGGGAGGGGGTTGGCTGCTCCCGCGCCGTCAAGGGATAGGGCGGGGTGGAATGCCACGGAACCCCCATCTTCCTTGCCTGTTCGGCGTCGCCGCGAAAAATTTTTTCCCACTCAAACGAGGATTCATACTCGAAAGGAAGGGGATACGAAGGCGAGGGTTGGGACGCCACGCCCATTTTAAGCAACTTGTTAAACGTACTTGACATGGCGGGAGGGAGATCCTCTGGGTCATAATCCATGACTTCCCACTTGGAGCCGTTCCGGCGCAGCACATAGCTGGAATAGGGGCGATGGGAAAAGCCGCTGGGATGCTTGGGCAGGCAAAAATTTTCCGGCGACAGTCTGCCGTCGACTTGCGCCTTGGTGCAATTGCTGTCTGGATCTTGCTCCCCTTGATGAAGGGTGAGGATGACATCGCCAGGTTGCCATCTCGTGGCGTACAGATCCTTACTGGCCCGGATTTTGGCCAGTAGGGCTTCATCCAGTTGGATCCATCCCAGGGGGACGAAGATTTTGGCGGAGGGGTGACGAATGTCGCCCTGACGGAGGAGGTCGCAGTCGCCATAGCCTCCGCTCATGTCGCACAGCGCCGGGTCGTTCCACATCTGTCCGGCGATGAGGGTTTGCACGGCGCAATAGGGGGTGTCCAGTTGTCCGATGCAGCCCCGGACGGTGGTTCGGGGATCGTTGGTGATCACCCGCTCCGGGGCCACGCCCTCCGGCAGGGGGGAGGATTCCGCGCCTTGGGCCGTCATCGCCCAGCCGGACAGGGCCAGCGCCGCCAGCATGGCCTTTGTTTTTCGCACTTGATTGACTGGATGGACCATATTTTGTCCCCTTGACCGCCAAGTTCGGGCGGCGATTTCCCGTGGGCGCGTTACACAACCCCTAGCGTATCACTCCCCATGAATCGCGCCAATGCGATTCGCGGGGTTTTTCTTCCCGTTGTTCAACCACCACCACGCAAGAGGAGTCACATCATGGCCGCATCCGAAGTTTCCATCTGCAACGCCGCTCTGTTGATGTTGGGAGCGGAACCCATCGCCAGTCTGAACGATGGCAACAACCGCGCCCTGGCCTGTCGGCAGTTTTACGCCGACGCCCGGGACACGGTTCTGCGGGCCTACCCGTGGAATTTCGCCATCCGCCGCACCGCCCCGGCGCGGCTGGCGGAGCGCCCGGCCTACGGTTTCGCCTATCAGTACGCCCTGCCCGTCAACCCCTACTGCCTGCGCATCCTGGACCTGGAGGAGTCCATCCCCTTCCGCGTGGAGGGGCGGAATCTGCTGTGCGACGCCGAGACCGTCAACCTGCGTTATATCGCCCGCATCGAGGATCCCACCCAGTTCGACGCCCTGTTTGTCGAGGCGTTGTCGGCCTATCTGGCGGCGCAGGTCTGCTTTCCCATCACCCGCAACACCACGCGCTACGAGGCGCTGCTCAAGGTGTTCCACCACAAGCTTGACGAAGCCCAACGGGCCGACACCCAGGAAGGGACGCCGGCCCAACTCAACGACGATGACACCTCTCTTCTCATCAACATCCGGAGCTGACTCCCATGCCGCGACAATCTCCCGTTCAAACCAACTTCACCGCCGGTGAACTCTCTCCCCGCCTGTTGGGGCGGGTGGACCAGGCCAAGTATGCCAACGGTTGCCAGGTCATGGAGAACTTTATCCCCATGGTGCATGGCGGGGTGATCACCCGTCCTGGAACCCACTTCGTGGCCGGGGTGAAGGACCACACCCGCAAGGTGCGCCTGATCCCCTTCGAATTTTCCACCACCCAGGCCTACGTGCTGGAGTTCGGCCACCTCTACATCCGCTTTTACATGAACGGCGGGCAGATCATGTCGGGGAACAATCCCTATGAAGTCGTTTCGCCGTGGAGCGAGTCGGAGCTGTTCGACCTGCAGTTCGCTCAGTCGGCGGACGTGATGTGGGTGGTTCACCGCAGCCACAAGCCGCGGAAGATCTCCCGCGCCGCCCATGACTCGTGGTCCATCGCCAACTACGCCCCCACCATGGATCCCTTCACCGATGGGGCGGAGTATCCCGGCGCGGTGACTTTCTTCCAGCAGCGCATCTGGTTCGGAGGGACGTTGGGCCATCCCCAGAAGTTGTGGGCCAGCAAGTCCGGCGACTACTTCGACATGACCACCGGCACGTCGGACAGCCACGCCCTGGAGTATGAAATCGCCTCGGGGAAGGTCAACGCCATCCAGTGGCTCTCCAGCGGGCGGGATTTGTTGATCGGCACCGCCGGGGCGGAGTTTCGCGCCAGCGGCGGCAACAAGGGGGCCATCACCCCTTCCAACGTCGAGATCCGGCCCCAAACCTCCCACGGTTGCGCCCGGGTGATGCCGGTGCAGCGGGGGGAATCCACCCTCTTCCTGCAACGGGCGGGGCGGAAGATCCGCCAGCTCTCCTACGCCCTGGAGACCGACGGCTATCAGGCCCCGGACCTCTCCCTTTACGCCGAGCACATCACGGAAGGGGGCGTGGTGCAGCTGGATTTCCAGCAGGAGCCCGACTCGGTGGTCTGGATGGTGCGGGCCGATGGAACCCTGCTGGGCATGACCTACGAAAAGGGGCAGGAGGTGGTGGGGTGGCATCGCCATATCCTGGGCGGCCAGGAGTCCGCCGTGGAGAGCGTGACCGTCATTCCCTCCAACGGCGTGGGGGGGGATGAGGTGTGGTTGGTGGCGCGCCGCACCATCAACGGCGCAACCAAGCGTTACGTCGAGCAGTTGGACAGCGGTTGGTGGCTCCACCAGGACGACTGCTATTACGTCGACTCCGGGCTTTCGTTGGACGCATCCGAGGCCATCACCGGCCTTACCAAGGCCTCGCCGGTGGTGGCGACGTGCAACTACCATGGATTTTCCAACGGGGACAGCATTCGCATCACCCGGGTGGAAGGGATGACGGAGGTGAATGATCGCACCTACGTCATCGGCGGGGTGACGACCCACACGTTCCAACTCACCGGGGTGGATGGGACGGAGTTTGGAACCTATCTACGAGGCGGGCTGGCGGCCAAGGCGGTGCTGACGGTGTCGGGCCTGAGCCACCTGGAAGGGCAGACGGTGAGCATTTTGGCCGATGGGGCGGAGCATCCGCCCAAGGTGGTGACCAGCGGTCAGATTACGCTGGATTGGCGGGCGGCCAAGGTGCATGTGGGTTTGGGTTATGTCTCCCGCCTGCTCACCCTGCCCTTGGCCCTGATGACCCAGACCGGCACGGCCCTGGGCAAGATGAAGGGGTGGGGGGAGTTGACGGTCAAGCTCTATCGCTCGTTGGGGGGCAAGATCCAGGGCGAGGAGCTGGATTGGCGCAGCCCCGGCGACGCCATGGACGCCCCGCCCCCGCTGTTCACCGGGGACCGCAAGGTGAACGCCCTGGGGTACGACACGGAGGCCAAGGTGGAGATCATCCAGGATAAACCCTTGCCTCTGACCGTTTTGGCTCTGACCGGATTGGTGGATGTGCACGATGGCTGATCTTCGCGTGGTTCCCTTCGAGCCCGGACATCTGTCCGGCGTCCAGCTCCGAGCTTCGGCGCGGCGCGGTTTGGAGGTTTTGACCCAGACCTTTCCCATGATGGGTCAACTGTACGCCATGGGGGGTCCGGCCTGGACCCTCCTGGACGGGGAGCGTCCCTTGGCGTGTGGCGGGATGATGCGGCTTTGGCCCGGCGTGGCGGAGGGGTGGGTCTGCCCTTCCGACGAGGTGTTGAGCCGTTTCCCCATGGCCCTGGTCAAGGCGGTGCGGTCGGGGCTGGAGGAGGGGCGGGTGCGGTTGAAGCTGCGTCGGCTTCAAGCCTCGATTCCGGTGGATGAACCGTGGGCCCGGCGCTGGGCCGCCCACATGGGCATGACCGAGGAGGGGCTCATGCCCGCCTACGGGCCGGACGGTCGCGACCAACTGCGGGTGGCCCGGCTCTGGTCGTCGGCGGAGTATGAATCCCCTCCCTCTTCCAACCCGGCGGCGGAGGAGAACGCCGCCCCTTGACCTGACGCAACGCCGCGGGAGGCGTGGTTTTCCCTCCGTCTCCCGCGGCCCTCGTATGAATACCCTTATCATGTTTCGGCAAGCGGACGACGACCGGCTTTCCGCCGCCTCGTCGTCCGCTTGCCGGGCGTCTCGTTCCCGCACCAACGGCATGACCCGCCCGTCGCCCTTTTTTGCTTGGAGAATGGGCGGGCATGCGGGAAAATGTCCTCCTCGTTCCTTCCCTCCGCCTTCGCCGATCTCGCGTCTCACGGAATCCGTCCATGAATTGGCTCGACTATTTCATCCTCTTTGTGGTGGGACTCTCCACCGTTTTCGCCGCCCTGCGGGGATTTTTGCGGGAGGTGATCAGTTTGGTGGGCTGGGTGGCCTCGTTCATGGTGGCCAGTCAGTTTCAGGGGGCGTTGGAGCCGCAACTCCACTCCGTGGTGAAGAACGGAACCCTGGCCGGGCTGCTTGCTTTCGGCATCCTGTTCGTCGCCACCTTGATCGTCATGGGGATCATTGGCCATCTGCTCAAGTTGCTGGCCAGCAGCGCCGGTCTGTCGGCCCTGGACCGGGGGCTGGGGATGTTTTTCGGCCTGGGGCGGGGGGCGTTGATCGTGACGGTGGGCTTCATGATCTACCTCTCCTTCGACGTGGATCCGCCGGGATTGGTGAACCAGTCGGTTCTTTCCCCCACGTGCATCAACGGGGCGCGGCAGTTGGGGCGGCTGCTGCCCGAGGGATCGGCCATGCTGACCGCCCTCAAGGAGAGCTACGGCCGTTTTGAGCAGAGCCGGGAGGAGGTGGATCAAGCCGGACAATTGATGGAGAAACTGCGTTCCGTCACCGGCGGCATTGGCGGTGGCGGTGGCGGTGGCGGGGACGGTGGGGAGCGGGGTGGCGGACGCCCAGCCAAGCCTGATCGCACCTCCCTCTCTCCCGCCGACAACCGTCAGTTGGAGGATTTGATCCAGGAACTGGGGGAACCCGCCCCGGCGAAAAAGGGCAAGTAAGGGTTCGCTTTCGTGCGTGGAGAAGTTATAGCAGTTCCAGTTCAGAATTGCACATCAGGTCAAACGGCGTCTGGGGGTGCAACCAACTTTATAACGACGGAAACGTCATTCCCGCGAAAGCGGGAATCCAGCCGTTGATTCCATGCGCCTTACTCCATCACCACGACAAAACATCCCCCCATGGCGCCGATCCACCCAAAGGAAATCAAGAATAATCAGTTAATCAATAAGGATAATGCCACAAACCTACTTTCGACGCTTGAAAGAAAGTCTGTCCATTTCTTCTTGGACGCAGGGCGAGGAGTTCCAAAGACACAAAGGCTGGATTCCCGCGTTCGCGGGAATGACGTTTTCGTGGTGGGAAAGTTGGTTGCATCACGCCCGCAACATCGTCTCGCCCCAGTAGTGAAACATTACCAGACCCAACAAACGCAATCCATTGTCCCGCCGCCGCTCGGCGTGTTCCCGCCAGAGCCGGGCCATCTCCTCCGTCTGGACCCATGACGCCAGGGGGGAGGCGGGGTCGGCCAGCATCGGCTCCAACTCGGCGCGATATTTCATCAACCAGTGGGACGCCGGGGCGTTGAATCCCTCCTTGCGCCGGGCCAAGACGTGGGGCGGCAGATGGCGGGCCTGGCTGCGCTTGAGCCAATATTTTTGCGTCATGCCGCGAATTTTCAGCGAAACGGGCAACGACGCGGCGTACTCCACCACCCGATGATCCAAAAACGGCGCCCGGGCCTCCAGACCATGGGCCATGGTGCAACGATCCACCTTCACCAGGATGTCGTCCACCAGCCAGGTTTTGAGATCCATGTACATCGCCTGATCCAGCTCGTCGCACCCTGCCGCCTGTTGCCGGAACGCCTCGAAGGGGGCGTAGGGGTCCGCCGCCAGCACCGCCTCCCGCCGTTCGGGCCGCAGCAGCGCCGCCTTCTCCCCGTCGTCCCGGACGCGCCGCCAACTGTAGTGGGCCTTGCCGAAGGGGTAGGCGTGGCCCGCCAAAAATTGCCGCAGTTGATAGTCCAGGCTCACCCGGTCCCACGACACCGGGAGAAAATGCCACGACAGCCGCTCCATCCCCCGGGTGAACAGGGAGGGAATCCAGCGCGTCCAGCGATGGATCCGGTCGGCCATGTAGGTGCTGTAACCACCGAACAGTTCATCCCCGCCGTCGCCGGAAAGGACCACCGTCACCCCCTCCCGGGCCAATCCCGACAGGGGAAGCATGGGAAAGATCGAGGTGTCGGCCATGGGCTCGTCGAGAAACCAGGCCGCCCGCTCCCATTCCGCCAGGGTCGGCGGGACAATCACCCGCTCCCGATGATCCACCCCCAGCCAATCGGCCATGATCCGGGCGTGGCTCAGCTCGCTGTAGCTTTTTTCCTCGAACCCGGCGGAATAGGTGTGGATTTTTCCCCGCGACCCCACCCGCCCCATGGCCGCCACAATCGACGACGAATCCACCCCGCCGCTCAAAAAGGCCCCCAGGGGGACGTCGCTCTCCAGCCGCAGCCGCACCGCATCCTCGAACAGGGCGTTGAACGCCTCCGCCTCCGCCGCCTCCCCCCCCCGGGGGAGGGTCCGCTTGTGCTGGAAGGCCGCCGCCAGATTCCAATATTCCTCTTCCCGCGCTTCACGCCCCTGCCCCGCCCGCAGCCAACATCCGGGGGCGAGTTTGCGCACCCCCCGCAGGATTGGCGTCCCGGTCAGGCAATAGTTGAGGGAGAGATAGTGGCTCATGGCCGCCGGATCGATCTCCCGGGGAACCTCCGGATCCGCCAGCAGCGCCTTGAGTTCCGAGGCGAAGATCACCCCGCCGTCGGACAGGGGATAATAAAAAAGCGGCTTCTCCCCCATGCGGTCCCGGGCGAGAACGAGGGACTCCCCGTCCCACAGGGCGAAGGCGAACATGCCGTTGAACCGTTGCAGCGCCTCCGGCCCCCAGGCCCGCCACGCCGCCAGGATCACCTCGGTGTCGGTTCCGCTGCGAAAAACAAAGCCTTTCCCTTCCAACTCCCGGCGCAGGGCGCGGAAGTTGTAGATCTCACCGTTGAAGGTGATGTGCAGGGCTCCCGAGGCGTCGGCCATGGGTTGAGCCCCGGCGGGGGTGAGGTCCAGCACCGCCAGCCGACGATGGGCGAGGGAGATGGGGCCGTCGCTCCACATCCCCTCGCCGTCGGGGCCGCGATGGCGCAAACGGGCGATCATCCGGGCGGTGACGGCGGGGTCCGGCGGGGGATTCCAGGAGAGGCGCCCGGCTATGCCGCACATGGATCCATCCAGGGGAAGCTTGGGCGCGTCATGCGGGATCGATCCGCGGGTTCACCGCCGCCAGCACCCGCGCGACGCACGCTCCCACCGACTCCAGGCCGGAGGGGACGGCGATTTCGGGGTTGGAGGGCGGCTCGTAGGGGGAGGAGATGCCGGTGAACTCCCGGATCAAACCGGCCCGAGCCTTGCGATAGAGCCCCTTGACGTCCCGTTGCTCGCACACCGCCAGGGAGGCGTCGCAATAGACCTCGATGAAATCCCCGGGGGAGATCAGGTTGCGCGCCCGCTGCCGGTCGGCGGTGAAGGGGGAGATGAAGGCGGTGAGGACGATCAGTCCGGCGTCCACCATCAGCCGGGCGACCTCGCCGATGCGGCGGATGTTCTCCTGCCGGTCCATGTCGGAAAAGCCTAGATCGGCGCAGAGGCCGTGGCGGATGTTGTCCCCGTCCAGCACATAGATGCGCCGCCCCTCCTCGTGGAGCCGCTGTCCCACCGCCTGGGCCAGGGTCGATTTGCCCGATCCCGACAGCCCGGTGAACCAGATCACCATGCCCCGATGGCCGTTGAGCCGCTCCCGCTCGACCCGCGTCACCGCGTGGGGATGCCATACCGTGTCGCTGCTGCAAGTCGCGGCGGGCTCCATGATCCGTTCTCCCTGTCGTTGGAACGCCGAAAATTTCTATCCTCCTATCATCGGCTGAATTTTACCGGGCATCAATCCAACTTCCCGTTGATTTTTTCCCGAAGGCTGGTTAGGGTACCCCCATGAACGCCTTTCGCCTCCGCCTCTCCCCCCCCTCCGTCCCCAGCCGCCCCGGCCTGGGACGGCGACTGCTGCCCGGCTCCGGGCGCTGACACTTTCTCCACCTCATCCCATAATTCCATGATTCAAACCCTCCAGAGCCCTCCCCGGCGGCTGGAGAGAGGCTTCGTCCCTCGTTCCCTTCCTCCCTTGGGAGAACGTTCCATGTTGAATCTCGCCTTTTTCCTCGGACCGCGACTGCATGGCGTCCACCGGAATCCCGCCTCGCGGCGCGCCGGTGGACGTGGGTTGGGGGCCGCGAACCCCGATTTCGCCCTCCGGCGAACCCGAAGCACGACCGCTCATCCTCCGAGGATCGATTCATGGAATGTTCCGCCGCCGTCAAATATCGCCCCGCCCCCGCCGTCCCCTTGACCCTCCGGAAGTGGCCGGAACAGGTCATCACCCGCGCCCCCCAGTGGTGCGCCGTGGACCTCCGGGATGGCAACCAGGCCCTTCCCTCCCCCCTTGAACCGACCATCAAGCGCCAATTTTTCCAACGGCTCGTCGCCCTCGGCTTTCGCCAGATCGAAATCAGCTTTCCCGCCGCCTCCCAGCCCGAATTCGACTTCACCCGCAGCTTGATCGAGGAACATCTCGTCCCCCCCGGCGTGACCCTCCAGGTCTTGACCCAGGCCCGCGACGCCATCATCGACCGCACCTTCGAGGCCCTGCACGGCACCGAATCGGCCATCGTCCATCTCTATCTCTCCACCTCGCCGGCGCAGCGGCGGCTGGTCTTCGGCAAAAGCCGGGAGGAGATGATCGCCATGGCCCGTCAGGGGGCGGAACGGGTGGGTCGGCAGGCCGAATCCCGCCCGGAAACCGCCTGGACCTTTGAATTCTCCCCGGAGAGCTTTTCCAACACCGAGCCGGAGTTCGCCTTGGCCATCGCGGAGGCGGTGTGCGACGTCTGGAAGCCCGGTCCCGACCGACCGGTGATCCTCAATCTTCCCGCCACGGTGGAGAGCGCCTCGCCCAACCATTACGCCGATCAGGTGGAGTGGTTTTGCCGCCGCTTCTCCCGCCGGGGGGAGGTGACGATCAGCGTCCACCCCCACAACGACCGGGGCACGGCGGTGGCGGCGGCGGAACTGGCCCTCTTGGCGGGGGCGGATCGGGTGGAGGGAACCCTCTTCGGCAACGGCGAACGGACGGGCAACGTGGATTTGATCACCTTGGCCCTCAACCTCCGCAGCCAGGGGATCGATCCGGGGTTGGATTTTTCCCGCTTGGACGAACTTGCCGAATGTTACCAGAGTTGGTGCGGCTTGCCGGTCCATCCCCGTCACCCCTACGCCGGGGAGTTGGTCTACACCGCCTTTTCCGGCTCCCACCAGGACGCCATTCGCAAGGGGATGGCGGCGCAACGCCCCGATCAACCCTGGCAAGTCCCCTACCTCCCCCTGGATCCGGCGGACGTGGGACGGGATTACGCCGCCGTGGTGCGGATCAACAGCCAGTCGGGCAAGGGCGGTGCCGCCTTTCGCCTGGAACGGGAGAGGGGATTCGCCCCCCCCGCCGGGTTGATGCGGGAGTTCGCCCAGGCGGTGCAGCGTCACAGCGAGGCCGTCGGCGGCGAACTCCCCCCCGGCGCGGTGGGCGACCTGTTCAGCCGCCTCTATTTTCATCCCCCCGGTCCCTTCGCCTTGAATGGATTTCACCTCCTGGAGGGGCCGGAGGGGGTGATCCTCCGCGCCGACCTCACCCGTCAGGGCGAACCATGGTCGGTGGAGGGACGGGGCAACGGACCCATCGACGCCTTTCTCGACGCCCTCTCCCTCCCCTGGCGGGTGAGCGGCTTCGAGGAGCGGGCCATCGAGTCGGGCAATGACGCCCGCGCCGCCGCCTTCGTCCGCCTGGAACGGGACGGCAACCCCTGCGCCGCCTGCTGGGGCGCGGGAGTCGGCGAAAGCATCGTCGCCGCCTCGCTTCGGGCGGTGACCGCGGCCCTCAATCGGGGAAATTTTGTCACCGACTCGTAAACAATCCCCCTCGCGGGGAGTGGGGCGAAAGCCTTCTCCCCGCTATCATCCTATCAATATTTTGCACTGCAATAGCGGCCATTCATGTAACGCAGTTTATCAAGTATAGGCGTATTTTATAATTTGTCTAAAAAAATTTACTTACATTTATTTGGAATTAAGTCCATGATCCCTCTACGAAGAATTTGGAACTTCCCTTTCCTCCGCTCTATCCAACCGGGGGAGAGAGGGGCTCCGCCACAAGGGGAAAACCACTTTGTTTATTGCGGCGCAGCGTGATCACGCGGCCAACCGCCCCCAGAATCGGCGCCGGAGTTGCCGAAATCACGACCATCTACCTACGAGAGGGACACCCAATGGCTAAGCACTTTCACTTCACCGATCTTCTGGAAGCTCAGGAACGCAGCAAGGGACTGGAGGCGATCTTGGCCTCCTCCCGGTTGCGCAACCTACCTCAAGAGGAGCGGACGTTACTCCAAGGCATGATGCGCCGTATGCCGGTGCGGGATGGTCAAGTGTTGTTCGAGGAGGGCGAGCGGGATGGTCAGTTGGTGCTGGTGCTGCAAGGCCGGGTGGACGCGGTGAAGGCCGAAAGCGCCCCGGTGTGGGTGGACATGGGAGCCTATGGTCGCATCGACATGGATGACCCGTTGGAATGCCCTCAGCAGTTGCTCCACTCCTACGCCACCGGCGAATGCCTGGGCGAGCAAGGCTTCTGCCATGATGAGCCCCACGCCTTCACCGCCGTGTGCGTCGGCGACGGGGAAGTGCTGGTGCTCCAGGCCTCGGATCTCAAGCCGGTGTTGCAGCAGGATCCCCAAGCCGGTTGCCGCCTGATGCGCAGCCTGCGGGAGATGGTCGCCTGACCAAGCGCGCCAGGGATGGCGGTTGGCGAAGGCCCCGCGGCCTTCTTCCGGGGGAGTGATCGGCGAGATCATCTCCCCCGAGACGGGGGGGGACCGGGTGGTGGAGTTCTTGGGAGAGGAACAGTGGGGACATTTTCCTGGCAGACGGCGGTTCGGCCTGGGGGAGAGCCCTCGTCGATTTTGATAACTTTGATAATTATTCCGGATAAAAATAGGGATTCCAGGGGATTGGAAGAACCTTTCGCGGAAAAATAGAACTCGGCGGGATTCGGGGGGAAAGGCCCCCCGGACCCCCGGCTTGTGGGGCGTCCTCGGAGGAAAACGAGCCTCGGCGGGATTCGGGGGGGAAGGCCCCCCGGACCCCCGGCGGCCCGATGCGATGGATCGGGTGCGGAAGGGAAGATGCGTTGGTTCGTCCTCTTGGGGCGCATCGGGCCGCAAAAGCCTCAAAGCAAGACCTTGGGGGACAGAGAACTGTCCCCCAATACCCCCTTCACCTTTTTTTGCACGTCCATTTTGACGCGAATTCGTGCGGGCGGATCCTTGGCGCGCCTCGACGGGGCTTCCGTCAGAGCAACTTCTTCCACCAACCGCGCCCGCCGGTTTCCCCCACCGCCTCGGCCTCCCAATCGGGAACCGGCCCCGGAGGAATGCGCGTCAACACCCGCCAAGGCCGGATCACCTGCCCGCTGGAACCGCACGAGGAACCCGCCCGACGGGGATGAAAAACCTTGATGATCTCCGGAGCTTCCAAACTCTGGGCGTAGATCATGGTGCTCCAGGTCCCCTGCTCGACCCGAAGGATCTCATCCACCAACCCCTCCAGATGACAGCGAGCCTCGGAACCGCTCACCGGCTGGGCGGGATAGGGATCCCCCGGCTGCACCAGATACCAGCCATCCGACCGGGCCATGGCGGAACCCAGTTCATCGATCTGTTCCTGACGGATCACCCCGTCAAAGCGCCCATTGAGCCGAGCGGCGAACGGTTCCGCCCCGGCGGCGTTTTGGGATTCCCGATCCATGGCCCCCTCGAACAGGTGAAAAGACGAGACAATTTTTCTATGATACACCCTTCCCGGGCGAAAATGGATTCCCCTTTCGCGACGGAGCCTGGAATTTCCCCCGTTGGTCGTCGTCTTGCGCGTTTCCGAGGTTCGTCCCATGGCTGTTGGATCGTTTGAACTCCCCGCGTTGCCCGAGGTTCCGGGCTTTCGTTTTGCCTCCGGCGTGGCCGGCATCAAGGCCAGCGGAACCCCCGACATGATGTTGGCGGTGATGGATGGTCCCGCCGCCGTGGCCGGGGTGTTCACGCAAAATCAGGCGGCGGCGGCTCCGGTGCGGCTGTGTCGTCAGCGATTGTCCAGAGGATTGGCCCGGGGGCTGGTGGTCAACTCGGGCAACGCCAACGCCTGCACCCCCAGCGGGCTGGAGGACGCCCGAGCCGTCTGCCAGGGATTGGCGCGTTTGATGGAGATTCCCCAGGAGCTCATTTTTCCCGCCTCCACCGGGGTGATCGGGGTGACGTTGCCCGTCGGCAAGATTCTCGACGCCCTGCCGGGGCTGCTGCAATCCGCCGCGTCGGAGGGACTTTCCGCCGCCGCCCGGGCGATCATGACCACGGACACCTTTCCCAAGGGAAATTTTCGTCGTCTGACGGTGGACGGGGTTCCGGTGGTGGTGGCGGGCATCGCCAAGGGGGCGGGGATGATCCACCCCAACATGGCGACGCTGTTGGTCTATCTCTTCACCGACGCGGCCATCGCCGCCCCGGCGTTGCAAACGTTGCTCGATCGGGCGGTGAACCGCAGTTTCAACCGCATCACCGTGGATGGCGACACCTCCACCAACGATACCTTGATGATCTTCGCCTCGGGGTCCGCCGCCCACGCCCCCATCGTCTCGGCGGAAGATCCCCGGGCCGCGACCCTGGATGCGGCCCTCACCGAGTTGTGCCTGGAGCTCGCTCAATGGGTGGTGCGGGATGGGGAGGGGGCTACCAAATTGATCTCCATCACCGTGCAGCGCGCCCGCACCGCCGGGGAGGCGTTGCAAATCGCCAAGGCGGTGGCCCACAGTCCGTTGGTCAAGACCGCCTGTTTCGGGCGGGATCCCAACTGGGGGCGGATTTTGGCGGCGGTGGGCTATGCCGGGGTTCCGCTGGAATTGGATCGGGTGGTCATCACCCTGGGCGGGGTGACCATCGTCGAGGGGGGATGTCGCGCTGCGGGGTACACCGAGGCCGCGGGGGACGAGGCGATGAATCGGGAGGAGATTCCCATCGTCATCGATCTGGGGTTGGGCGACGCCGAGGAGACCGTTTGGACCTGCGACTACTCCCACGGCTACATCTCCATCAACGCCGACTATCGGACCTGACCATGGGCGATTCCGTGATCCTCCCCTGGGATAAGATTCGCACCGTGTTGTTGGACATGGACGGCACCTTGCTGGATCTCCATTTCGACAACGTGTTCTTTCTGGAGACGGTGCCCGCCGCCTATGCCAAGCGTCACGGCATGGATCCCGCAGCCGCCAAGGAGCATATCCTCTCCACCTACAAAAAGTGGGAGGGGACGTTGGAGTGGTATGATCTGGATTTTTGGTCGAGGGAGTTGGATTTCGATTTGACGGTGTTGAAGTTGGAGGTGGCCCATTTGATTCAGGTCCATCCCTATGTGTTGTCGTTTTTGGAGGCTTTGCAAAAATCGGGGCGTCCAGCCCATTTGGTGACCAACGCCCATGGGAGTTCGTTGGCCTTGAAGATGTCGCGGACGCCGGTGGGGAGGTATTTGGCGTCCACCACGTCGAGTCATGAGGTGGGGATTCCCAAGGAGACGCCGGAGTTTTGGGGGCGGTTGCGGGAGCGGGTTCCGTTTGATCCGATGACGACGTTGTTGGTGGATGACACGGAGAAGGTGTTGACGGCGGCGGCGGCGTATGGGATTCGGTATTTGTTGCACAAGGCGGCACCCAGTTCCACCATCGCGCCGAAGTTTTCCGATAAATTTCCGTCGATCGAGCGGTTCGACAGGGTGATGCCGATTCCGGAGTGATGGCGGATGGTTTCGTTTCGGGGGTGTTAGCGTCGTTCCATTTTAAAATCGCACATCAGATCAACCGGCGTCAGGGGATGCAACCCATTTTTTCAAACACTCCATCGTCATTCCCGCGAAAGTGGGAATCCAGGGGGCGGGGGAGAAAATGCAGCGATCGCTACGAGGAACCAAGCCTGTGCTTGCCGCAGAAATTCATGAATCAGACGGGATTACATCAACGCCTTCTTCTCCAGGGCGAAAAGTTTGTCGCGGAGCGCCGCCGCCACCTCGAACTCCATTCGCTCCGCCGCCTCGCGCATCCGTTTTTCCAGATCCTTGATCCGTTTTTTCAGCTCGCGGGGGTCCAGCGCCTCCTCTTTTTGCGCCGGAACCGTGACGTAATCCTTTTCGCACACCGCCCCCATGGGGTCCGCCACCCCCTTGCGCACCGACTCCGGGGTGATGCCGTGTTTTTGATTGTAGGCCGTCTGCACTGAACGCCGCCGATTGGTTTCCGCCAGCGCCCGCTCCATGGATCCGGTCATCGTGTCGGCGTAGAGGATCACCCGCCCCTCGACGTTCCGCGCCGCCCGGCCGATGGTCTGCACCAGGGCGGTTTCCGAGCGGAGAAAGCCCTCCTTGTCCGCATCCAAAATCGCCACCAGGGCCACCTCGGGGAGGTCCAACCCCTCCCGCAGCAGGTTGATGCCCACCAGCACGTCGAACTCCCCCAGCCGCAACGAACGGATGATCTCCATCCGCTCCAGGGCGTCGATGTCCGAATGGAGATAGCGTACCCGGACCCCCAACTCCTCCAGATATTCGGTGAGATCCTCGGCCATGCGCTTGGTCAGGGTGGTGGCCAGGACGCGAAATCCTTGCGCCACGACGAGGCGGATTTCGTGCAGCAAATCGTCCACCTGGCCCGCCACCGGGCGGATTTTGCAGGGAGGGTCGATCAATCCGGTGGGGCGGATGATCTGCTCCACCACCACGCCGCCGGTCAACCCCAACTCGAAGGGGGCGGGGGTCGCCGAAACGAAGATCGTCTGGGGGCGCATGCCGTCCCACTCCTCGAAGGTCAGCGGGCGGTTGTCCAGGGCCGAGGGGAGGCGGAATCCGTAGTTGACCAGGGTCTCCTTGCGCGAGCGGTCGCCCCGATACATTCCCCGCACCTGGGGCGTGGTGACGTGGCTTTCATCGACGAACAACAGGGCGTCCTGGGGGAGATATTCCAACAGCGTCGGCGGCGGCTCGCCGGGGCGGCGGCCCGACAGAAAGCGGCTGTAATTTTCGATGCCGGTGCAGTAGCCCACCTCCTGGATCATCTCCAGGTCTTGCAGGGTGCGCTGCTCCAGCCGTTGCGCCTCCACCAGCTTGTTTTCCGATTGGAACCACGCCAGACGCCCCCGCAACTCCTCCTTGATCTCCTCCATGGCCCGCAGCAGGGTCGCCCGTTGGGTGACGTAGTGGCTGGCCGGGTGCAGCACGATGCGCCGCAACTCCCGATGGATCTTGCCGGTGAGGGGATCGGTCTCGACGATGCGCTCCACCTCGTCGCCGAAAAAATCGATGCGTAGCGCCCGCTCCTCCTCGTGGGCGGGAAAAATCTCCACCACGTCGCCCCGCACCCGAAAAGTGGCCCGGTGGAAGTCCAGATCGTTGCGCCGGTACTGAATCTCCACCAGACGGCGCAGCAGCTCCCGCTGATCGATGGTCTCGCCGACGCTCAGGGCGAAGCTCATCTCCTGGTATTCGTCCGGCGAACCCAGGCCGTAGATGCACGACACCGAGGCGACGATCACCACATCCCGCCGGGTGAGCAGGGAGCGGGTGGCGGAGTGGCGCATCCGGTCGATCTGCTCGTTGATCGCCGAATCCTTCTCGATGTAGGTGTCGGTGCGGGGAACGTAGGCCTCCGGCTGGTAGTAGTCGTAATACGAGACGAAATATTCCACCGCGTTGTGGGGGAAAAAGGCCCTCATCTCGCCATACAACTGCCCCGCCAGGGTTTTGTTGTGGGCCAAAATCAGCGCCGGACGGTTTAACTGCTGGATCACCTGGGCCATGCTGAAGGTTTTGCCAGAACCGGTGACGCCCAGCAGCACCTGATCCTTCCGACGCTCCTCCAGACCCCGAATCAGGGCGGCGATGGCCTGGGGCTGGTCGCCCTGGGGCTCGTAGGGGGATTCCAAACGAAAGGGAGGGCTATCCATGGCGCGGCGTCAACAGGCTTGGGGCTGGAGAAGGGGGAATGGGAGGGATCATACGCCGGATCCTTTGGCGGGGCGACGGTGGTGTTTTCGTCGGAGTGAAATCATTGGAAATCGAATTTCAACGTGATGTCCGGGCGCTGGGCTCCCACCGTTCTCCAGCCCTTGCCCAACAGAGTCATTCCCAATCAGTTTTGCACCTTGTCGGCTACGGAATTGACGCTCGTCCTTCCCGCGAGAGCGGGAATCCAGGAAAGCCGATCGGTGAATGGCTCCCTTCAAACCAACGGAAAG
>JADGAP010000067.1 GCA_015231965.1 Magnetococcales bacterium | reverse complement strand
AATCGCGCCGGACGTTTCGCGCGTTGCACTGCGCACCTTTCGCCATCTGGCGAAGCCCGACGATCCCTTTCTGCGCAAGGCCGAGGCCGCCCTGTGGGAGTGGGAGTCCCACGGCGAGGCCGAAGGGACGGCGGCGGGCGGGCGGGAGGGTGAGGGGGTTCCGGCGGCGGAATCCTTGTCGCCCGCCTCGTCCGCCTCCGAGGTTCCCGGGGCGGAGGATCTCCCCGTTTCTCCCCATTCCCGCCCCTTGACGCGGCAAACGCCGGGATGAGTCCAGCTTCATGCGCATCTTGCTTTTGGTTCACGCCTTCAACAGTTTGAGTCAACGGGTCTTCGTCGAGTTGACGCGGCGGGGGGATGTCCTCTCGGTGGAGTTGGACATCTCCGACCGGACCACGGAGGAGGCGGTGGCGCGGTTTCGCCCGGATCTGGTGATCGCCCCCTTTCTCAAGCGGGCGATTCCCGAATCGGTGTGGCGGGCGGTTCCCTGCTGGATCCTCCACCCCGGACCGCCGGGGGATCGGGGGCCGTCGGCCCTGGATTGGGCGGTGCAAGAGGGGATCGAGTCCTGGGGGGTGACGGTGTTGCAGGCCGAGGCGGTATTGGACGCCGGTCCGGTGTGGGGCTGGGCTCCCTGTTCGTTGGCCCGCCCCGCCAGCAAGGGGAGCCTCTATCGCCACGAGGTGACGGAGGCGGCGCTGACGGCGTTGCATCAGGCTCTGGACCGTTTCGCGGCGGGGGGGCGACCCACCCCGCAAGCGGAGATGGCGCTGCTGGGAACTCTTCACCCACCCATGACCCAAGCCCAGCGGCGCATCGACTGGAACGGTTCGACCCGGGAGGCGTTGGCCCGGCTCCGCGCCGCCGACGGTTTTCCCGGGGTGGCGGACGAGTTGCTCGGGCTTCCCTGTCGTTTGTTCGATCCCTGGGAAGAGGCGACCTTGCGCGGCCCGCCGGGGGCGGTGATCGCCCGCCGGGAGGGGGCGATTTGTCGGGCGACCGGCGACGGCGCGGTGTGGGTCGGTCATCTGCGTCTGGAACAGGGCGAGCCCGCCTTCAAGCTTCCCGCCACGGTCGTGTTGGGGGAGGAGCGGTTGGCGGGGGTTCCCGAGGTTCCCCTCTCCTGGCGGGTCGAGCCGGGGGAGGGGGCGACTTGGCGCGACCTCGCCTATCGCGAGGAGAATGGGATCGGCTGGCTGGAATTTCCCTTCGCCAACGGGGCCATGGACGCCGACCAGTGCGAACGGCTGCGGCAGGCGGTCGCAGGGGCGGCGCAACGCTCCATCCGGGCGCTGGTCTTGCTGGGGGGCGTGGATTTTTTCAGCAACGGTCTGCACTTGAATCGCATCGAGGCGGCGGCCAGCCCAGCGGAGGAGTCCTGGCGCAACATTCGGGCGATGAACCGGCTGGTGCGGCAAATCTTGGACTCGGACCATCTGCTGACGGTGGCGGCGGTGCGGGGCAATGCGGGGGCGGGCGGGTGCTTTCTCGCCCTGGCGGCGGATCGGGTGGTCTGCCGGGGCGGCGTGACGATGAACCCCCACTATCGCAACATGGGCAATTTATATGGTTCGGAATACTGGACGGCGCTGCTCCCCCGCCGTTGCGGCACCGAACGGGCGGAAGGCATCCTGCGGGGGCGTCTGCCCCTGGGGGCGGCGGAGGCGGCGGCGCTGGGGTTGGCGGATCGGGTGCTGTCCAACGGGTTGGGGGAATTCCAACGGGAGTTGGAGGCGTTCGTCCAGGCTTTGGTCGGGGCGGGGTGGGAGCAGGCCCTGGCGGAAAAGCGCCAGCGGCGGCTGGAGTTGACCGACGAACAGCTCGATGCCTGCGAGGCGGCGGAGTTGGGGCGGATGCGGATCAACTTTTACGGCTTCGATCCCAGCTATCACGTGGCGCGCTACGAGTTCGTCCACAAGGTCCGGCCCTCGCGGACGCCGCTCCATCTGGCGATTCACCGGCGGTGAGGCGAAATGACGGAGGGATTTTCTCCCCTCTTGAGTCGTTCCTCCTGGTTATTCCGCGGGTGCCGTCGGACGGATTTTCTCTCGGATTTCCTTCAGCGTCTTGAATTTTTCACCCGAGAAGATATGCCATGCCGTGAGGTCGAAGTCGTCGGGCAAGGGCGCTGGCTGTTCCTGGTCCCAAAAACCGCGCATGATTATATCGTTTTTGTTGGGGGCCGAGGCGTTGAATGAGAAGGCGATGCGCTGGCCATTGATTCGTTGGATAGTCGCCTTGACGTGTACATTGATTTTATCGGAAGGGGTTTCCGTTTTTTTTGAGAACTCCATATTTGTAAAGAAATCATGGGAGGTTTCTCCCTCGGGGACGCTTTCCGGTCCCTGTGGGTAGAGAAGCCGACCAAGTTGCAGCGGATACCCGAACGCCATGCCAATTCCAAAGAATGAAGAGTTACCAGGTCCAAGTTTTATCTCTTCCTCTGTTAATCCGTAATAGAAATCCACCCGATTAATTTCAAGATTTTTCTTCTCCTGATGATCGATATTCATTTCGATCAGGGATTCATGGTTCTTGAATTCCGTGATGCGGGCGAATCCTCCCGTCTGCTTGCCCGAGGGCTCCGTGTTCACTTCCACCATTCCATAACATTCCCACAAGGTTGGGTTGGGGCAACGGGAATCGAGCCTTGCCATCCCCGGGGCAGGGAAAAAGAGGATGAAAATCAGGAGGGCGAAATATCCCACGATGCGAGCATGGCGAGGCCGTTTCATCTCCATCGTTGGGAGCGGCATCCGTGGTTTCCAGGGTCGTTTTTCAGGCTCGAAAGGCGTCATGGCCTTGTCATCCGAACGGGGTGGGCGGGAGACAACATGGGACAAGCTTCGCAGTGCAACGCGCGAAACGTCCGGCGCGATTAATGGACCAACCCCAGCACCCCGAGGAGGATGAGGGTGAAGGCCACGGCGTGGTTGAGAAAGCGGGGATAGATCAAAATCACCGCCCCGGCCCCGATGGCCACGGCGCTCTTGAGCAACTGGGCGGCGGAGGCGTTGAGGGAGGAGGGGAGGTTGAGCAGTCCGAAGAGGATGAAAAAGCCTGCCACCACATAGTTGAGCAGTCGGGGCACGACCAGAATCAGCACCCCCGCCAGAATGGCCAGCAGGGATTGAAGCATGGCACCCTGGGAGAGCATCATGGGGGCTCCTTGGCATGGGGGAAAGGGGTGGCATAAGCCCGTCTTATTCATGAATTTCTGCTGCAAGCGCACCAGGAGTGCGCCATGACTGCGTTGCGCTCGGTCGCCGATCCTCACCGCGCAGTGAGCGCGGTTCCGGTCGTCGCCCTTCTCGCGCCTTGTCCTGACGCCCCCTGGACGCTTTCGCGACGAAATTCATGAATAAGACGGGCTCAGGAGGTGAATCCTCACCATAGATCATTCCCCTCTGTCCGCCAAGCGGAATGTGGGAAAGCGGGGCGGGGTGGTGAACTTCCTGTCGCGATGGTTTGTCACACAGGACAGAATGGGGTATTCTTGGGCAAGGACGTTGGAGTGTTTCTTGCCGCCCCCGAGGCACCCCCGAGGGCCTGCCGCGAGGCCCGTCACCCCCGTTCGCGGTTTCACGTCATCCCCCCCAGGGCCTCATTTCGACAGCCGCCCGCCCGGCGGGCCGGTAAAAGGAGTTTTTCGCATGTCCCAGGCGCTCTCCCTCAGCTCATCCGCCACCGAAAAGCTGGGCGTTCTGCTCTCCGAGGAGAACAACCCCAACCTGAAGTTGCGGATTTTCGTCTCCGGCGGCGGTTGCTCCGGTTTTCAGTACGGCTTCACCTTTGACGATCAGCAGGATGAAAACGACGAAATGGTGGACTACGGCCCGGTCAAGGTGTTGGTGGACGCCGTCTCCATCCGCTATCTGCGCGGCGCCGAGATCGACTTTGTCGAGGATCTCAACGGGGCCCAGTTCGTGATCAAGAATCCCAACGCCGGCAGCTCCTGCGGCTGCGGCAACTCCTTCACCCCCAAGGAAGGCGGCGGTTGCGCCATGGCGTAATTCGCCGGGCCGGTGTTCTCCCCGTGGTTCCCCGTTCGCCGCCGGAGGGTCTTCTTTCCGGCGGCGAACCTGTTTTGACTTCCCGGAGTTGGGGATTCCCCCTTTTTCTCATACGCCGCTTGCAATCCCGCCAAGGTCGCGCCATATAGTCCATGATGGATGCCGTCGCGTGGTTCTCCAGCGTCCGTCCCTTCTCGCGTTCTGTCGCCGATTTCAGGGCTCAAATTTTCGCGCCTTTTCCGGGGTGCCGATTCAGGGAGTTCCACCATGTCCCATGCTGATCACGATGACGATGACGACCCCTCCGTTTCCCTCGAGTCCGAAGTGGTGGACGCCCTGGTGGAGGAGGATGACGCCCGTTCGGATCCCCAGCCCCCCGCCACCTTCGAGGATGTGCTTCCCGGCGAGCTGGTGCTTTATCCCCTGGGGGGGAGGCCCTTTTTCCCGGGCATGTTGACCCCCATCCAGGTGGAGGGGTGGCCCTATTTCGATACCATCCTGCAGGCCATGGAGTCGCCGGGGCGGATGTTCGGCATCATCCTCTCCCACTCCGAGGATGGCCAGGAGGTGTTCAACCCGGAAAAGCTCTACCGGGTGGGCACGGTGGCCCGCATCCTGGAGGCGGCGGTCAACAAGGAGGACAAGCAGATCAAGCTGCTGGCCGAGGGGATCTCCCGCTTCGAGGTGCGGGAGATGATCCGCCGCGATCCCCCCCTGGTGGCCCGGGTGGCCCACCACTACAAGGCCCCGGGACCGGTGGACCCGGATGCCATCAAGCCCTACACCATGGCCATCATCAACACCCTCAAGGAAATTTTGAAATACGACTCGCTCTATCAAGAGCAGGTCAAAATGTTTCTCTCCCGGCATAATTTCAGCGAACCGGACCGGCTGGCGGACTTCGTCGCCTCCATGACCAGCTCCAGCCGGGACGAATTGCAAGATGTGCTGGATACCATTCCGATCCGCGAGCGGCTGGAAAAGGTGCTGACCCTGCTCAAGAAAGAGCTGGAGATGGTCAAGCTCCAGGACAAGATTTCCAAGCAGGTGGAGCAGGGCATCGCCGAGCATCAGCGGCAATTTTTCCTGCGGGAGCAGCTCAAGGAGATTCAAAAGGAGCTGGGCATCACCAAGGACGACCGCACCGCCGACGTGGACCGCTTCAAGGAGCGGGTGGCCAAGCTGACCCTCACCGAGGAGGCGACCAAGCGGATCCAGGATGAACTGGACAAGCTGTCGGTGCTGGAGCCCTCCTCGTCGGAATACGGCGTCACCCGCAACTATCTGGACTGGCTCACCGTGCTGCCGTGGGGCGTCTTTTCCCAGGACAAGCTGGATCTGCGGCGGGCGCGGCGCATCCTCAACCGGGACCACGACGGTCTGGACGACGTGAAGGATCGGATCCTGGAATTTCTCGCCGTGGGCAAGCTGAAGGGGGAGGTGGGCGGTTCGATCATTCTTCTCGTCGGTCCCCCCGGGGTGGGCAAAACCTCCATCGGGCGGTCGGTGGCGGAGGCGATGAACCGCAAGTTCTACCGCTTTTCCGTGGGCGGCATGCGGGACGAGGCGGAGATCAAGGGCCATCGCCGCACCTACGTCGGGGCGATGCCCGGCAAGTTTATCCAGGCCATGCGCCACACCGGCTTTTCCAACCCCATCATCATGCTCGACGAGGTGGACAAGATCGGGGCCAGCTATCATGGCGACCCCGCCTCGGCCCTGCTCGAAGTGCTGGACCCGGAACAGAACGGGGAGTTTCTCGATCACTACATGGATGTGCGCTTCAACCTGTCCAAGGTGCTGTTCATCTGCACCGCCAACCAGATGGACACGATCCCCCGGCCCCTGCAGGACCGCATGGAGGTGATCCGCCTGTCGGGCTACATCACCGAGGAAAAGCTGCGCATCGCCCGTCACCACTTGGTGCCCAAGCAGTTGGAAAAGAACGGCCTCACCCCCGATGATCTCAAGCTGGGGGTTTCGGCGCTGCGAGTGATCATCGACGGCTACGCCCGGGAGGCGGGCGTGCGCCGCCTGGAGCAGAAGATCTGCTCCATCGCCCGCAAGGCGGCGGTCAAGATCCTCGATGGGGCGGAAAAACCCATCATCATCGAACGGCTCAAGGTGGAGGAGTTTCTGGGCAAGCCCGACTTCCGCGACGAAAAACCGTTGCAGGGGGTGGGGGTGGTCACCGGCTTGGCCTGGACCGCCATGGGTGGCGCCACCTTGGACATCGAGGCGGCGCGGGTCAACCCCGAGGGGGAGGGATTCAAGCTCACCGGCAATCTGGGGGACGTGATGAAGGAGTCGGCGCAAATCGCCCACAGCTTCATCCTCTCCACCTGCGCCAAGCTGGGAGGGGATCCGGAACGGCTCAAGGGGATCATCCACGTCCACGTGCCGGAAGGGGCGACGCCCAAGGACGGCCCCTCGGCGGGCGTCACCCTCTCCACGGCGCTGCTCTCCCTGGCCCGGGATGAACCCCTGCCCCGACGCCTGGCCATGACCGGCGAAATCACCCTCACCGGCCAGGTGCTGGCGGTGGGCGGCATCCGCGAAAAGGTGATCGCCGCCCGTCGGGTGGGCATCCGCGAACTGGTGCTGCCCGAGGCCTGCCGAAAGGATTACGAGGAGGTTCCGGATTACATCCGGGAGGGCTTTACGGTCAACTTCGTTCGGCGCTACGCCGAGCTGGCCAAGATTGTCTTCGGTTCGACGTACAAATAGCGTCCTGCGGCGGTCTTACACCAAGGATGGGGTGTGACGACGGATGGGAGGAGGGCGAACCGCGGCGATCCATTGCCCGGCACCACGGTGTTCGTGGCGGCGACCCGGGACAAGAAAACCCTGTGGGCCGAGCCGGTCGCCCGGCGGGCGGAAAAGATGGTTGGCATAACGCTGGGACTATCGGCTCACCGAGCGGAACGGCCACACTTTCGTCTCATTCTGCCTGACCGGGAAGCGGAAAAGACCCCCAGCTCGTTTTGGAGGCTCGAACAGCGGCTCCAGCGTCACACCCCCTCGGGTAAGGCGATTCGCTGGCGGAAGATATAGTCGTTCCAAAAAATGGCAATGACCTCAAGCAGCGTCGGGGGATGTAACCAACTGTTTCAAACACGCTGTCGTCATTCCCGCGAAAGCGGGAATCCAGCCGTTGTTTCCATGCGCCGTACCCCTCACCACGAAAAAAAAGTTCCGATAGCGCGGACCGTTCGTACAGTACTCAATACAAATCAATAAATTAATAACGAAATTCCCCGAATGGCTTTTGATGCTTGAATGAAAGTCTGTTTATTTCATCTTGGATGCAAGGCGAGGAGTTCCAAAGACACAAAGGCTGGATTCCCGCTTTCGCGGGAATGACGTTTTCGTGGGGGGAACGTTGTTTGCCCCCCCAATCCCGCTTGAGGTTCTGCGCCATATTGAATTGAGACGAATTTACCCTCTTCTTTGACATGAGTGATCATCTAACGTAATTTCTGCGATTAATCTCTCTTACTGTGTCGAGGTATTCATCCGCTAGACGTGCAAATTTTGCCGAAGTTTCTGTATCTGAGTCGGAATAAGTTTGCGTGTCCGAGTCGAAATGCGTGTCTGAGTGAGGAAGATAAGTTGAAGAGGGATATGGGTAATCTCCCTTTAAAATCCGCTCCTCCAATCTTTTTTCAAAAAATGCGTTCTTTTCATCTATTATACATTTCTTGCTCTGCAAATAATTTCCTCGATCCGATGGGGTTTGCCAGGAGAGCCATAATTCTTCGCCTTTTCTGTCTTTAAACCAACTGCTTAAAATATTTTCATCCTCATTGGAACCATCTCCGAAACCTAGGAAAACAGGGTAGCCCAAGTTCTCGCATCTAATAATTCTAGGGCCTATCGAAATTCGCTTTATATTTGCTATTTCATCCTTTATGGATCTCAATATGCCGATATGAGCAACAGCTAATACAGAAACTAGCACAAACGACCATATCCCTTTTGGAGTCGGCCACCATAAAAGCGACGCAGGTAGAGAAATAATCAATGACAACACCGTATAAAAGTACTTAATTCTAAGTATCATAACAGACCCAGGCGCAGTTCCAGCCCTAATATGTTCTAAGGTTCCTATTTTACCTTTGATGGTTCTCAATACGGCAGCATAACTAACAGCTAGTACACACACTAGTACAAGCCACCATGCTCCATTCAAGTGTGACCACCATATGAATGACACAGGTAGAGAGACAATCAATGACAACATTGTAAAAAAGTATAAAATCCTGAGTATTAGAGCAGACCCAGTCCAGATTGCAAAATATGTAGTAATTGGGAGAAACAGCGCAATAGGAATGACATAAACTGGGACAAGTGCTGTAGCTAGTGCGAAAACGGACGCATCAATTTCCATTCACTATGCTCCTTGAGTCCTAAGAAGAACCTTTAATGTTTATCATACAATTCCTCTCATGGTTCCCACCTTACCATGCTCCCAAAACGGGTGCAATCGAATCGTTCATGAAATTCGAACGAGGGGGGCGGCCCGTCTGGCATCACGTCCCTTCCTCCCTCTGTCGCATCACGAGAAGGAAAACCGCTTTTTGACTTGCAGAAAGCGTCCCAGTTCTTCCGCCAGACCTCCTTTTTTCTCCTCCTTCTCGTTCTTCTCGTTCTTCTCGTCCTTCTCGTCCTTCTCGTCCTTCTCTTCCTCCGGGTGGCGGTTCATGAGGGAGGCGCTCTCTTTTTTTCGGTCCAGGACGACTTGCAAATGTTTGCGCTGAACGTAGGAGACCAACTCCTCGATGCGCATGGCCACGGTGGCGCTTAAAATATCGAACTGCACGCCGATGCGGCCCTCGCCTTTTTTGCAGCCCTCCTTGAGGGTGGCGCGGGCGTGGTTGCGCACCAAGCCATCCAGGGTCATGGTCGGGAGATCGGGGGTTTCGATCAGGATCCGCACCGCCTGGCCTTGGGGGAAATCGTCCGCCGTCAGGGGATTGCAGAAGGCCAGGCCGCCCACGCTGATGTCGATGAGCCCGGTGCGCAATGGCGCCTGACCGGTGCGCACCACGGTAAGCTTGAGCTCCACGTCGGGGGTGAGCTTGGCGCGAAAATGGCGCCGTTTGCGAAACACTCGGACCATGGCGGGAAATTTCAACTGAATCACCGGCTCGCCCCGCACCGTGATCGCTTGATCAAAAGCGGTGACGCCCTCGATGGCCTTGACCCCCTGGAAAAAGCGGAACTCCACATTTTGGCAGCCGCGAATCAGGGCGTTGCCCATGGACGGATTGAGGGGGGCGATAAGCAGATGGTCGCGATTTTTCAAATAGGAACAGGTTTCGTAGAACGGATAACGAGGAGGGGGGGTGGAGGGCTCCTCTTCTGCGCCCTTCTCCTTGCCCTTCTCCTTGCTTTTCTCTTTCTCCTTCCCCTTGCCGTACTCTTTTCCCTTCGATTTGGCCGATGGATCGGGGCTCGGCGGGGGCGCGGGGGGTGCGTCGGGGCTGGGGGAGGTGGCTGCGGCGTCGGTCAGGGCTTCCGGCAGGTGATCGAGGAAGAAGGTGAAATAGAGCCGCGTCCGGTCGTTGAGGGCGACCTCGACGTTGACCTCTTCCTCAATGGCCTTGCGCAGAAAACGCACGATCTGCATGGGGTCGCGGATCTCCTCGTACCCCGCGTCCTCCATCGCGGACCTTTTCGTATCGTCACCGTTGGGGTGATCCTTGTCCATGGCGGGGCGGAACTCCAGGAAATCGAGCGAGAGATTCCCCATAAGGGGGGATAGGCCCAAGTTTTTGCAACAATTAAAAAAAAATCAAGAAAAATTACTGATTTCTACGATATTGACGGTGAAAATCCTGGGAATTAAATACAGCAAAGCAGTGGTCAATGAGAAAAAAAAGCGCATTAATGACTTGTAATTATACCGCTCATAATCCGGTGGACATTTCTGAACTTCAGAATAGAATTATGAACTAATAGTGAGCGAAGGGGAGTTCGACCATCCAGATGGAGCCAAGAGCAAAAGGAGGCCGCCATGGGCGAGCACGGGAGGGAAGGCGACGGGTTGGAAAGATGGGGGGCGCTCTGGGAGGAACGAACCGGTCTCTCGCGTCGGGGGTTTGCCCAATTGTGCGCCTGGCTGGCGGCGACCATGACTCTGACCTCCGGCGGGGTGGGTCGGGTGGCCGAGGCGCTGGCGGCGGCGCCCCGACCTCCGGTGATCTGGCTCCATTTTCAGGAATGCACCGCCTGTTCGGAATCGCTGCTGCGGGCCCACTATCCCACCGCCGAGCAGTTGATCTTGAATTTGATCTCCCTCGACTACCACGAAACCCTGATGGCCGCCGCCGGCAAACAGGCGGAAGAGGCCCGTCGGGCGACGATGAAAAACGCCAAGGGAAAGTATCTCCTGGTGGTGGAGGGGGCGATTCCCGCCCGGCCCTTCTGCCGCATTGGCGGCCAGGACGCCGAGGCCATTCTTAAGGAGTGCGCGGCGGACGCGGCGGCGGTGATCGCGGTGGGAAGCTGCGCCTCCTTTGGCGGACTGCCCGCCGCCGAACCCAACCCCACCCAGGCCCGATCGGTGGCGGGGTTGATCGGCAAAAAACCACTGGTGGCCATTCCCGGCTGTCCGCCCCAGCCGGCGGTGATGGCGGCGGTGCTGGCCCACTACCTGACCCTGGGTCGTCTGCCCGCCCTGGATCAACTGCATCGGCCCAAGGCCTTCTACGCCGATTCGATCCACGATCGTTGCTATCGCCGTCCCTTCTACGACCGGGGCCAGTTCGCCGCCTCCTTCGATGACGAGGGGGCGCGCAAGGGGTGGTGTTTGTTCAAACTGGGGTGCAAGGGTCCGGTGACGCACAACGCCTGCGCCACCTTGAAGTGGAATGAGGGGGTGAGTTTTCCCATCCAGTCGGGACACGGCTGTCTGGGCTGTTCCGAACCCCATTTTTGGGATAACGGCAGCTTCTACGCCCCCCTCTCCACCCCCATCGGGGAGAGCGGACTTTCCACCGGCGTCGCCGCGGCGGCGGGTGCCACCCTGGGCGCGGCGTTGGCCGGGGGATATCGCAAGGTCATCGATCAGGCGCGTTCGGAAGCTCGTCCCGTCACCCTCGACGATCTGGAGAAATCCTCATGAACGATCCCGGATACGAACTGCTGCTTTGGGTGCGTGGGCCGGGTTGGATCTTGGCCCTCGCTGTCTTTTCCTTCGGCATGGCGATGCGCCTGTTTGAAATTTTCGCCCTGGGGCGGCGGGAGGATCTGGCCCCGCCCCGCCCCGCCGAGCGTCAGGGGTCGCCGATGCGCACGGTGTGGAACCGCTTTTTCCCCGTTCCCGGACTCTTTGAACGGGCCCCCGCCACCCACGTGTCGGGCTATCTCTTCCACATCGGCTTCTTCGCCGTGCTCTTTTTCGCCGAGTTCCACATTCAACTGTTTCGTCATCTCCTCGGCTTCGGCTGGCCCGCCCTTTCGGCGCCGCTGGCCGACGCCCTGGGGGTGGTGGCCATCGTCGCGCTGCTGGCGGCGCTGGTCAGCCGGATGCGGGATCCGGTGAAACGGTTCCTCTCCACCGCCGGGGACTATCTCGCCTGGGCCCTGACCTTCCTGCCGCTGCTTACCGGCTGGATGGCCTATCACCACGTCCTCGTCTCCTACACCCGGATGGTGGCCTTGCATCTGCTGGCCGCCGAGTTGTTGCTGGCGTTGTTGCCCTTCACCAAACTGATCCACGCCGTCACCATCTTCGTCGCCCGCTGGTACACCGGCGAACAGTTCGGCCGAAAGGGGGTGCAGGCATGAGCGCGACCTTGGAACGGGGTTTGGCCGCCCTTCGCGCGGGGATGGACACGCCGATGGCGACCTTCTTCGCCTCTTGCGTCCACTGCGGATTGTGCGCCGAGGCGTGTCTTTTCTACACCGAGACCGGGGATCCGAAATATACCCCGATCCACAAACTGGAACCGTTGCGCCGCTTGTGGAAGCAGGAGTTCACCCTGCTGGGCAAGTTGATGGTCAACATCGGGTTGGACCAGCCGGTGAGCGACGCCGAGTTGGCGGAGTGGGAGCCGCTGGTCTACGACAGTTGCACCCTGTGCGGGCGCTGTTCCCTGGCCTGCCCGGCGGGCAATGACATTACCGCCATGATTCGCAAAATGCGGGAGGGGATGGCGTTGTCCGGTCACGCCCCGGAAGATTTGGTCCACGCCACCCAGCGGGCGGTGACCCTGGGCAGCCCCATGGGGGTCAAGTTGTCGACCCTCAAGGCGAAAATCCGCGCCCAGGAGCGGGAGAGCGGCCTGACCATCCCCCTGGATCAACCGGGGGTGGACTACATGGTGTTGTTCTCGGGGATGGAGATCGTGCAGTTTTCCGAAATCCTCGGGGCGATGGCCCGTATCTTCAAACATGCGGGGGTCTCCTGGACCCTCTCCAGCGAAGCTTTCGAGGCCACCAACAGCGGCATTCAGCTCGGGGTGTCGGATCTGGCCAAGGAGATCCTGCTGCGCACCGTGAACGCGGCGGAAAAGCTGGGGGTGAAAGGGGTGGTCAGCCCGGAATGCGGTCACGCCTACACCGCCCTGCGCTGGGAAGGCCCCAACCTGATCGGGCGGCGCTACCACTTTGAAGTGGTCCACATCCTCGAACTGCTGGCCCGGCTGCAAAAAGAGAAACGGTTGCGGCTGCGGCAGCGGGATCCGGAGGAGCGTCCCCTGTCGTTCCACGACCCTTGCCAACTCGCCCGCCGGGGCGGCGTGCTGGAGGAACCCCGGGAGTTGCTGGGAAAAATCGCCACCGATTTCAGGGAGATGTCCGACAATCGGGAGCGCAACTGGTGTTGCGGCGGCGGCGGCGGGGTGAGCGCCATCGAGCGGTCCGAGCCGTTGCGGGCCAAAGCGTTTCAGCGCAAGTTGCACCAGATCGAGGAGCTGGGGGTGCATACCCTGGTCACGGCGTGTTCCAACTGCCGCATCATCCTCGAAGAGGGGTTGGAGACCTACCAGATTCGGGTGGATGTGGCCGGTTTGACCGAGCTGGTGGCCGACCATCTGGAAGAGGACCAACCGCAAACTGGGGCGGGCGCCGCCGGAGGTGAGTCATGAGCCAACGCATCGTCGTCGACCCCATCACCCGCATCGAGGGGCATTTGCGCATTGAGGCGCAGATGGCGGGCAACACCATCGAACAGGCCTATTCGTCGGGGACCATGGTCCGGGGGATCGAGTTGATCCTTCAGGGGCGGGATCCCCGGGACGCCTGGGCCTTCACCCAGCGCATCTGCGGCGTCTGCACCCTGGTTCACGCCATGGCTTCCATCCGGGCGGTGGAGGACGCCTTGAAGTATCCCATCCCCCCCAACGCCCAACTCATCCGCAATTTGATGATCGCGGCGCAGTACGTCCACGACCACGTGATGCACTTCTACCACCTTCACGCCCTGGACTGGGTGGATGTGGTCTCCGCCCTCAAGGCCGATCCCGACCAGACCGCCGCCCTGGCCAAGGCGGTGGGGCCGTATGCCAAAAACTCCCCGACCTATTTCAAGGAGATTCAGCAGCGGTTGCTGCGTTTTGCCGAGGGGGGGCAGTTGGGCATTTTCGGCAACGCCTACTGGGGCCATCCCGAGTACAAACTGCCGCCGGAGGCCAATCTGATGGCGGTGGCCCACTACCTGGAGGCCCTGACCTGGCAGCGGGACGTGGTGCAGATCCACACCATTTTCGGCGGCAAGAATCCCCATCCCAACTTTGTGGTGGGCGGGGTTCCCTGCGCCATCGCGGTGGAGGGCCAGAACGGCGGCGGGGCGTCGGGGACCGCCGTGGACATGGTGGGGCTGATGCGGGTCAAGGAGGTGATCCGGGTGATGGGCGAGTTTGTCGATCAAGCCTATCTGCCGGACATTCTGGCCATCGCCGGGTTCTATCCCGAATGGGCGACGGTGGGCGAGGGGGTGGGCAACTTTCTCACCTACGGCGATTTTCCCGACCCCTACGCCAAGGACAAGCTGATGATCCCCCGGGGGGTGATCCTCAATCGGGACATCTCCACCCTGCACAAGCTGGATCTGCACGATCCGGAGCAGATTCAGGAGTTCGTCTCCCACTCCTGGTACGACTACGCCGGAGGGAACGACAAGGGGTTGCATCCCTACAAAGGCGAGACCAAATTCCGCACCGCCGAGGCGGATTTCAAGGAGCAGTTGAATGTGGACAAGGGGTACTCTTGGCTGAAATCGCCCCGTTGGCGGGGCAAGCCGGTGGAGGTGGGACCGCTGGCCCGCATGTTGGTGTTGCACGCCTCGGGCCACGCCCAGGCCCAGGAGTTGGTCAACGCCACCCTGGGGCGGCTCAAGCTGCCGGTATCGGCCCTCTTCTCCACCCTGGGACGCACCGCCGCCCGGGCCTTGGAGACCAAGATCATCGTCGATGCCATGGCCGGTTGGTTCGATCAATTGATGGCCAACATCAAGCGTGGGGAGTTGGAGACCTTCAACAACGCCAAATGGGATCCGGGGATGTGGCCCAGCCACGCCCAGGGGGCGGGATTCACCGAGGCCCCCCGGGGGGCGCTGGCCCACTGGGTGGTCATCGACGACGGCAAGATCTCCAACTATCAAGCGGTGGTGCCCAGCACCTGGAACGCCGGCCCCCGGGATCCCGAGGGTCAGCCCGGCCCCTATGAAGCGGCCCTGGCCGGGCAACGCATGGTGGATCCGACCAAGCCTTTGGAAATTCTCCGCACCATTCACAGCTTTGACCCGTGCATCGCCTGCGCCGTCCACGTGTTGGACCCCGACGGCGGGGAAGTGACCCGGGTGAAAGTGGTCTGACCGCCTTCGGCGAAAGGAACGGGCTTGGGCGTCGTGGTGTTGGGCATCGGCAATCTGTTGATGAGCGATGACGGGGTGGGGGTGCGGCTGCTCCAGTGGATGGAGGAGCATTTCGCCCCCCACCCCGAAGTCGTCTTGCTGGACGGAGGGACGGCGGGTCTGGCGCTGCTCCCCCGGCTGGTGGGGGCGGAGGCGCTGCTCATTCTCGACGCGGTGCGTAGCGATCACCCCCCGGGGACGGTGATCTTTCTGGAGGGGAAGGCGGTTCCCGCCCGTTTCACCGCCGGTTTGACCCCCCACCAGTCGGGGGTGGCGGATTTGATGGCGGCCATGCTGCTGGAAGGCTCCCTGCCGCCCCACGCGGCGGTGGTGGGGGTGGTTCCCCAGCGGGTGAGCCTGGGATGGGAGCTTTCTCCCGCCGTGGCCTCCTCCCTGCCCGAGGCGGCGGCCCGCGCCGTCTCCTGGCTCGACGAATTGGGCTGGACGTTGGCACCCGTCGGTTCCCAGCCGTGAACGATGCTCCCTTGGGGGAAAACAGGATGGTCACCGTCCAGTCCGTGGACTATCTGGGGGACTATCGATTGCGCCTGACGTTCAACACGGGTGAGAGCGGTATAGCTGATTGGGCGGAACTGGCGCATACTGTTCCCAGTGCGGTGCCGTTGCGGGAGGTGTCGGAGTTCCGGAGGGTCTATCTGGACCCCTGGCCCACCCTGGCTTGGCCATGCGGTTTCGCCCTGGCCCCGGAGTACGCTGACCGGCTCGTCACAGGCAAGGCTCCGGCTTGGGAGAAGGTTCCCATCGCCCAAACGGCGTGACGCCACCCATGGGAATGAAGGGAAAGGGGACCAAAGCTCGATGGATCCACGGATCGCCAAACTGAAAACGACGGAAGAGTGCGTCAATTTTGAAAATAACGCCACCGAGCGGGGCTTTCCCGAAATCGCGGCGGACGCTAGGCGGCGGGGCATCGCCATTCGCGCCGAAAAGCACGGGGCCGCCTCGGAGGCGGAACGGGAGTGCCTGGAGGCGGTCTACGCCCATGAACGGATGATGCTCGCCAAGAACGGCCGGACCACCCGGGCCATTCGCACCTGGCAGACCTTCAATCGCCAGGGGATCATCGTGGCGGTGGAGCAGTTGGTGAGTCGCGAGGCCCCGCCCAGCGGTTACACCCTGCTGGCCGACCTGGGGCTGGCGGACTATGCCTTTGAAGCCGTGGTGTTGCGCCATCCCGAGGCGTTCTCCCCCGAGGCCGTGAAACGCTCCCAGGAGCGCATGGAACAACGGTTGACCCAGCCCGCCCATGCATGAGATGGCCATCGTCGACGGCGTGTTGTCCATCGTGACCGAACAGGCGCGGCGCAACGGCTGTCAGCGGGTGGTGGGGGTGACGTTGGAGATCGGACCCCTCTCGGGGGTCTCCCCCGAGGCAGTGGAATTTTGCTTCGAGGTCGCCCGCCGGGGAACCCTGGCGGAGGGGGCCAGGCTGACCATCCTCCAGCCCCCGGCCCGGGGGCGCTGTCGCGCCTGCGGCGGGGAGTCGGCGATAAGCTCCCTGATCGATCCCTGTCCGGCCTGCGGGGCGTGGGGGATGGAAGCCCTCTCCGGCGAGGCGCTGCGGGTCAAGTCTTTGGACGTGGAATGAGCCGTCCCCTTTCGGCTATCCTGTCTCAGGCGGTTTGTCCATGAGATTTCGCCCAATGGAACAGGATCGGGCGCGGAGGGATTCCCATGTTGGCCAGCTATGAAGCCATTTACGACCATGGCCGCTTGACCTGGGTCGGTGAGGAGCCGTCCGAGGGGCGGGCGCGGGTGATCGTCACCGTGCTTCCCGATGCCGCCAATGGCGAGTCCACGAAGGGGGAACCCGAGGTTCCCAACGGGGCTCGTCTGGCGGCCATTTTTCAGGAGTTGGCCGATGCTGGGGCGGCGGAGTGTTTCGGAGATCCCTTGGAGTGGCAACGGGAGGTGCGCAAGGATCGGCCACTTCCCGGAAGGGAGGAAGAGTGATTCTCCTGGACAGCAATCTTATCATTTACGCCGCTCAACCTGGATTCGAGACGCTTCGGGAACGTTTACAGGGGACGTCCTTCGCCGTCTCGCCCATCAGTCGGATCGAGGTTCTTGGCTATCATCGCATCAAGCCCGAACATCTGGCGATCTATGAGCGGCTTTTTTCCAGATTCCGACTTCTTCCCGTGACGGTTCCGGTGGTGGAGGGGGCTGTTCGTCTGCGCCAGCGACGGCGCATGAGTCTGGGCGACGCTTTGGTGGGTGCGACGGCGTTGGAACATGGTCTGAAATTGTGGACCCGCAACGTCAAGGACTTCGTCTGGATTGACGGCCTTCGGGTTTATGATCCCATGAATGATTCAAACATTTCCGCAGGATAAAATTCGGCGAACTTGGGCTGCGTAAGGGGAACAAAGGCATGTGCACCACCTGCGGTTGCGGCGGCGAGGCCCATTTGGAGGATCCCCATCCCGAGGGGCGGGATCGGCATGGCCATGGGCATGACCACGCCCATGATCACGCCCACGGGGTGCGCCACGTCCATCTCCACCTTCACGACCCCGATCAGCCCCATGACCACCCTCACGCCCACGATCACCTCCACGATCATGATTCTCCCCACGATCATGATCACCCCCAGGATCACGATCACTCCCACGACCACGCTCACCCCCACGACCACGACGCCCCGCCCACGGGGGAGCGGCGGACCATCGACGTGGAGGAGGCGATTCTCTCTCGCAATCAGGGGTACGCCGACGAAAACCGCCGCTGGCTGGAGTCGCGGGGGATTTTGGCGTTGAACTTGATCTCCGCTCCCGGTTCGGGCAAGACGGCGGTGCTGGAGAAGACCCTTCAGGCCCTGGCGGGGCGGTTCGTCGTCTCGGTGATCGAGGGGGATCAACGGACCAGTCTGGACGCCGAGCGCATCCGCGACGCCGGGGGGGTGGCGGTGCAGATCAACACCGGCAAGGGGTGCCATCTCGACGCCCACATGGTGGGCCACGCCCTGCAACGGCTCGATCCCCCGGAAGGGAGCCTGTTGTTCATCGAAAACGTCGGCAATCTGGTCTGCCCCGCCGGTTTCGACCTGGGGGAGGAGGCCAAGGCAGTGCTGCTCTCGGTTACCGAGGGGGAGGACAAGCCCCTGAAGTATCCCGAGATTTTCAAGGCTTCCCGCCTGATGCTGCTCAACAAGTCGGACCTGCTGCCCTATCTCGATTTCGACCCCCGACTGTGCCAATCCTTCGCCTTGCGGGTCAACCCGGCGCTGGAGACGCGGATTGTTTCCGCCCGCACCGGCGAGGGGATCGACACCTGGGTGGAGTGGATCGAGGAGGCGCGGGGGAGGTTTCTCCAGCGGCTGGGCCGGGGTGGCTGAGGCGTGCTGGCGGTTGACGGTGCGGGGGCGGGGCCCGGGGGGGGGGGCGGGGGGGGC
>JADGAP010000066.1 GCA_015231965.1 Magnetococcales bacterium | reverse complement strand
CACGCCCAACCCTGGCGCGGCGTCAGCCCCTCGGAACCCTCCCCCGCCGCCAGACCCGGCAACGCCGGAACAACCTCCCCCCCCGACGCAGGGGGAAGGGATGGGGCCTGGGGATTGATCAGCCGCCGATCCGACTCGGCGTATAGTTGCGGCAGCAGCCAATCGGGAGGCGGGGGAGGAGGCGATGGCGGAAGCGGTGGAGGGGATTGAGGCGGCGTTTCAGGGGAGTTTTGAGCCGGAAGATGAATGGGGGAAGGGGAGAGGTTAGGTGGGATGGATAATCAACATGTTATTCTGCAATGGCTTTTGACTCGATATGAATTCCGGGGGCGTGGCGGGAACCGGTGAATTGAAGTAGCATTTTCAGAGTCCATTCGCCTTCGCAGGGAGATCAGTGGAGAGCCATGCTATGAGACCGTACGGAAATCTCACCGGAGAAGTTGCTGATAGATTTGGTGTCTTTTGAGTTCATCCACAACGTGAGAATGCGGGACAAGCGGGTTCTGCATTCCCTTTGGGATCTTCTGGTTCGATAGAGCCGTTCCAAATAAGTTTTGCACATTGCCAGCTAAAGAATTCACGCTCGTCATTCCCGCGGAAGCGGGAATCCAGGAAAGCCGATCAGTGAATGGCTCCCTTCAAACAAACGGAAAGTAGGCTTGGTTTCTCGTAGCGATATCGGCATTTATCTCCCCCACCCCCCGGATTCCCGACTTCGCGGGAATGACGTTTTCGTGGTGGAGGAGTTGGTGGCATAACCCAGGTGCCGTTTGACGATAGGTGCAATTTTAAAATGGAATAGCTCTAAGACCCCGGAATCCATCTTGAGCCAAGAAAAAGGCCCGGCATCCACCGGACCTTTTTCTTTCGTTCATGCCCCACACCCTTCCGCCCAGACCCCAGCCGACCCAGGTCTCACTCGACTTGATCGTTGTCCGGGCGGCGCTGCTTTTCCAGATGCTCTTCCTTGGTCTTGCAGTCGATGCACAGGTCGGTGACGGGGCGAGCCTCCAGGCGGCGCAGCCCAATCTCCACGCCGCACTCCTCGCAATAGCCGTACTCATCCTCGATCAGCTTGAGGATGGTCTTGTCGATCTTGCCAATGAGCTTACGTTCCCGGTCCCGGGTGCGCAACTCGAAGTTGCGGTCGGTCTCCAGGGTGGCCCGATCCGTGGGGTCGGCGAAGACCGCCTTCTCCTCGTTCATGGCGCTGACGGTGCGGTCGGCGTCTTCCAGCAGTTGCTGCTTCCAGTCCAACAGCAGTTGGCGGAAGAAGGCGCGCTGTTTGGGATTCATGTAGGGTTCGTCCTCGGAAGGACGGTAGCCCTTGGGCAGTTTGATCTCTTCCAATAGTTCGTTCATGGCGACGCTCCCCGAGGCGACCCGGACGGGAGGAAGGGATGGAACCCGTCATTCAGGCAAGCCCATAAAAAAACCAGAATTTAACAGTCTTTTGGTGGTCGGGTCAATCCCATGGAACCCGTCTGCCCTCATTTGCTCTGATTTTATACCAAGCGGGGGGAATCGGCGGGAAATATTTTTCCCGGATTGAGCAATCCCAACGGATCGAAGAGGGCCTTGAGCCGCTGTTGCAGGGCCAGGGAGACGGGGTCCAACTCCCAGGCGATGAAGGGGCTTTTCTGGAGACCCACCCCATGCTCCCCCGAAAGGCTGCCCTGCAGGGCCAGGGTGAGGCGGAACAGGTCTCCCAGGGCCGGGTCCACCCGGGACATCTGCTTCGCATCGGCAGGGTCCACCAGCAGGTTGACGTGGAGATTGCCGTTGCCCGCGTGGCCAAAGCAGACGATGGGAATGCCCCGTCGGGCGGCGATCTCCTCCACCCCGGTCACCAGTTCGGCCAGGTGGGAGACGGGAACCACCACATCCTCGTTGATCCGCCGGGGGGCGAGTTTTTTCAGCAGTGGCGACAGGGCAAAGCGGGCGCTCCAGATCCGCCCCGCCTCCTCCACCCCCGCCGTGGCGGTCTCCAGGGGATTCAGCGCCTGGAGACGCTCCAGCACCCGCTCCGCCTGCCAGGTCGCCATGCCGGATTCGCCGCTGACCTCCACCAGCAACAAGGCGCGGGCCGCCTCGGGCAGGGTCGAGGCGTTGGCCTGACGCAACAAATCCAAACATCCGGCGTCGATGAACTCGACGGCCGAGGGGGATTCGCCCTCTCCCATCAACCGCGTCACCGCCCGCGCCGCCTCCTCCACCGAGGCGAAACAGGCCCGCAGCAGCCGCCGTTCCGCCGGTCGGGGGGCCAGCTTGAGGGTGGCCTCGACGATCACCGCCAGGGTGCCCTCGGAGCCCACCAGCAGCCGGGTCAGGTCGTAGCCCACCACCCCCTTGGTGGTGCGTCCCCCGGTGCGCAGCAGCGAGCCGTCCATCAGCACGGCGGTGAGCCCCAGCACCCAATCCCGGGTGACGCCGAAGCGGGGGGCGTTGGGTCCGGCGGCGCACATGGCCAGATTCCCCCCCACCGAGCAACTTTTGGCGGAAGAGGGGTCCGGCGGCCAAAACAGCCCGGTGGGGGCCAGGGCCTGTTGCAGGTCGGCGTTGATCACCCCCGGCTCCACCACGGCTAGGCGGTCGGCGGGTTGGATCTCCAGGATGCGATTCATCCGCTGGGTGGAGAGGACGATTCCCCCCCGCACCGGCAGGGATCCCCCCACGTTGCCGGTGCCTGCCCCCCGGGGGACCACTGGAATCCGCGCCCGCTGGCAGGTGGAGAGGACGGCGGCGACCTCCTCGCGGGTTTCGGCCAGGGCCACCGCCTGGGGGAGATATTTGGGCCCGGTGTTGTCCCAGGCGTAGGCCTCCAGATCGGCGCGGGCGGTAAGCAGCCGCTCCCCGCCGAGGATGCGGGAGAGGGTTTGCAGCACGTCGGGTTCAAGTTCGATCATGGGCGCGACCAGGGCGAGGCGGTCTGTGGAGAGGTGAGTCGGTGGTGGATAAAATGGAAGGTCGCCCCGTCGTGGGCAAGGGGCGCGGTCCACTCGTCCCAGATGGATGAGGATGGAAAGAGGCTTGCGTCGAGGTTTATTTCCCTCCCTGTGCTTCTTCCATGGGGACTTCCTTACCGTTCAACATCATTTTAGACTTAACTTTTCCTTCCCGCATGGCCTTGACCAAACCCGCCAATTTTTCATCGGGTTTTTTGGCGAGGTAGGATTCCAGCAGCTCGATCGCCTTTTCTCTCTTTTGAAGTACCATATATAACATTCCCAAACTGTACATGGCGTTGGTCACACCCAATTCGATGGCTTTTTCCAGGTAGGGAATGGCCTCTTTGTTCTTCGTGGCGGTTCCCGCGAGAAATTTTCCAAAGAGATAATTGGCCTTGGGATCGTTGGGATATTGGACCAGCAACTTCTTAAAATTTTCCTCCGCCTTTTCGGCGGAACCGGGTATGTCGAGATTATGGCCGATGTCATGCAGGATTCCGGAACGAAGGAGAAAATTGGGATCGGGCTTTGAGGCGTTGGTCAGGGAAGCCATCATTTTGGCCATCGTCTCAACCTCTTTGCGAGCCTTCTCATGGTCAGATGGCGAGTCAAATTGGGGGGGGTAATGGCCCGCGAATTGGGAAATTTCATGTAAAATTTGGTCCATGTATTTCAGATTGAAGCTGTGTTTTATCCCTTCCGGAGTCTCCTTTTTTTCCAATAACAGGGAGAGATCGTGGGGCTTAAACGGTTCAGCCTGGGCGATCACCGTCGTCAGCAGGAGAGCGAGGATCGCTCCGAGGAGTCTGCTCATGGGTATTCTCCTTGGGAAATGAAGCGGTTTGGAAGAAATGCCTCAATCAAGCGTGGCTAGATACCATGCCATGGTGCCAAGGGTAACGCAAGAATTGGGCGTTCGTTACGTCGCATTCATCTGCTTCAAATGGACCAGCAGCGCCGACCAGGCCGCCGGGGTGAAACCGGGAATCCGCCCCGCCTGCCCCAGGGTTTCCGGTTGGACGCGGCCCAGCTTTTGTCGCAACTCCATGGACAACCCCGTCGCCCCGGACCAATCCATCCCCGGCGGAATGGGGACGCCCTCCGCCTCCCGCATCGCTTGAATCTCCCCCTCCTGACGACCGAGGAACGGCTCGTAGAGGGCCTCCGCCTCCAACCACTCCCGCTGTTGCTGCGTCGGATTCAGGGAATAATTGCATAAGATGTCCCCCAACTTGCTCCCATCCCGCCGCAGGATTTCCCAGGCGGGGAGGGGATGGCCCTCCAGGGTCATTTTGTTCGCTTGCAGGGTTTCCTGAATGTGATCCAGTTCTTGCTGCTTTTGCGTGAAGCAATCCCACCGCGCCTCGTCCACCAGCCCCCAGGTCCGGCCCTTGGGGGTCAGACGGCGGTCTGCGTTGTCGATGCGCAGGCTCAAACGATATTCGGAACGGGAGGTGAACATGCGATAGGGTTCATCCACCCCCAGCGTCACCAGATCATCCACCATCACGCCGAGATAGGCTTCGCTCCGCTCCAGACGCAGCGGCTCCCGCTCCTGGGCGGCGCAGGCGGCGTTGGTTCCGGCGATCAATCCCTGCCCCGCCGCCTCCTCATACCCCGTGGTGCCGTTGATCTGTCCCGCGAAATAGAGCCCCTCCACCCCTTGCACTTTCAAGGTGGCATCCAATTGTCGCGGATCGGCGAAATCGTATTCGATGGCGTAACCGGGGCGCAGCATCTCCACCTGCTCCAACCCGGGAATGGTGCGTAACATCGCCCACTGCACCTCGGCGGGGAGACTGGTGGAGATGCCGTTGGGGTAGATTTCCCGGGTGCTGCGCCCCTCCGGTTCGAGAAAAAGCTGATGCTCCTGCCGCTGGGCGAAGCGCACGACCTTGTCTTCGATCGAGGGACAATACCTCGGCCCCACCCCCTTAATTTGCCCCGAGTACATGGGCGCCCGGTGGAGATTGGCGCGAATGATCTCGTGGGTATGGGGAGTCGTGCGGGTGATGTGGCAGGGAAGCTGTTCGCGAACCACCTCCTCGCTCAGGAAGGAGAAGGGAACCGGAACCTCGTCGCCCTGTTGCGGCTCCAGACGGGACCACGCGATGGTGTTGCCGTCCAATCGGGGGGGGGTGCCGGTTTTCAAGCGTCCCCAAGTCAGCCCCATGGCGCGGATGGATTCGGGGAGAGGATAGCTCCCTTTGTCCCCCATCCGCCCGCCGCGAAAGGTGCGCTCCCCCAGATGGATGAGTCCTGATAAAAAGGTGCCGGTGGTCAGGACCACGCCCTTGGCGGCGTACCGTTCTCCCCAGTCGGTGACGACGCCCACCACGCGATTTCCGTCTTGAATCAGTTCCACCACCTCGGCTTGACGCAGTTGAAGATTTCTTGTTGAATCAAGCGTTTTCCGCATGATTCGGCGGTATTCCATCTTGTCCGCCTGGGTTCTTGGGCCGCGCACCGCGGGGCCCTTGCCGCGATTGAGCAGGCGAAATTGCACGGCGGATTGATCACTCACCCGGCCCATGATTCCCCCCAGGGCGTCGATTTCCCGCACCAGGTGTCCCTTGCCGATCCCTCCCACCGCTGGGTTGCAGGACATTTGTCCCAGAGTGTCCAGGTTCATGGTCAGGAGCAATGTGCGGCAGCCCATGCGTGCGGCGGCATGGGCGGCTTCGCATCCTGCATGCCCCCCGCCGACGACGATGACGTGGTAGGTGTCGTGGAGAGGGGCGATCATGGCTTAGGCTTCCTTCGGGAGATGTTCCACGTGAAACATTTTCGGCGGGGGAGAGCGATCAGCGTGAAACCGGAAGAAACTTGAGTTGCAATGGATGGGAGACGTGAATGGAAGGGCCATCCTCATAAGAAATTCGTCCTCGGGCTTCCATCGTCTTCTTGAGAAAGTAGCTGTTCGGCATTTCATGGGCAGGGAAATATTTTTTCCAATTGCGCTCGGTGATGCTGATGGAGAAGTCCGATTTATGATCGTGCCCAAAATGAATTCGATAGCTGTGACCGATGCGTTCAACTTCGGTCACTTGGCCATGAATCACCCGATACCCATCCATGTGGTCCACAGCGCGATCCGCCGCCACGCGACGCCCTCCTTTGGTGGACCAGATGCCAAGTTGATTGTTGCGAGCTTGATCCTCGATCTCCAAGTAACGCTGAGCGCGGCTTAAATTGGGGGGACGCACATAGACCATGGCCAACCCCTCGGACAAGAGAATCTCCCCCAAATCCTTCCCATCCTCCGTCGCGACATAGGCAAGGGACCGCTTGAAATCGTCGATTTTGTCCTGATCGCTGCTCAGCGTGACCGAGCGTCCCTTCAATAAACCCATGGCGCGTTTTTTGGCGTCGTTGCCCAAGGGCTCCGCGGGCTTGCCGGATTTCGCCACTTCCGGACAATCGATGCCCAAAACCCTTACCTTTTTTCCTTGAGGAAGGGTGAATGTGTCGCCATCGATAATCCGCTCGACCCGCTCCTTTCCGTCTAGGGTGGAGAGGATTTTTCCCATCCCGGGCCATTCAAATCCATGGGCGGGTGAAATCACCGCATCCCCAAGGCCGATGAGAAGAGAGACCATGAGGGGCAAGCGCCAGGGTGTGGATGGCGGATTCATGGGGATTGGAGTCCTCCCACCCACTGTTGGATCGAGGGGCGATTTTGTTCGATCATCAGGCTGGACATCTCGTCCAGCACCCGTTGCGGCGCCCAGGGATCTTGGAAAAGTTCCGTTCCCAGTCCCACCGCTCGGGATCCAACCAGCAGAAAGGAGAGGGCATCTTCTCCGCTGGCAATCCCCCCCTGCCCGACGATATCAATGCCGTGCTTTCGCGCCACCTGATAGGTTTGCCAAACTTTTAACAAGGCCACCGGCTTGATGGCGGGTCCGGAGAGCCCTCCCTGCACATTGCCCAGAACCGGTTGGTGGGTGCGAACGTCGATGCTCATGCCCATCAAGGTATTGATGGCGGAAAGGGCCTGGGTTCCCGCCTCGATCACCGCGCGGGTAATCTGGGCGATATCCGTGACATTGGGGGAGAGCTTGGTGATCACCGGCTTGGTGGTGACTTTGCGCACCGCTTCCACCACCCGAGAAGCCACCAGGGGATCGGAGCCAAAGGCGGCCCCGCCCTCTTTCACGTTGGGGCACGAAATGTTGATTTCGATGGCACTGACGCAGGATTGATCAAAAATGCGCGCCACCTCGGCATACTCTTCCACCGTGGAGCCGGCGATATTGGCGATCAGGCGGGTGGGAAGCGATTCCACCCGGGGCAGGATCTCCTCCACCACTCTTTGCGCCCCAGGATTTTGAAGACCGATGGCGTTGAGCATTCCTCCCGGCGTCTCCGCGATGCGATGCAGTCGGTTCCCCGCCTTGGGGTGCAAGGTCGTCCCTTTTAAAAAGATGGCCCCTACAGCGGAGAAGGGAAAATTTTCCAGACGCAGCATCTCCTCGCCAAAGCCGACGCATCCGGAAAGCAGGGTTATGGGAGATTGCAGGGGTATGCCCGCGATGGAGGTGGTCAGGTCAAGGGACATCATCGCCTCTTGCTGGCAAGGGGAGGAGGTGAGGGCTAGGTTGGGGTGGCGACGGATAGGCTCTGTTTGGATAAAATTTCGCTGGCCAACTGCATGTAGGCGACAGAGCCACTGCTGCGCACATCGTACCACAACACCGGCTTGCCAAAGCTGGGGGCCTCGCTGACCCGCACATTGCGGGGGATGACGGTTTGGTAAACCTGGGAACCAAAAAATTCCCGAACTTCGCTGGCGACCTGCTCACTCAAATTGTTGCGCTTGTCGTGCATGGTCAACACAATGCCCTCGATGCTCAGGGTGCGATTGAGCCGTTTGCGGGCAATGTCGATGGTGCGCATCAGTTGGGTCAGTCCCTCCATGGCGTAAAATTCACATTGTAGGGGGATCAGCACCGAATCGGCGGCAATCAGCGCATTGAGGGTGAGGAGCCCCAGAGAGGGGGGGCAGTCCACCAGGATGAAATCAAAATCGGCCTTGTATTTTTCCAGGATGTCTCGCAGTCGGGATTCGCGATTGTCCAGGTTGACCAACTCAATTTCCGCCCCGGCCAGATCCGGGTGGGAGGGAACCACGGAGAGGAAGGGGGGGAAGGGAATTTGAAAGGCCCCGTGGAGAGTCGATTCACCCGCCAGCACCTGATAGATGCTTGGCTTCTTGCCATCCTTGGGGATGCCGAATCCGGTGGTGGCGTTGCCTTGGGGATCAAAATCCACCACCAGGATCTTTTTTTCGGCGGCGGCCAAGGCGGCGGCCAGATTGACGGAGGTGGAAGTTTTGCCCACCCCACCCTTTTGATTGGCGACGGCAATGATTCGACCCATGGTTTGGCTCTCCGGACGGGTTATACCAAACGCAATTCTACACGATTTGACTTAGCAGGTCATGGCGTGTTATGGGGCGCTACGGCGGGAATACGTTTCACGTGAAACGTGTCAAACGGACTACCCAGGAGCGTGGGGCCAGGGGGAGGAGTTCGGGAGCGGAATAGCCAGGGAGGGGTTTTTCCAGATAGCGTTGAATTTCGGCGGGATGGTCCTCCCCCTTCATCGCCAGGCAGCTTCCCCCCCTGCGAAGATAGGGAAAAGCCAACTTGGCCATCAACGTGAGGGAACCCACGGCGCGGGAGGTGACAGCGTCGCAGCGTCCAACCCATTGATTCGGAGGCGATTCCGCACGATCGGGGTAGATCGAGACATGGGCCAATTGGAGGTGTTGTACAACGTGGCGCAAAAAACGGATTTTCTTCTGGTTGGATTCGATCAGCAGCCAAGGCGGCGCATCGTGCATCATCGCCAAAACCAGGCCCGGCAGCCCGGCACCACTGCCAATGTCCACACAGGGTCCGCAGGAGGGTGGGAGAACCTCCTGCAGCAAGGCCACATCTTGCACATGACGGCTCAGCAAATCGGCGAAGGATTTGCAGCCGGTGAGATTGAAGGATTGGTTCCATTCACACAACGCCTGCAAATAAAGCGATAACCGTTGGCGAAACAGGGCGTCCTCGGCCCACGCGGCCCCAGCCTCACGCCACCAAGCCTTGAGAAGCTCCGGTGAATGGATCAAGGGCTTCCTGGGTGTCCGCTCTTCGCTGGGATCGGCACTCGCGCCCTGGTTCAAAGGGTGGAGCCCTCCGAACGAGACGAAGCCGCCGCGCCCTGCCAACGACGGGTCAGCAGCGAAACCAAAATCTGCACCACCAGCAAGGCCCCTACCGTGGAGAGGGACATCAAGATCATCTCTAGCATTTTCATGGGGATACATCCTCATTGCCAAGTAGTGCGGGGAGACGGCTCAGCCCTCATCACAAGAGGAAGGACGGCCACGTCGCACCCGATGCTGCACCCTGCATCAGAACATTATGATATTCGATCGCGCGCCGCAAATTATAAATTGATGGATGCGTACATTTTGTCACACTGCACCGCAGCATTGATCTGATTGGATTTTTATCCGAAATAAAATGACGCGACGCATCAAAATCGTACACCCTCCTCAAAGCGCTGGATTCAACATAATGCAATCCCCGTGCCTTCAGCAAATTAATTGATAATCCAAGACCATGGCGTGTGATGCGAAACACGCGACAAGAAAATCGCCAAAACGCCAACCCGTCGGCGCCTTTCCCATGACGCCAATGCGGGGTAAACTGAATGGGGAATAACCACTTCTTGCCACAAGGAATGCTCTCCATGTGCGGCATCATTGGCGTCATCAGTCAGCGCAACGTCACTCCCATGCTGTTGGAGGGGTTGAAACGGCTGGAGTACCGGGGATACGACTCGGCGGGCATCGCCCTGACCCGGGTGGGGAGCCTCGAAATCATCCGCGCCCTGGGCAAGTTGGTGGAGCTGGAGAAAAAGCTCAGCGAGACGCCCCGCATCGGTTATACAGGCATCGGCCATACCCGTTGGGCCACCCACGGCGCTCCCACCGAACGCAACGCCCATCCCCACAGCTCGGAGCGGGTGGCGGTGGTGCATAACGGCATCATTGAAAATCACCATGAACTGCGCCAGGAGTTGGAGGCCGAGGGCGTGGTCTTCGCCTCGGAAACCGACACGGAAACCGTGCCTCATCTCATTGAACGAGAGCTGAATCTTGGGGCCTCGCCGGAGGAGGCGGCGCTGCGGGCGGTGCGTCGGCTGCAAGGAGCCTTCGCCCTGGGGATTATTTTCAAGGGAGAGGAGGATCTGCTCATTGCGGCGCGGCGGGGCAGTCCGCTGCTCATCGGCCAGGGGGATGGGGAAAATTTCATCGCCTCCGACGCCACGCCGCTGGTTCCCTACACCCGTCGCATGATCTATCTCAAGGATGACGACGTGGCGGTGTTGACCCGGGAGTCGGTACGGGTGATGGATTTGCAGGGACGTTCAGTGAGCCGCCCCATCCTCCTTTCCAACGTCAGCGCCGGGGTGGCCGACAAGGGGCCTCATCGTCACTACATGTTGAAGGAAATTTATGAACAACCCACCATGGTGGGAGAGACCCTCAAGGGGTTGATCCACTCCTCCGCCCGCACCGTGGACCTCTCCCGCCTGGCGACTGGGATGGATCTTTCGGCGGTGCGAGGGATGCAAATCGTGGCCTGCGGCACCTCGTGGCACGCCGCCTGCGTCGCCAAATATTGGATCGAACAGATGACGGGCGTTCCCGTTCTGGTGGACATCGCCTCGGAATATCGCTATCGCCAGCCGCCGCCGCTGCCCGATGGGCTGATGCTGGTCATCTCGCAAAGCGGGGAGACCGCGGACACCCTGGCGGCGCTGCGCCACGCCAAGGGGTTAGGCATGAAGACCCTGGCCATCGTCAACGTGATGGAATCCACCATCGCCCGGGAGGCGGACGGGGTGCTGTATACCCAGGCGGGGCCGGAAATCGGCGTCGCCTCGACCAAGGCGTTCACCACGCAGTTGGCAGTGTTGGCCTGTTTGTCGCTGGGCATGGCCAAGGCGATGAAAAAGCTGTCCCCTGAACAAGAGACCGCCTGGGTGGATGAGTTGATGCACCTGCCCTCGCGCATGGAGCAGGTGCTGACCCACGATGAGGCCATCCGCGCCATCGCCGCCGAGGTGATGCACGCTCGGGGATTTCTCTATCTGGGGCGGGGAACCTGTTTTCCCATCGCCCTGGAGGGGGCGTTGAAGCTCAAGGAGATCTCCTACATCCACGCCGAGGGATACGCCGCCGGAGAGATGAAACATGGCCCCATCGCCTTGATCGACAAGGATCTGCCGGTGGTGGTGCTGGCCCCCCGGGATCGCTTGCACGACAAGGTGATGAGCAATTTGGAGGAGACGCGGGCGCGGGGGGGGCGGGTGCTGCTCATCGCCCCGTCGCTGGAGGAGGGGGAACCGGTGCGCTCGGCCTATCACATTCCCATGATTGCGGTGGGAGAGTTCAGTGCCCCGATGCTCTACGTGCTGCCGTTGCAGTTGTTGGCCTACCACATCGCCGTGCTCAAGGGGGCGGATGTGGACCAGCCGCGCAACCTGGCCAAAAGCGTCACCGTAGAGTGATGCGGCGCGGGAGGCGGGGCAAAGAGGGAAGCGGACGGAAGACAAGCGGGGACAGCATGCGGATTTTCCGGGCGCATTGAGGGACTATCGATTGGCATGGGCGGCGCGCATTTGCAGCTCCTGAATGCGCTCCATGACCACGTTCATCTTTTCCAGGCGCGTGACCAGAAGGGAGACCATCTTATACATCAGGGTTTTTTGCAGGTCGCATTCCAATTCGGTGAAATAGTCCTCGGGAATTTTCAGCACCACCGCCCGATCCCTGGCGCGAATCGAGGTGGAGCGGCGCTTGCGGGAAAAAAAGGAGATCTCGCCAAACACCGCGCCGGATTTCAACACGGCGATAGGCTCGGGCATCCCCTCCTTCATCACCTCCAATTCGCCGTCCAACAGCACGTAGAGATCCCGCTCCGGATCCCCCTCGTGAATCAAAATGTCGCCCGAGGCCACCTCATGGAAAAAGCTTTCCCGAGAGGCGAGGAAATCTTTCTGCTCTCCCTTGAAATCGTTAAAAAAATCTATACTTTCCATTTGTTTGCGCAGCAACGGCAGCTTGAGCATCCTTGTTTCCCCCCCTTGAACAGCGCCGGAAATCCAGCGCCTCTCACTTCCCCTAAGACGGAATACGCTAGATTCGTGCCAAAAATTTAACAAAAATTTGCATGGGGGATTTGATAGGCGAGAGAAGGGATTCACGGGAAGATGAGAAATAATTAGATGTTGTCATGTTGTATTTGTGGTGACATGGGCAAGACAGGGAGTTTCATCTTTTCAAGAGGCCGCCAGAGGGCGCCATGCCACCCAATCGGACGAACGTTGCACCGACCCACGCCTGCCCCCCTTCCCACGAGACGACCATGCTGGAACGAACCGTCATCATCGCCAATCGGCTGGGCATGCACGCCAGGGCCTCGGCGCAATTCGTCACCCTGGCCAATCGCTTTCAATCGGCCATTCGAGTGAGCAAGAAAGGGCGCTCGGCGGACGGCAAAAGCATGATGGAGCTCATGTTGCTGGCCGCCGCCAAGGGGGAGAAAGTGAAAATTTCCGCCGAGGGCCCCGATGCCGAGGCCGCTCTCCAGGCCCTGACCCAACTCATTGGGGCGCGATTTGGCGAGGAGAACGAGGCGCGATGAAACCCGTCCCCCCTAAAACGAACCCGGACGCCAGAAAAATCCCTCCGGCAATTCCCGCGGTTGGGAGTCTCGCCCGCCTCGCGCCCTGCTTCATCCGCCTCCCCTGGGATATTGGCTCATGATCCTGGCCTTCACCATGGGCGATCCCGCCGGGGTGGGTCCGGAGATCGTCCTCAAAGCCCACGCACGCCGTCCGTCGGACGCCCCGCCCTGGCTCTGGATCGGCGATCCCAGGGCGCTGCGGGAGACCGCCCGACACCTCCAACTACCCGCCCCGTTACGCCTCGTGGACGGCCCCCGAGATCTCCTGGAGCGCCCGCCCGGAACCCTGGCGGTTCTCCCCACCGGGGTGGAGATCGGCCCCCTGACCCTGGGAACCCCCGACCCCCGCCACGCCCCCGCCGTCATGGCCAGTTTGGAGTTGGCGGGGCGGCTGGCCCTGGAAGGGGCGGTGGCTGCGGTGGTGACCCCTCCCCTGGCCAAATCGGTGCTGCACCAGGGGGGATTCGACCTTCCCGGACACACGGAATTTTTCGCGGCGCTGTGCGGCGTTGCCGATCCGGTGATGATGCTCACCGGCGGCGGTCTGCGGGTGGCCCTGGCCACCATCCACCAGTCGTTGCGCTCGGTCCCCGACGCCATGACGGCGGATGGTCTGCGGCGGGTGCTATCCACCCTCTGGCGGGCCCTGCGCGTCGATTTCGCCCTGGACCATCCCCGCATCGCCGTGGCGGGGCTCAATCCCCACGCCGGCGAGCAGGGGGCCTTCGGCGACGAGGAGATCCGCCTCCTTCAACCGGTCTGCCGGGAGTTGGAACAGCGTTGGGGGGAGGGATCGATTCTCGGGCCTCTCCCCGCCGACACGATGTTTCATCCCGAGGCCCGCCGCCAGTATGACGCGGCGTTGGCCATGTATCACGATCAGGGATTGATTCCCCTGAAAATGTTGGCCTTCGGCCAGGCGGTGAATCTCACCCTGGGATTGCCCATGGTGCGCACCTCGGTGGACCATGGCACGGCCTTTGGCATCGCCGGTCGCGGCGTGGCCGATGAAGGATCGTTGATCGCGGCGGCAAGATTGGCCACGGAGGTGGTGATTCATCGCCAGCAGAGAGCCGGACTGGCGGAAGGAGAAGGCGGAGAGGTCCAGCGTTGACAGGGGTTCCGTGATTCAACCCGAAAATAGACGTTGCTTGGATGCGACCAATTTTTTCCCCACGAAAACGTCATTCCCGCTCTGATTTTCGATGGGCTACCGTGGCAGTGCAGAGATCGATACGAGGAAACAAGCCCCCTTCCGTTTGTTTGAAGGGAGCCATTCCCCTATCGGCTTTCCAGGATTTCCGCTTTCGCGGGAATGACGAGCGTAAATTCTTTAGCTGGTAATGTGCAAAACTGCTTTGGAATTACTCGAGTATCGCTCCATGGTTAACACTTCCACTGAAGTGGAATCACGCTACTGGAAGGACTGGGGATCCACATTGATTTCCAAACGCACTGGGCCGGACTCCGCCGTCGCCAGGGCGAGGAATCCCTCCAAGGCACCGTGCAGGCGACGCCCCCCCGCCGCCTCCTTTACCAAAATTTGCCAACGAAACCAATTGCGCAACTTGAACAGCGGGGATTCCACCGGCCCCAACCAGGTCACGCCGGGAACCTGGGGCATCCACCCCCGGGTCCGGCTTTTGAACAACTCCCCGGCGGCCCGATCCTCGCAGGAGAAGCGGATCAAGGCCAGACGTCCGAAGGGGGGGAATCCCGCCTCCCGCCGCAGCGGCTCCTCCAGTTGACGGAAACGTTCCACGTCCTGGGAGAGGGCGGCGCGCAAGGCGTAGTGGGAGGGGTCGTGACACTGCACCACCACCCGCCCCGGCGAGACGTCCTCCCGTCCGGCCCGCCCCGCCACCTGGGCGGTGAGCTGAAAGGTGCGCTCGGCGGCGCGAAAGTCCGGCTGATTCAACCCCAGGTCCGCCAGCACCACCCCCACCAGGGCGACGCCGGGAAAATGGTGCCCCTTGGCCACCATCTGGGTGCCCAGCAGGATCTCGAATGTTCCCTCGGCGAACTGTTCCAAAATGTCCTCCATCGCCCCCGCCCCGCCGGAAGCGACGGAATCCCGGTCCAGACGGGCGCAGCGGGCCTCGGGAAACCGCTCCCGCACCTCTTTTTCCAACCGCTGATCCCCCGGTCCGAAGCGGCTCAAGCTCTGCTGGCCGCAGCGGGGGCAGACATCCCGGGCGGGCTGGCGAAAGTCGCAATAGTGGCAGCGCAAACTGGGATGGGGCGTGGCGTGATAGGTCAGGGCGACGGAGCAGTGGGGACACTGGAAGGAAAAACCACAACGCGGGCAGAGCAGCGCGGGGGCGTATCCCCGCCGATTGAGAAAGAGCAACACCTGACGCCCCGCCGCCAAGGTCTCCTCCATGGCCGAGGTCAAATCCGGTCCCAAAAGATGGCCGGGGATCAGGCGTTTTTCCCTCGTCGCCTGGGTGAGGTCGGAAAGCTCCACCCGGGGCATGGGTGCCCCGGTGGCGCGACGGGTGAGGCGCAATAAGGCGTATTTGCCCGAGGCGGCGTTGGCCAGCGACTCCAGCGATGGCGTGGCGCTGGACAATACCACCACCGCCCCCGCCCGCCGCGCCCGCACCAGGGCCATGTCCCGCCCGTGATAGGGCAACCCTTCCTCCTGTTTATAGGAGGACTCATGCTCCTCGTCCACCACCACCAACCCCAGCCGCTCCAGCGGCGCGAACAGGGCGCTGCGCGCCCCGGCGACCACCGGGGCCTCCCCCCGCTTGACCCGCAGCCACTCCTCCCGACGGCGGCTCTCGCTCTGTCCCGAGTGGAACAGGGCCAGCCCTTCGCGAAACCGGGCGCGAAACCGCCCCGCCAACTGCGGCGTCAGGGCGATTTCCGGCAGCAGCAGCAGGGCCTGCCGCCCTTGGGCCAGACAGGTTTCCACCGCCTGGAAATAGACCTCCGTCTTGCCCGATCCGGTGACGCCGTGGAGCAGGAAGGGGGCGAAACGACGGCGTTCCAGGGCGTGGCGAATGGTCTCGACGCAAATTTGCTGCTCGTCATTCAGCCGGGGCGGCGGGGTCAGGGGAAGCTCCTCGACCAGGGGGCGCTCCCGCCGACGGCCCCCCTCCGGGACGCTCCACTGCTCCTCCAGGGCGAGCCATCCGCCGGCGGCCAGTTGGCGCAGCCGCCGCTCCAGTCCCGGGCGGCCGAACTTCCCGGCCAGGGTGGAATCCAGCAACCCATGGGAGCGTTGGGCCACCGCCGCCGCCAGTTCACGCAGATTGGCGGGGATTCGTTCCAGGGCCTGCGACTTTTCGGCGGGACGGGCGGAGCCGAGCCAGACCGCCCGCAGCTTGCGCTCTCCCTCGACCCAGGGGGGCAGGGCGGTCCAGGCGGTGAGCCCGATGGGATGGAGGTAGTAACGGGCCATCCAGTCCACCAGATGGCGTTGCGCCTCGTCCAATACCGGCTCTTCCCCCAGCAGGTCGGCCAGGGGCTTGATTTCGCCGCCGCTCCAGGCTGCCTCGTCGGACAACTCCCAGACGATCCCCTGTCGCGTCCCCTTGCCGAAGGGGACCAACACCAGTCCCCCCGGTCGGCACAGGCCCAGCAATTCGTCGGGGATGTGGTAGCTGAACAGGGTGCGCAAGGGCAGCGGTAGTGCTACCTGGGCGAAGCGAGGCGCGGGCGGGGCGGCGAGCGGGGCGGCGGACGACATGGCGGAAGGCCGGGACGGGGAGGAAAAAGGGGACGGGCGCGCCGGACGGCAATCGACCATCAAAGGGGCTGCGGGTCCAGGGCAATCATTGCCCTGGCGGGTTGTAGAGCCTGCCCCCGCGAAGGCGGGGGGCAGAGCCCTACGGTTTTGACTTTCGCATTTGATTTTGCAGTTTTTTAGGCGCGCTTTCAAGTGAAGCCAAAGCGTTTTTTGCTTTGGCGCAGCGCGCCCAATTGTCGCCGCAGGCGACCAGATTTTCACTGAACCCTACGTTTGCGGCCATATACCGTGATGTACACACATCGATTGGAGCGAGTATAACAGCGTCAGGGATGGCGACGCATGGTCCGATAATGTTACGTTACGTGACCGCTTGGCGGGAATGGCGGCGACCACGGAGAGGGATTTCCTGGCTGGAGGGGGCGGGAGGCCGCGATGAAAGCCCGTTTGGAGGTCAAGACGTTCATCCAGCGCGTCGCCGGGGGGGAGCGTTTTCGCGTCATCGATTTTCGCGGCGACTACTGGCGCACCATTCCCGGTGCCATTCCCGTGCAGTTCGACTTCGACATTTTTTTCGAGGAGGCGGGCTGGACCCAGGACATGCTGGGGGTTCCTTTCCAGACCACGCTACCGGTGCTGCTGGTCTGCGACAGCGGCGGCAAAAGCGATACCGCCTTGACCTTTTTCAAGGAAAAAAATCCCATGTCCCCCTACACCCTTTACAGCTTGAAGGGGGGATGGACCGCCTACGTCGAGCAGGTTCGCAAACTGACCGAGGGGTTCAAGCAGCAGCAGCGTTTTACCGACGAACTGACCGACCTGCGCACCGATCCGGAGCGGTTTCAACAGTTGCTCCAGGGGTTGTTGAAACACCGCAAGGTGGGTTTGACGGAACGGTTGCTTCACCCCGGGCTGTGGTTTGGTCACAACGAATAAGGAATCGGCCAACCGCCCTTTTCTTTTGACGTCATCCGTGTTCCCATGGCTCGTTTGGCATCGCCCATGATCGCCCCATGCCTCGTCATGGCGGCGTCTTCTTTCCGAAGGAGTCCACAATGCCCGCTGAAGAGACCAACGCCAAGAAAACCAAGGCCTCGACCCCCTCCCTGTTCGCCGACAAGGTGCAGGGTCGCGAGGAAGAGGTGCTGCAACTGCTCAAGGAGAAGGATTACCTCGACGTTTTGACCCCCCTGCAACAGGAACTGGTCAAAATGCAGCTCTGGGTCCGGGAGAACAACCTCAAGATCATGGCCATCTTCGAGGGCCGGGACGCAGCGGGCAAGGGCAGCACCATCAAGCGGTTCATGGAGTACTTGAATCCCCGCTTCGCCCGCATCGTCGCCCTGGACAAGCCCACCGACAAGGAGCGCACCCAGTGGTACTTCCAACGCTACATCGCCCACCTGCCCAGCGGCGGCGAGATGGCCTTCTATGATCGGAGCTGGTACAACCGTCCCGGCGTCGAGCGGGTGATGGGCTTTTGCACCGAGCCGCAGGTGGAGGATTTCTTCCGCGACCAGCCCGCCTTCGAGAAGATGCTGGTGGATTCCGGCATCCATCTCAATAAGTTCTGGTTCTCGGTCAAGCGTCAGTCCCAGGAGAAGCGGTTCGACTCCCGTCAGACCGACCCCCTGAAGGTGTGGAAGCTCTCCCCGGTGGACCAGGAGGCCCAGGACAAGTGGGACGAATACTCCAAGGCCCGGGACGACATGCTGCGCCGCACCAACACCCCGGAGGCCCCCTGGACCGTCATCCGCTCCGACAACAAGAAAAACGCCCGCATCAACGCCATCCGCTTTTTCCTCAGCCAGTTCCCCTACACCGGCAAGGATGAGTCCCTCCTGAATTACGACCGGAGCCTCGTCCAGACCGTGGAAGAAGAGATCGGGCGGGAGTAAGCCCGACGCTTGGGTTGGGGGGGCTTGGGGGCTGCCATGGGAAAATCCTGGGGCTTTGCCCCCAGCCCCCCTTGGGAAGGGGAAGATTCCCCTTCCCAAACTCTCCCCGCGGGTTGCCTTTGGCGACGATGGGGCGCGCCGCGCCCGAAGGGAGAGGGCCAGGGATGGCCCGAATCAAAGCAAAAGGCGCTTTGGCTTGTTTTCTAGTAGTTCCATTTCAGATCTGCACACCAGGAACGTGGGGAAGCGAGGAACTCATTCCAAAAATAGATCGTCATTCCCGCGAAAGCGGGA
>JADGAP010000065.1 GCA_015231965.1 Magnetococcales bacterium | reverse complement strand
GGGTGGGGGGGATGGGGGGGGTCAATGTGGGGATCATTTCGGCGTTGTCGCAGCATTTTTGCGCCACCTGCAATCGGATGCGTTTGACCTCCCGGGGGCAGTTGGTGCTTTGTTTGGGGCAGGCGGATCGGTCGGATCTGCGCACCCCGCTTCGCGCCGGGGCCGATGACGATCGATTGCGTCAGCAAATTTTGGAGGCGGTGCAAGCCAAGCCCGAGGGGCATGCCTTCAACCAGCCCGGTATTCGCACCGTGCCCCATCGCATGGTGACGCTGGGCGGGTGAAGGGGGGTGGGCGGGACGGACCCGCAGTCCCTTCATACGAAACCTCGTTCCATTCAGCTTGATCAATTTTTAATTGAAATTGCTATAACACTCCCCAAGGAGAAACCTGATTGGGCCACTGAGAGGAAGCGGACTGAGAATCGTCGGAGCCCAGAGCCTATTTTTTGACGGAGAGAAAAAATACTTGCCGATCCCCATCCGATGTGCGAGAATGCGGATTCTCTGCTGCTGTAATAAAGGTTCGGCGAACGGGGCGTGGCGCAGCCAGGTAGCGCACTAGCATGGGGTGCTAGGGGTCGGAGGTTCGAATCCTCTCGCCCCGACCATTCGGCGGCAAAGAGAGGCGTCCGGGGAGATCCAGCCCCCGGACGCCTTTTTTCGTTCCTGGATTTTTTACCGTCCCCCATGAAAGCCCGGCGGTCGTTTCCAGGGTCCAAACCTGGGGATGACCTCCGGTAGAGTCGTTCCAATTAAGTTGGGCACATGAGCAGTTTTTTCAAAGGAGTGGGTGGCAGGGGGGGAGGGGCGGCGTTTTTCGAGTATTGCGAAAGTTTGCTCGAAAGGGTTGAAATCTGGGCTGTAAGGAGGCGGTGGCAGGAGAGTGTGTCCGTGTTTTTCGAGTAACGAACCGATGTTTTCCTTAGTGTGAAAGCGGGCGTTGTCCATGACCCCGACGCTGGGCTTGGTGGGCCGGTGGCAACATACCCTCTTTCATAAAAATAAACAATATTCTCGCCTCCGTTCGCTTTGATGAGAAGGCGGAATTTTTTTAAGTACTTCATTCTGTCGGTGTCGTTTGTCTCAGCGTGGCGCGTCGTTTTTCTTTCGGATTTTCATCTGCTGCAACGCCGCCCAGACTGTGCTGGTGCGTACCCCGAAGTGTTGCGCACGCTCCCGAAGAAAAGCATCGGGGAAAGCCTGAACGTGGGCCGCCAGTTCCTCCTTCTTGAGTTTGCGATCATGGGAGTCACGCACCTTGGGGGCAAGATCCGCTCGAGCCAACCAGTTGTAAACGGTGCGACGCCCAACATTGAAGACTCGGACGGCATCCGTCTTCCGTCCCCCATTTTTCACGAACGCAATGACGCGCTCTCTCAGATCAAGATCGTAGCTCATGCGACCCATTGTACTATGCGCCATTTCAAATTGGAAGGGCTATACAAGCCGACATGAGAACAAAAAAGCCCCCACTCAGGAGGCTTTTTTGTTGACGATGTCAATCGGGGGATGTGACCATCTTTTGCGTTTCAAGACGCCGATTTTTCGCGTCGCCCTTCACCTTCAGTTCGGGGGGGAGGGGCAAAGGGGATCAACCGTTGCGTTGGGCGAAACCGGCCATGAATTCGACCAGGGCGTCCACCGACTCCTCCGGCAGGGCGTTGTACATCGAGGCCCGCATGCCGCCCACCGAACGGTGGCCCTTGAGCTGCGACAGACCGGCCTTTTTCGCCTCGGCGAGGAAGGTTTCGGTGAGAGCGTCGTTGGCCAGGATGAAGGGGGCGTTCATGCGGGAGCGGCTGTCCACCTTGACCGGGCAGGCGTAGAAGCCGTTGGAACCGTCGATGGCCCCATAGAGCTTTTCCGCCTTGCGGAGGTTCCGCGTCTCGATGGCGTTCACGCCGCCCTGGGCTTTGACCCACTGCAACACCAGCCCCAAAATATAAATGGCGTAGGTGGGGGGGGTGTTGAGCATGGAGCCGTTTTCCACGTGGGGCTTGTAGTCCAGCATCACCGGCAGATTGGCGTTGGGCCGCAGACCCACCAGATCCTCCCGCACGATGACCACCGTCACGCCGCTGGGGCCGAGATTTTTTTGCGCCCCGGCGTAGATCAGGCCAAAGCGATTGACGTCCACCGGGCGGGAAAGAATGTTGGAGGAGGCGTCGGCCACCAGGGGGATGTCGCCGGTGTCGGGGGTGTAGGAATATTCCGTGCCGTAGATGGTGTTGTTGGTGGTGATGTGGACAAAGGCGGGTCGAGGGCCGCTCAATTGCCATTCATCCTGGCGGGGGATGCGGGTGAACTTTTCGGCGGCGCTGCTGGCGGCGACGTGGGTGTTTTTCAACACCTTGCGGGCCTCTTCCAGGGCCTTTTTCGACCAGGCGCCGGTGATCACGTAGTCGGCGGTCTGATTTTCAGGGTCGTCCACCAGGTTCATGGGGACCATGGCGAACTGCAAGGTCGCCCCGCCCTGGAGAAAAAGCACCTTGTAGTTGGCGGGGATGCCCATCAACTCCCGCAGCAGCGCCTCGGCGTTGGTGATGATCTCCAGGTACTCCTTGGAGCGATGGCTCATCTCCATCACCGATAGGCCGGACCCCTTGTAGTCCACCATGTCGTCGCGGGCCTGCTCCAGCACTGGCAGGGGCAGCACCGCCGGTCCGGCGCTGAAGTTGTGGATGCGTCCCATATCTTGAAGCCTCCTTGGGCGGGTTGATGACGAGGGGAGCCAGGCCCCGGGTCGGTTGGAAAAACCTCCCGTGGGGCAAGGGAGATTCTAGCCGACTCCCTCCCCGACGTCACCCTTCCTTGCCGTCCTCCTCGTGGTGGGGGCGACAGGCGACAAAAAAGGGCGGAACCCGTGAGGTTCCGCCCTTTTCCGCCAGCCCGAGGCCGGTCAGAATGGAATCAATCGTTGGTCCGACGCCAGAACATCAGCTTGCCGCAAGACTTGCACTTCCGAACCCGGGCGAGGAACGTGATGGTGAAAATGGTGAGGAAGAGGGGCAACAAAATTTTGCCTGCCGCGATCATCGGGCCAAACCGCAAATCCTGCCGGATGATCTCCCCCGGGTCGTTCAGAACCCCGAAGGCAGTGAATCCGGCGATGGCTGCGCTTCCGGCGATGATCAGGCCCGTGGTCTGAAAGAGAGGTCTGGATTCGTGCGCTGCTTCTTCCATGTTCTAACCTCCTTTTGGAGTAGTCCCTTCTTGATTTCCATTATAGGTAGGGAAATCACCTCTGCAAGGTTTATTATTTTGAACTAAATCAATTAGTTGATGTTATCATTTTAGCATATTCTAATATATATTGCGTTGCACTATAAGATTATTTTGGGAAAAACGGCTTTTCGATAAAGAAATTTTGGTTAATATTGCACATCTACAGGAGGTAGAACCGTTGGGGCTGTTTTTGCTGTTCCAGATTTTGGGGACGGTGCTGCTGGTTCACCCGGCGGAACCGGTGCGCTGGCCCCTGGCTGGGGCGCTGCTGGTCGTCGCCGTGGGTTGGACGTGGAACCATCGTCCGGGGATGGCGGGGGTGGGGATGGCCCTGGCGGGGTTGCTCCTGGGGTTGGGGGCGGCGGGGCTGGATCGAATGACGCCCCTTCCCAGCGGGGGCGAACTGCCCCGGGAGGCGGTGGGCGAGGGGATTCTGGCCAACCGGGAGGATCGACCCGACTCCGTCCGCCTGTGGGTGGATCAACTGATCTGGCCCGGCCTGGAGCGCCCGCTGACGGGATTGGCGCAGTTCAACGTCTATCGTCACACCGTCGAGGCGAGGCCGGGGGAGCGGATTCGTTTGACCTTCCGCCCCCGTCCGCCGGAGAGCGACCGCAATCCGGGGGGATTCGACTACGCCGCGTGGCTGGATCGTCAGGGGGTGGCGTTGGTGGGAACCGCCTCCCGGGTGGAAACCCTGGAATCCACCGGGGCGTGGTTTTGGAACCGCTGGCGGCAGGAGATCTCCGACTGGATCGCCCGGACCGTTCCGCCGGAGCAACGGGGGCTGGTGGAGGCGATGATGGTGGGCAAGCGGGGCTGGCTCACCCTGGAGGAGACGGGACGGCTCCAGACGGCGGGGATTTTTCATCTCATCGCCATTTCCGGCTTTCAGCTCAGTCTGGTGGCAGGGTGGAGTTACGGTCTGATGCGCCTGCTCATGGCCTGCATCCTGCCCCTTTCCCGGCGTTGGAATGTCAAGCCCGCCGCCGCCGTATTGGCTCTGCCGCCGCTCTTGACCTACGCCCAGTTGGCGGGATGGTCGGTCTCCACCCAGCGGGCGGCGTTGATGGCGGCGCTGTTTTTGTTGGCGGCGGCCTCCAACCGGAGCTACAGCCCGTGGCGTTCCCTGGCCTTGGCCCTGTCGGGGCTGCTGGCGTGGGAGCCCACCCAACTGTTCGACGCGGGATTTCAGCTCTCCTTCGCGGCGGTGGCGGCGCTGTTTTCTTTGATTCCGTCCAGCCGGGAGGCGATGGGGTGGCGCTGGTGGGCGCTGGTGGCGGTGGTCCCCTCGTTGGCCGCCGAGTTGGTCACCGCGCCGTTGGTGGCCCATCATTTTCATCAAATCGTCCCTTACGGCCCTTTGGTCAACCTGGTGGCGGTGCCGTGGACCAGCCTGTTGAGCATCCCCCTGGGATTGCTGGCGTTACTGAGTCATCCGGTGTTTCCTTCATGGGGGGACGCTCTGCTCTCCGCCATGGGGTGGAGCATGGGGGTGGTGGATCAGGTCGCCGACTGGGTGCAGGGATTGCCCCACGCCCGCTGGCGGGTGGCCGGCCCCCCCCTGGGGGGAGTGATCGGGGGGGCGGCGATGATCGCCCTGGGGGCGGTGATGACCCGGTTCTCCCGCCGCGTCCGATGGGGCCTGGCCTTGACCGCCCTGCCGCTGCTCGGGTTCTGGCCCCATCCCCAACCCGCCCCCGAGGGGTGGTTGCACCTGGCGGCGCTCAACGTGGGGCAGGCGCAGGCGGTGGCCCTCCGTTCTCCCAGCGGATTCTGGTCGCTGGTGGACGCGGGCGGGGCGGTGACGCCGCGCTACAACGTGGGGGAGTCGGTGATCTCCAATTATTTGTGGTATTACGGGGCGACCGCGTTGGAGCGGCTGGTGATCAGCCATCCCCAGCGGGACCACATGGCGGGGGCGGAGCGGGTGTTGCGCAATTTTGCGGTGGGGGAGTTGTGGGTCGGCCCCTTTCCCGATGAGTTGGAGGTTCCCGAACTGGCCCGCCTGACGGCTGCGGCCCGGGAGCGGGGGACGGCGTTGCGTCGTCTCGCCGCCGGGGAGACGGTGGTGGAGCGGGACGCCGCCGCGGGCTCCCCGACGCGCCCGGTCATGACGTGGCGGGCGCTCCATCCCGCGCGGGAGGATGTGGAACTCTCCCTCAACAACCGCTCCCTGGTTTTGGCGGTGGAATACGGCGACCACCGCTTTTTGCTGCCGGGGGATGCGGAAAAGGGGGCGGAGCGGGCCATGGCGGCGCGGGGCGAGCCGTTGCGCGCGGTGGCGCTGCTGGCCCCCCATCACGCCAGTCAAACTTCCAGTTCGCCGGAGTTCGTCGCGGCGGTGCGACCGTCCCACGTCATCGTCAGCACCGACGGCCGGAGCCATCCCTCGTTGCCCCATCCCAAAATTTTGCAACGCTGGCGGGAGGCGGGGGCGGAGATCTGGCGCACCGACCACGAGGGGGCTGTGGCCCTGGCCAGCGATGGCCGGGGGTGGATCGTCACCCTTCCAGCAGCAGGTCGCCATCGGCGGGAAGGGCGGGAGTCCACGTCTCTCCCGGAGGGGGCGGCGGGGGGAGGAGCCAACGCCCCTTGAGGGCGTGGATGAGTTCCAGCCATGGTTGCGCCTCGGGGGAAAAAGCCCCACCATCCCCCGGCGCCAGCAGCAGGGTGATGGCGTGTCGCGCCCCCAACAGTCCCGCCGCCAGCCGGAGCGTCTCCTCCCGCCAGGGGTCGCCGGGGAGGGGGGGGACCGCCAGGGCGATGCGACGGGGGCCGGGGGGCGAGGGCTGATCCGGCGCATGGAGCCGGGGCAGGGAGAGGACGAGGTCGCTCTCCCGAATCATGGCCCCCAGGGAGAAGAGCCCGCCGGGGGTGGAGCCGGGGGGGGGCGTCAACCCCAACTGTTGCGCCGAGTGGGCGCAATGGACCCGCTCCGTCGCCACCACGGGGGTGGGGAGGGGCTCCCCGGCCCGGAGGATTCCCTCGCGCAAGAAAAAAAGCCGGGCCGAGGTCACTCCCCGGCGGGCGAGGATTTCGGCCAACTCCGGGGGCCAGGGTTCATCCCGGGTGACGAGGAGCGTGGCGACGGGGTGGATTGTGGGGATCATGGCGGTCGAGGGACGGGGGTTGGCGGGATTCATGGACGGGCATGATGACACGAGCGGGGCGGTTCGCCCATGGCGGCTTTCGGATTTCGACTATTCCCTGCCCGAGGATCGCATCGCCCAGCGTCCGGCGGCGCGGCGGGAGGCCTCCCGGCTGTTGGTGAGTCGTCCCGAGGGGGTGGAGGATCGACGGTTCGGCGATTTGGAGACGCTGCTGGAGCCGGGCGACCTGCTGGTGCTGAACGACACCCGGGTGCTGCCCGCCCGTTTGTTGGGGTGCAAGGCCGATTCCGGCGGGCGGGTGGAAATTTTTCTCCTCCGCGCCCTGGATGGGGGCCATCGCTGGGAGGCGTTGATTCGGGCCAGCAAGCCGCCCAAGCCGGGGGCGCTGATTCGCATCGGCGAGGGGGAGGGCGAGGGGTTCGTTGCGGTGGGGCCGCGTCGGGGTCCGGGGACGTATGAGGCGACCCTGCCGGAGGGGGGCTCCTGGGCCGAACTCCTGGAGCGACACGGGCGGATGCCCCTGCCGCCCTACATCACCGCATCTGATCCGGAGGAGGACCGGGAGCGTTATCAGACGGTCTACGCCCGAAACCCGGGGGCGGTGGCGGCTCCGACGGCGGGTTTGCACTTCACCCCGGAGTTGCTGGCCCGTCTGGAAGCCCGGGGGATCGGTTCGACCCGGGTGACGCTGCACGTCGGGTTGGGCACCTTTCAGCCGGTGCGGGAGGAGGATCTCTCCCGCCACGTCATGCATCGGGAGTGGTATCGCCTGCCTGCCGAGAGCGCGGAGCGCATCGCCGAGACCCGGCGGCGGGGCGGGCGGATCGTGGCCGTGGGCACCACGGCGGTGCGGGTGTTGGAGAGCGCCGCCGCCCCGGATGGAACCCTCGTCCCGGGGGAGGGGGAGACCAATTTGTTCATCCTGCCGGGCTATCGATTCAAGGGGGTGGATCGGATGATCACCAATTTTCATCTGCCCAAATCCACCTTGTTGATGCTGGTGGCCGCCTTTGTCGGCAAGGGGCGGATGGAGCGGGACTACGCCCACGCCCTCGCCTCGGACTACCGCTTTTTCTCCTATGGCGACGCCCAGTTTCTCGTGAAGTGAATGGGCATCCCCTTTGGATGAATTAATGAATGAGTCGAAAAATCCCGAGGCGCGTAAGGATCGCAAGCCGGGAGGGCACCGGGAACTTACGGGATGTACTCCTCCCCCATCTCTTCCATGACCTGTTTGTGAAAGGAGCATTTGGCGCAGTGTTCTTCCTTGAAGTGGAACGACCCCCGGGGATCCTCCGGAGCGGCGGCGCGGAGCTTGGTTTCACAAAAAGATCCTTCCACGCGCCAACAATAGCGCCCGGCATTGACGCCGCCGTTTTTGCCGTTGTGGGCGGCGGTCAGGCTGACCGAACAGACCGAATCCGCCCGGTGGGGATTACCGATTTCCCGCTGGCATTGAAAATAGTCCCAGCAGTTGAGAGGGGGGCTGCTGTTCATTGCGGGCCTCGCTGTCGGAAGTGAGCCATTCTCGTTCGCAATAATATGGCTTGACGACCACGAGATGTCAAATACCCACCATCGGGATGGATTTAATCCCATTGAAAATAAAGGAAGTTCAACTTTATTGTGATATAAATTCGAGGGTTGAGGAGAACGTCATCCCCCGGAGCGCTGATCGTCCGCCACCTCAAGATAGAGTTGATCGAGAATGGCGAACAACTCCCGGCGGATGCCGTTGAACCGCTCCATGGCCTGGAAGGCCTCCGAACTCTTGCCTTCGTTCACCAGTCGCACGGTTTCCCGGGCGGTTTCGTGGACCGACATGTGGACCTCGCCCAACTGTTTGAAACGCTCCCGGGTGCCGTAGCGTTGGGTTCCCTCGGCATCATACCACTTGCCGAAGTCGCACTCGTGACCATTGGCCACCTCGGCGGCCTTGAGCAAAGCCCGCCCCCGGAGGACGTTTTCCAGCTTGCCCAGCCATTTGAGATGAGCCCCCTTGATCACGCCGGAGGCGAAGGGCTCCTGGCCCACCTGGATCAACTGGCCCGCCCGCAACAGATCCTCGGCGGCGGTGTGGATTACGTCCACCAGCAGGGAGGTGTGGTGGGCCGTTCCCTCGATGAAGCCGATGCGGTTCACCGATTCGCGCACCTTGCCGTTGGCGTCGGCAATGGCCGCCAGGGAGGATTGAGCGGCCTCCAGGGTGGAGCCGGACATGAGTTGCACCTGCTGGCTGCTACGGGTGAGGCCGTCCGCCGCCTGGGCCGCTTCCAGCGCCGAGCGGGCGATCTCCTCCGAACCGTGGGCCGACTCCACCGCCGAGCGGGCCACCTCCTGCGCCGCCGAGGAGAGTTGTTGGGCGTTGCGGGTCACTTCGTCCGCCGCCTGGGAGACCGAGCCCATGGAGCGGGCGATCTCCAGGGTGACGTTGGCCTGTTCGCCCACGGCGAGGGTGATCTCCTGGTTGGAGGAGACCAGCAGCTCCACCATGCGGGCGATTTGTCGCACCGCGTCGGCGGCCTGTTGGGTGTTGAGCTGAATCTCTTGCACCTGATCGGCGATCATGCGGGTGGCTTCGCCGGTTTGGCGGGCCAGATCCTTGACCTCGTTGGCCACCACGGCGAACCCCTTGCCCGCCTCGCCGGCACCCGCCGCCTCGATGGCGGCGTTGAGGGCCAGCATGTTGGTCTGTTCGGCGATGCCGTTGATGATCCCCGTCACCTTGCCGATCTCCTGGGCCGAGGAGCCCAACTGCGCCACCACTTTCAGGCTCTCGTCCGCCAGTTTGCCCGCCTGACCGGACTCCCGGTTGGCCGCCTCGCAGCGGTGGCGCACCTCGTCGATGGAGGCGTTCATCTCCTCCACCGCCGCCGCCACGGTGCTGACCGAATGGTTGACCTGCAACAGGCTCTGGTTGACTCCCCCCAAATTGGCGGTCATCTCTTCCGAGGCGGAGGCCATGGTGGTGGCGGTGGAGGAGGTCTGCCGGGCGGCGGCGGCCATGCCGCCGATGGAGTTGGAGAGCTGTTCGATGGCCGCCGCCACCTCGTCCATGTGGCTGTCGGTGGTCAGGGCGTTTTCGCGAATGGCCCCGATGCGTTGCTCCATCTCCAGGTTGGCCGCTTGGACCTGACGCGCCATCTCCCCGCCGGAACGGGCGTCGCCATCCAACATTTTCTTGGCGTCCAGCAACTCTCCGACGCAGGCCTTCAGGGTGTCGCTTTGCAGATGAATTTGGTGAACGATGCCCCGGATATTGGACACCATGAGGGCGGCGGCGCCGTAAATGCTGGGTTGCCCCAGGCTTTCGTTGTCGAAGGAGACCGTCAGGTCGCCCTGGGCCACCCGCTCCATCACCAGCATCACCTCGGTGGGTTCTCCCCCCACCAATCCCAGAATATGCCGGGTGAAAAAGATTCCCAAGGCGGTGGCGAACAGCACGATGATCGCCACCAGCGCCAGGTAGGTGAAGAAGGCGGCGGAGGCCGCCTGGCGCAAGGCTTCGGCCCGTCCCGAGAGATCCCCCGACAGGCGGTCCTCCACCTCTTTCATCCGGTTGATTTTGTCGGTGATGGCGGCGAACCACGTTCCGGCCTCAACCCCGAAGCCGCCGGTTCCCGATTTATCGAAGGCGATTTGGCGGAATTTTTCCACCTCCGCCGCCGTTTGGCCCGCCAGCTTTTCCTTGAAAAAGGCGATCTGCTCCGGCTTGGCCAGGGAACGGAAGACGTGCAGGTAACTCTCCTGCTCCCCCACCAGGCGGCCGTACTGGCGCAACATGCCGGGTCCGAAGGCGTCCTTGGCGAAGGTGTTGGTGAGGGTGGCCCGTTCCAGCCCCGCCCGCTCCTTGGCCAGCAGCAGATTGACGTAGGCCGCCGATTGGGCGGACATTTCCGCGTCCGCCGCCAGTTTGGTCACTTCGGCCACGGTCTCCAGCAAGGCGGCGATGGTTCCGGTGTAATATCCCAAGGCCTCGGGGGCGGGGACCGACAGATCGTCCACCGGCTTGCGAATGGCCGCCACCTCCTCCAGGCCTTTCACCGAAACCTTCAACTTGGCGGAAAACTCCGCGCCGTAATAGGAGGCGTCAAACCCTCGCAGCCTCTCCCGCAAGGCGGCGATTTTTTTATCCGTCTCTTCCGAGCGTTGGCGGGGGAGCTCGGTCTTGAACTTTTCCCCCTTGCTGCCGAGAAAACCCGCCGTCATCCCCCGCTCTTTTTGCGTCTCGTGGACCACGGCGCTCATTCCCACCGCCAAGTGGGTCAGGGACTCCATCGCCTCCATGCGTTGGAACAACTGCTGCTTCTCCCAAACCGCCAGGCCGCCGAACCAGAGGAGTCCCAGCAGCGGGAAAATCAGCATGAAGACGAACTTGGCGCGCAGCTTGACATTGTGAAGCCACTGCATAGTTTTTTCCTTGGAGAGGTGTAGATTGATTCTAAAGCAAGAAAAAATACAAGAAATTTTGAGATTCGATAAGATGTTTCCATGCCCGTGGGAAATGACATGGAAAATGCGCGGCTGAATGGCTGCAAGTCCGAGGGACGGGCTGGGTACCCGAAGAGGGTTACTTATGGGGGAGTGAATGTCTTGATGGAATGGAAAAAAGAATGGGTGCAATTCGCGAAGGAATATATAACGGTCATGTCTGGATATTGCAATGAACGGGGATGAAACAAAATGTAACTTTCCCAAGATGGAAGCAATGGCCCGACGACGAAACAAACAGGGGGCCGACCCGTTGGTCGACCCCCCGCGAAAGGGATCAGGGCGTTGCTGGAGGGGAGGGGCTCAACCCCAGTCCAATCCCATCTTGCCCATGTGGTTGATGAAGGCGGTTCCCCGACCGTCATGGGAGACGGCGTCCAGGACCGGGGTCAGGTCGGTGGGGACCAACCGTTGGGGGAAGGGTTGAGCCACCGCGGCCAATTCGGGAACCTCGTTGGCCAGCCGCTTGCGCAGCCAGGCGAAGTCGGCGATGTCTTCGGAGAGGGCGCCCAGAATGCGCCATCCGGCGCGCATGTCCGGATCCCGCAGCACGGGCCGCACCGCCGCCAACGCCCCATCCCGGGTGAGGAAGGTTCCCTCGGTCTCCAGGGGGTCGGCCAGGGAGAAGACGATATTGGCCTGGAAGCAGCAGGCGTGGCTGCCCACGGCGATCACCTTGGCGGCCGCGGCGGCCTGACGGGTGTCCACCGGGGTGTTGACCAGCACCAGACAGTCGGCACCCACCCCCATGCCCCAGGGCTTGGCGCCCAACCGTTGCAACAGGGCCAGGTTGCCTTCGCCGAAGAGCTTGCCGTTGGGTTTGGCCGCCCCCTTGGCCTGAAGGGCCGAATGATAATGCAGGCTTCCGCCCCGCTTGCGGGCCAGCACGGCGGCGGCGTAGATCTCCTCCACGGTGAGGAAGGGGGAGACCACCACGGCCAACTGCCTGGCGTTGAACATGAACTCCTTGGCGGCCTCCAGGGCACCCGAGGGCGGACCGGGGGGTGGGGTCTTGGCCCCGTTGGCCATGGCGATTTGATAGGCGAAACGCCCCTCGGCGCAGATGCACGCCCCATTCACCGGGTCGCCGTTGATGCTGTTGATCTTGACGATGCGGTTCTCCTTGACCTTCACCGACAGACCGCAGCCGCGAGAGCAGGAGGTGCAAGTGGTGATCACCTCCTCGCCGGTCCAGGGACCGCACTCCTTGCCGGTGTTGGGGGAGAGGGTTCCGGTGGGGCAGACGTCGATGCACATGCCGCAGGCGTCGCAGCCGGTGGTTTGCAGCGGATCGTTAAAGTTGGGGCCGATCTTGGTGGTGAAGCCCCGGTTGATGAAAGCCAGGGCGTCGATCCGCCGCACCTCGGAACAGACCCGCACGCAACTGGCGCAGGTGATGCATTTGTCCGATTCAATCTTGATTAGGGGATGGCGCTTGTCCTCGTCGTACTTGCGCTTGCCCCCGGCCAGACGTTTTTCGGTGGCGTTGTATTCGGTGGAGTAGTTGCGCAAATCGCAATCGAAGCGGGCGTTGCAGCCGCATTCGATGCAGCGGCTGGCCTCGGCCAGGGCTTGCGCCTCGGAGAGCCCCATGTTGATCGCCCCCCAGCCGCCGTTTTCCAACCGCTGACGAGCGGGCAAGGTGGCCTCCAACGCCCGCTTTTTGTGGGGAAAGCGGGGGGAGAAATCGGCCATCTCCAGATCTTTCAGACGTCCCCGGGAGATGGCGTACTCCTTGGTCAGTTTGACGTTGGCCCCGTTGAGATGGAGATCGATGGCTTGGGCCGCTCGCCGACCCTCGCCGATGGCGCGGATCAGGATGTCGGGGCCGAAGGAGCAGTCGCCAGCGGCGAACACCCCCTCTTGCGAGGTGACGTTGGTCTTTTCGTCATAGACGAAGGTGGACCATTTGGTCACTTTGGGTTTCTCATCTTCCATGTCCAGGCAGGACATGTCCGGATCCTGGCCGATGGCGGCGATGATCAGATCGAACTCCAGATCCTCGTCGCTGTCCTTGAGGGGTTCGGGACGGCGGCGGCCCGACTCGTCGGGATCCCCCAGTACCATGGTGATGACCCGCAGCCCCTTGGCCTTGCCCTGGGCGTCCTGCAGCACCTGGGTGGGGGCGGTGAGGAAACGAATTTCAACGCCCTCTTCGATGGTTTCATGCTGTTCCATGGGGAGGGCGGGCATCTCCGCCTGGGTGCGGCGATAGAGCAGGGTGACCTCGGCACCCAGCCGCTTGGCGACCCGGGCGCAGTCCATGGCGGTGTCGCCGCCGCCGATCACCGCCACCCGGCGGCCCATCTCCACCTTCTCGCCCAGCACCACCTTGCGCAGGAAGTCGACGCCGCCCATCACCCCGGGGGAGTCCTCGTTGGCGATGCGCATCGGCTTGGCTTTGTGCGCCCCGATGGCCAGCAGCACCGCGCCGAAGCCCATCTGCTGGAGATCGGCGATGGAGAAGTTTTTGCCCAATCGCTGGTTGTGGTGAACCTTCACCCCCAGGTCGAGGATGGCCTGGATCTCCCGGTCCATCATCTCCCAGGGGAGGCGGAAGCGGGGGATGCCGTAGCGGGCCATGCCGCCCAGGTTGGGCAGGGCCTCGAAAATTTCCGGGGCGTGGCCCATCTGACGCAGGTAGTAGGCCGCCGACAGACCGGCGGGGCCGCCGCCGACGATGGCCACCCGCTTGCCGGTGTCCGGCGCGGGCTTGGGAACCACCGGGCCGTATTGCAACTCGTATTCCGAGGAGAAACGCTTGAGCGGATTGATCGCCACCGGTTCGTCCACCAGCCCGCGACGGCATTCGGATTCGCAGGGGTGGGGGCAGATGCGACCGCAGACCACCGGCAGCGGGTTGCGCTGCTTGATCAGGTGGACCGCCTGCTCGAATTCGCCGTTGGCGATGTGGGCGATGTAACCCTGGATGTCGATATTGGCCGGGCAGGTGGCCTCGCAGGGGGCGATGCAGTCCCCGGCGTGGTCCGACAGTAACAGGTCGAGGGCCGTCTTGCGGCTCTTCATCACCGTGGCGCTGTTGGTTTGGATCCTCATCCCCGGGGCCACCTTGGTGGAGCAGGCGGGCAGCAGGGTGCGGGCCTTTTCCACCTCGACCACGCAGAGGAAGCAGGAGGCGAAGGGTTTGAGCCGGTCGTCGTGGCAGAAGGTGGGAATGTGGACGCCCTGGGCTTCCGACGCCTCGCGAATGGTGGCGTTGGCCGGAACCTGGACCTCTTGGTCGTTGATGAAAATGGTGACGTTTTCGCTCATGGGGTCGTTCCTTGCGTTCCGTCCGTTCGTCAGGCCACGAAGACCGCTTCAGGGTTGCACACTTCGGCGCACATGCCGCAGTTGATGCACACCTTGGAGTCGATCACCCAGGTTTCCGGTTTTTTCAGCTCGCCGGAGATGCAGTTGACCGGACAATAGCGGGCGCAGATGGAGCAACCGGTGCATTTGTCCTGAACGATGGTGTGTTGAATCAGGGCCTTGCACACCCCGCCGGGGCACTTTTTGTCCACCACGTGGGCAATGTATTCATCGCGGAAATATTTCAGGGTGGTCAATACCGGGTTGGGGGCGGTTTGACCCAGGCCGCAGAGGCTGGCGTTCTTGATTTGCGGCCCCAACTCTTCCAAGGTTTCGATGTCGGCCATCGTCCCCTTGCCTTCGCAGATGCGGGTGAGGATCTCCTTCATCCGCAGGGTGCCGATGCGGCAGAAGGTGCATTTGCCGCAGGACTCCAGCTGGGTGAACTCCAGGAAGTAGCGGGAGATATCCACCATGCAGGTTTTGGAGTCCATCACCACCATGCCGCCGGAGCCCATGATCGCCCCGGTGGCGTTGATGGCGTCGTAATCGATGAGGGTGTCGAACATGGCCTCGGGGACGCAGCCGCCGGAAGGGCCGCCCAGTTGCACTCCCTTGAGGGGCCGCCCCTTGGCCGATCCGCCGCCGATCTCCTCGATGACGTGACGGATGGTGGAGCCCATGGGGACTTCCACCAGACCGCCCCGGGCCACCGCCCCGGCCAGGGCGAAGACCTTGGTGCCCTTGCTCTTTTCCGTGCCGATGGCGGCGTAGGCGGCCCCCCCGTGGTTCAGGATCCAGGGCAGGTTGGCCAGGGTTTCCACGTTGTTGATGATGGTGGGCTTGCCGAACAGGCCGGAGATGGCGGGGAAGGGGGGACGAATGCGGGGCATGCCGCGATGGCCTTCGATGGAGGCCATCAGGGCGGTCTCCTCGCCGCAGACGAAGGCCCCGGCCCCCTCCTTGATCTTGATGTCGAAGGCGAAGGAGGTTCCCAGGATGTTCTTGCCCAGCAGACCGGCGGCGCGGGCGTCTTGAATCGCCTTGCCGAAATATTGCACCGCCAGGGGGTATTCCGCCCGAATGTAGGCGTAGCCCCGGGAGGCCCCGATGCCGTAGGCGGCGATGAGCATTCCTTCCAGCACGGCGTGGGGGTCGCCCTCCAGCAGGGAGCGATCCATGAAGGCCCCCGGGTCGCCCTCGTCGCCGTTGCAGATCAAATATTTCACCTCGCCCGGGGCGGAGCGGGCGAAACCCCACTTGGTGGCGGTGGGAAAACCGCCGCCGCCCCGTCCCCGCAGTTGGGAGATTTTCACCTCCTCGATCACCGCCTCGGGGGTCATGCCGCTGGTGAGGATCTTCTTGATGGCCCCGTAGGTTCCCCGCGCCAAGGCTTGTTCCAGGGAGGTGGGGTTGATGGTTCCCACGTTGCGCAGGGCGATGCGGGTTTGGCCGGTGAGATAGCGCCCCTTGTCGGTGTCCGGCTGTTGCGAGGTGCTGATGAAGTTGGGGGGAGCGTCGCCTTCGCCCTTGATGTGGCGCACGATCTTGGGCAGGTTTTTCTTGTTGACCTGACCATAGAGAGTGGTGACGTCGTCGGTGTTGGTGATCCAGACCATGGGCTCCTGGTGGCACATGCCGACGCAGCCCACGGAGCGGAGTTCCGCCTCGGGGAAGCGCTTGGAGAGCAGGTCCGCCGCTTCCTTGGATCCGGCGGCGATGCCGCAAGTGCCTTCGCCGATGGTGATGATCATGCGGTCGCCCATGCTCAAGCCTCCTTGCCGCCGCTGACGGTGGCTTCGTCGTCGTCCTGGATCTGCTTGGGCAGCATTTCACCCGAATCCTTGGCGTGTTTTTTCAACGAACGCTGGGCGTCGGCCCCCTTGAGATTGGGGAAGGTCGCGGAGCCGATGACCATGACCGGGGCCAGGCTGCAACAGCCGATGCAGGCGACGTTTTCCAGGGTGTAGCTGCCGTTGGCGGCGGTGTCCTCCGCTGCGTCGGTGATATCCAAAATTTGGCGCAGGGCGGTGTTGAGGCGGTCGGCGCCGCTGACGTGGCAGGCGGTGCCGTGGCACACCTTGATCAGTTGCCGTCCCACCGGTCGCAGCCGGAACTGGGCGTAGAAGGTGGCCACGCCGAACAACTGGCTGGCGGTGATGGCCGTGTTTTGCACCACCACATCCATCGCCTTGCGGGGGAGGTAGCGGTAGTGGCTCTGGATGGCCTGGAGCAACGGCACGGCGGCGGAGGAATCGGAGCCGATTTCGCTGATCCACTTTTTGACCAACTGGGGATCCACGACGGCTTCCAGGGAGGAATGGCTCACGTCAGCTCTCCTGAGGATGGTTCTGGTCGGACCGAAGCTGAAAACAGGGGCGAAATGGAGCCGCCCCGGTGCGGAAAGGGGCGAGCCCCCTCCCAAGGCAGAGAATGATATGGACGAATGCAGACATTAGAACATGGTGAAAAAATGATGGAAGGCGACACTCTAAACGCCAATTTCCTCCCGGTCAAGACAGGCAGCGCAAGGGGGTTGCGCTGCTGGCACCGTGGGGTGAAAGAGGGCACCGGATGGACGGATCGCATTGACAACGGGAGTCTATCAGGAGATACTTTATGAGGGAATCCTAATATATGACGCGGGCCGTTTGGTTCCGTTTTTTTCCCACGGGGGGTTGGGGCTCTCCTACGCATGGGTGTGCGCGCGGGGCTTCCGCTCAGGGATGGTTTTCGTGACCTAAGTAGGCAACACGCAGGAGGATGACGATGGCGTTACAGATCAAAGCCACCAAGAAGGCCGTGGTCAGCGGACCCCGCAGCGTCGGCAAGGGAAGCCACGCCGAAACCAAGAGCGGCAAGCCCGTTTATCAGATCAAAACCCCGCCCTGTCAGTTCACGTGCCCCAGCTCGGAGGATATCCGGGGGTACTTGACCGCCATCGCGCAGGCGGACGAGTACGGTCGTCCCCACGACGACTCCACGGCCCTGGCCTGGGAGCGGCTGACCGACATGAATCCGATTCCGGCGACGATGGGCCGGGTCTGCCCCCATCCCTGTCAAACGGGGTGCAACCGCAAGGATCATGATTCGGCGGTGGGGATCAACAGCGTGGAGCAGTACATCGGCGACTTCGCTTTGACGAAGGGGCTGAAGTTCAAGAAGTCCGGCGAGGCCAAGAGCAAGAAGGTGGCGGTGGTGGGTTCGGGACCGGCGGGTTTGTCGGCGGCCTATCAGTTGGCGCGGCGGGGCTATCCGGTGGTGATGTTCGAGGCTTACGACCAGACCGGCGGCATGCTGCGTTACGGCATTCCCCCCTATCGTTTGCCGCGTAACATTCTCGATGCCGAGGTGCAGCGCATCCTGGATTTGGGGGTGGAGTTGCGACTCAACACCCGGATCGGGCGGGATGTCCCCTTTGACCAGTTGTTGAGCGACTTCGACGCGGTGTTCATGGGCAACGGCTGCCACAAGGGCAAGCTGATGGGCATCGCCGGGGAGGATTCTCCCAACGTTTTGACCGGCGCCGAGTATTTGAACCGGATGCTTTCCGGCGAGTCGGTGGATCTGGGCAAGCGGGTGTTGGTGGTGGGTGGTGGCGACAGCGCGGTGGATGCGGCCCGGGTGGCGTTGCGGGCCGGGGCGGAGGTGACCATGTTGTATCGTCGCACCCGTCAGGAGATGCCGGCCATCAGCCGCGACGTGGACGAGGCGCTGGCGGAGGGGGTCAAGCTGGATCTGCTGGTGGCCCCCAAGGCGGTGGTGGTGGAGAATGGTCGCGCCGTCGGGTTGGAGTGTTATCGCATGGAGTTGGGCGAGCCCGACGCTTCCGGTCGGCGCAAGCCGGTGACGGTGGCGGGTTCGGAGTTTATCGCCTCTTGCGACGCCATCATCGCGGCGGTGAGCCAGGAGCCGGATCTGTCCGGTCAGGAGTCGGTGGCCAACCAGTGGGGTTGGATCGACGTGGAGAAGACCGGCAAGACCAAGTTGGAGAAGGTGTTTGCTGGCGGCGACGTGTTGAACATCTCCTTGGTGACGACGGCGGTGGGGCAGGGCCGGGTGGCGGCGGAGAACATCGACCGTTATCTTTCCGGCGAGCCGTTGAAAGAGCCGGGCAATCTCAATGTCATCTACTACAAGGACATGAAGATCGCCTCCAGTTTTTACGCCAAGTCGGAGAACAACAAGCGGGGCCACAAGCCGGCTCCCAGCCTGTTGGGCAACTACGACGAACTGCTGATCCCCCTGACCAAGGAGCAGGTGATTGCCGAGTCCAAGCGCTGCATGAGCTGCGGCATGTGCTTCGACTGCGACAACTGCTACATGTTCTGTTCCGACAGCGCGGTGATTCGCCAGCCCAAGGGCAGTCACTTCAAGTTTGACTGGGACAAGTGTTCCCGGTGCGACAAGTGCTACAATCAGTGCCCTTGCGGGTATATTGATTGGGTGGAGTGAGTTTGGCGGAAGACCCTTGAGTTTCGATTGGCGCGTCCGCGAGGGCGCGCCATTTTTTTGCGCTGGCGCCAAGCGCCTTGGCCTTTAGAGCAGTTTCAATTGAAATTTACACATGCGGAGATTGCAGATGCAAGGAACCC
>JADGAP010000064.1 GCA_015231965.1 Magnetococcales bacterium | reverse complement strand
GCCATTCACCTATCGGCTTTCCTGGATTCCCGCTTTCGCGGGAATGACGATCTATTTTTGGAAGGAGTTCCCCGCTCTACAAAGTTCCTGGTGTGCAGATTTTAATTGAAATTGCTATAACGGATTCAGGAAACTCGGCGAAAGCGGGGAGAAAGAAAAGCCCTCTCTCCTCCCACACCCCCCCGCGTCAGAGCCGCGAAGAGGGCGGGAACAGGGAGCGAGGGATCAGACGGAGGTCTGGTTGAGTTCCCGCTGAGCGGCGCGGAGTTGTTCGGCGCTTTGCCGCATCTCCTCGCCCAGACCGGAGAGCCCCTCCACCATCTGGAGCATCCGCTCGGTCAATTGGCTGGCCTCGCCCATGCGCTCCTTGACCGCGCCGGAGAGGGATGCCACCTCCTCCACCGCCCCCAGGGCCGATTGGGTGAGCATGCGGGCGTCGCCACTCTGCAGGGCCACATCTTGGGATTGGCCGGCGATGCGGGAGGAGGAGCGGGCGATCTCCGACGTGCCGGAAGCGGCCTCCGCCGCCGCCCGGGCCACTTCCGCCGCCGCGCTCTTGAGCTCCTGGGCGTTGATCGTCACCATCCCGGAGGCGCGGGAGACCTCCTCCATGGAGGCGGAAACCCGTTGCGCCGCCGCCCGCTGCCCATCCACGGCGTACTCGATCTCCTGATTGGACTGATTGATCTGACGCACGATGCCGGTGATGGCCAGGGCCGAATCGGCGGCGGCCACAGCGTTTTGCCGAATCTCCTCCACCTGATCGGCGATCATGCGGGTGGCGTCGGTGGTTTGGCGGGCCAACTCCTTGACCTCGTTGGCTACCACGGCGAATCCCTTGCCCGCGTCCCCCGCCCCCGCCGCCTCGATGGCGGCGTTGAGGGCCAACATGTTGGTCTGCTCGGCGATGTCGTTGATCACCTGCACCACTTGGTTGATCTCCTGGGCCGAAGCCGACAGACGGGTCATCACCCCCCCCGCCTCCTGGGCCTGACGATCCGCCTGGGAGGATTGGCGGCTGGCCGTCTGACAGCGGGTTCGCACCCCATCCACCGCATCGCTCATCTCCCGCATCGCCTCGGTGACGCGCCCCACCGATTCGTTGACCCGGGCCAAGCTGTTATGGACCTCGGCGATGTTGGCGGTCATCTCTTCCGCCGCCGAGGCCATGGTGGTGACGTTTTGACTCGCCTCCTCCGCCGCCGCCGCGATGGTGGTCACCGCCCCGGAGACCTCTTCCACCGCGCCGGAGATGGCGTCGATGTTCCCCGCCGCCTGGCTGACGTCGCCCCGCGCCCCCATGGTCCGTTCCACCAACCGCACATTTTCCCGCAGCGCCTCGCCGGCCAGGGCGTTGGCCCGCTCCGCCCCTTCCCGCAGTTCGCCGCTCGCCTCGGTGAAGGCCGCCACCACCCGATCCGCCGTCTCCGACTGCCGACCCACCGACGCCGCCGTCCGTTCCAGATTACCCGCCATGGTGTTGACGTGGACCGCAATCTCCCAAATTTCATCCCGCCGGGCGGGAACCTCGATCTGCTCCAGATGGCCCAGAGCCATCCTTTCAATGGAGCCGCCCAGATTTTTCAGACGTTTCACCAAATTTTTCCGGGTATACCAGTAGGCCAGCGGAGTCAGCACCGCCACGATGCCCAGGATCATCAACAGGCTGGTGAACAAAATTTCCCGTTCCAGTCGGGAAAGGCCCTCGGCGATCTCCCCCTCCAACTTCGTCAACGCCGCCTTGGAAAATTTGAAGTGGGTCGTCCCCGCCACGTCGCCTTCCTTCCAATCGTGATGGCAACGGATGCAGTCGGCGGTGACGCGCTGGGGTTGAAAAATTTCGATGGTCTCCTGCCCCTGGCGCAGCATCATCGATTTCATTCCCTGCACTTTTTCCATCAGGTTGGCGGGGATGGCCTTGCCCTTGAGCCCCAACTTTTCCACCTCGTGACAGCGCAGACAGTTTTCGGTGATGGTTTTGCCATTCCGGGTGGGGTGGCGGTCGGACATTTTCAACTCCTCCACCACGGTGGAGGTGTAAAGTTTGCCCTTGCGGTCGTAGAGGGAAAATTCCAGCAACCCCGGCACCCGTTTTTGTTCTTTCACCAGCCGGTCGAACTTTTCCATCTCCCCCCGTTCCAGGGAGGTGGAGACGGCCCGTTCCACCGACTCGAAAATATTGCGGGCGTTTTGCTCCACCATGTCCCGCACCAGGGCGGTGTTGTTTTCCGCCATCCACGCCCCCAGGGTGGACATGCGAACATATTGGATGGTCTGGGCGATGGAGATGACCAGGGCCAGTCCGACGATGAAGGAGAGGATGAGCCGGGTTTGCAGTTTCATGGCAAGAATTCCATCCGCTGGGGAGGCCTTTGGGCGACGGGAAGCGACCGAGGCGAGGGGTGGGCGTCAGGAGGGGGAAGTCAGGACTCCACCCCGCCGCGAAACTGGCAGCCTGTCGGATTCAGACTCCTCCCATCATGCAACCCATTGAATATTCTTCAATAAATTTTAATTTATTGAAGAATATTCTCAACATAGCATTGCAGTATCAATGTATTGCAACCTATTGATCCTGATGATCCGACAGGCTGCTAGCGTTCGCCGCCGACCACGCCCTGACCCTAACTGCGGCCGTCCCCCGCCTTGGGGGGCTGCCCTTCCGCCCCCTGAAGCAGTTCTTGACGCCGGGCCATGATGTCCATCCCCTTGGGGAACATGGGAAAGTTTTTGCTGCGAGCGAAATCGGGCATGACGCAGCCGATGCACGGTGCCCCCGCCTTGATGCAAAAATTGGTGCGGGAGTTCCACAAACGCTGGGTGCAGTCGGCATAGGCCCGGGGACCGGCGCAGCCCAGTTCAAAAAAGCAACCGGGGTCGCCAAAGGTTTTGGCGAACTTTTCCCGCTCGAAATCGGCGAAGCGGGGGCATTGGTCGTGGATGGTGCGATCAAAAAACATGGTGGGCCGCCCCAGTTTGTCCAACTTGGGCAGACCGAAGCCGACCACATGAGCCAGGGTTCCCACCACCCAGTCGGGATGGACCGGGCAACCGGGCAGGCGGATCATGGGGGGCTCCTTGACCCCCTGGTCGCGGATGTAATCAAAGGCCGACACCGCCCCGGTGGGGTTGCCCTCGGCGGCGGGAATGCCGCCCCAACTGGCGCACGTCCCCACGGTGACGATGGCCTTGGCCTGCCGGGCGGCTTCGAGGAGCAGCGGCCCCATGGGGGCGTGGCCCATGACGCAGGCCTCCGGCATACCGACGGGAACCGCCCCCTCCGCCACCAGGATGAACCCCCCCTTGCGAATCGAGGTGCGGCAGATCTCCATGGCCAGTTCGCCGGTGGCGGTGGAGAGGGTGGAGTGATAGAGCAAATTGATGTAGCGGGTCAGAAGCTCCGCCGGACCGGGTTCATCGGTGTTGAGCAGCGACACCGAACAGCCGGAGCAGGCCTGCAATTGCAGCCACAACACCGGCGTGGTTCCCAGCGAAAGCTCTTCCAGGGCCTCGGCCAGTTGGGGCAGGGCGATGGAACCCAGGCTCATGGAGGCGGAGAGCAGACTGGCCAGTTTGAGAAAATCCCGGCGGTTCATGACAGCCTCCAGGCGAAAGGTAAGGGGAAAATCTTTTTCAAAAACGCCGCAGGGAGCGCGACGCCGCTCCCGGGTGGATCAATGCACCGCGCAGGCCAGGCACGGATCGAAGGAGCGCACCACGCGGGCCGCCTCCAGGGGATTTTTTTCGTCGGCGATGGGGGTTCCCTGCAAGGCGACCTCCAACGCCCCGGCCTTGCCCTGGTCATCCCGGGGGGAGCAGTTCCAGGTGGTGGGGACGACGCACTGGTAGTTGGCGATTTTCCCTCCCTCCACCACGATCCAGTGGCCCAGGGCACCGCGAGAGGCCTCGGTCAGACCAGCCCCCCGGCCCGCGTCGGGAACCTTGAAATCCTGGAAGGTGGGCTCCCCCGGCTTGACCCGATCCAACCACGTCGCGCAACGGTCGGCGATGAGCTTGCACTCCAAGGCCCGGGCCGCGTGACGCCCCATGGCCGAATTGAGCTGCTCCGGCTTGCGCCCCACCGCCGCCAGCAACGCATCCACCTGCTTGTTGAGCCCGGGATCCTTGCCCCGATGGTAGGCGATCAACACCCGGGCCAACGGCCCCACCTCCACCACCCGCCCATCGTAACGGGGTGCCTTGAGCCAGGAGTAGGCCCCTTCCTTGCCCGGCTTGGCCACGGTCTTTCCGGCGTAGGGGTGATTTCCCCCCTCCTGCTTCTCGAACCAGGAGTGACCCACATACTCCGCCACTTTGTCCGGGGAAAAATCTTGCAGCTTGCCTTCGATCAAGACGCCGGAAGGGAAATAGGTCTCCCGGGGATTTTGGGTTTCGGGAAAAACGCCGTAGGCCAGGAAATCGCCGCACCCTTTGCCGATGTCGAAATAGTCGGGGAAACTCTTGGCCACGGCGACGACGTCGGGCAGATAGGCCTCGTCGATGAAGCGGCGCAGCCGTTCCAGCTTGGAGCGGAAGGCAGTCAGGGAGCGGACGGCGGCCTGCTCCGACACCCCCCCCGGCACCAATCCCGGGGCATGGGGAACCTTGCCTGCGAACAACGCCACCCCCTGTTGGGCCATGCGGCGCATCTCCAGGGCTTCCAGGTAGTGCTGGATGGCCTGAAAATTGGCGGCGGCGTCTTCCAGATATTTGCCGGCGTAGCGGGGCAGGAACGGCGCGGCGGGGTAGACCATCTTGGCCGCCAACTGCCCCTGCACCCATCCCTTGAGATCCTTGAGAACCGGGTTGTCTCCGTTGTATTTAAGGATCGTCGCGATATCGACGAAGTCCAGGGCGGACAATTGATAAAAATGGACGATGTGCGATTGGATGAAGTTGGCCCCCTGAATCAGGTTGCGCAACATCACGCCGTTGATCGGGGGGGTCACGCCGAAGGCCTCGTCCTGGGCCAGGATGGAGGCGATGCCGTGGGAGATGGGACATACCCCGCAGATCCGTTGGGTGATTTGCTGGGCGTCCAGGGGATGACGCCCCTTGAGAATCACCTCGAAGCCGCGGAACATCTCCCCCTGGCTGAAGGCCTGGGCGATGCGACCGTTCTCCACCTCCACCCGCACCGCCAAATGACCTTCCAAGCGGGTGACAGGATCGATGGTGATGGTTTTGGACATGACCGGGGCGACCTCTTGGGCAAGGGGATGGCGTAACACGCGGAAAAGACTATATTTTATGCCGGAGGAAGCGTGATTTCGAAGCCGATATGGTGATATTTTTTGATAGGATATATTGAACTCGCCAATATAGAGGACGGAATTTGCCCCTGTCCATGATTTTTTATAGCGATTGCCGCCATTTCGCAGCTTGACCTGGGGAGGACGCCCCCTGTCGGCCCCTTATCCAATGGAAAGAGAGAGACCATGGCCCTGGCCCTGTTTGATTTGGACAACACCCTGCTCAACGGGGACAGCGACTACTTGTGGGGACGATTCCTGGCGGATGGCGGACTGGTGGATGCCGCAACCTATGAGGCGGAGAATCGTCGGTTCTACGAGGACTACAAACGGGGAGAACTGGACATTCAGGCTTATCTTCGTTTTCAATTGGGCTTTTTGGCGGGCAAGGAGCGGGAGGAACTGGACCGTTTGCACCAGCGGTTCATGGCAGAGGTGATCGCCCCCATCCGCTTGCCAGCGGCGTCGGCGCTGTTGGAACAGCATCGGCGTCAGGGGGATCGGCTGGTGATCATCACCGCCACCAATCGTTTTGTCACCGGCCCCATCGCTCGCTCGATGGGAGTGGAGCATCTGCTGGCCACCGAGTTGGAAGAGGACGGCGCGGGGCGATTCACCGGTCGCCCGAGGGGGATCCCCTGTTTTCACGAAGGAAAGGTGACGCGACTGGAGGCGTGGATGGCGCTACAGGGCGAAACCTTGGCGGGGAGTTGGTTCTACAGCGATTCGCGGAATGATTTGCCCTTGCTCCAACGTGTGGCCCACCCGGTGGCGGTGGATCCGGACCCGGTGTTGGAGACCGAGGCGCGGCGTCGGGGGTGGAAGATTTTGTCCCTGCGCTCCTGAGCCACCCAGAGGTCGAGCGAACGTAAAGACGTGAGAAAAACTCTTGCCCGAACCCCGTGATCCCAGGGATAGTGTAGGGGTCGCGGGGAGGACGCCCGCCCCTGCACGGACCTGCTGAGTCGGTGCAATCCGCCTTATTCCTTGAGCTTGCTGGAATGGACTAAATGGCATGATGGAATTTTCGGTCACCTATCTTTTTCGCTTCGGCGACGGGACGACCAAGGAGTTTCCCCTCTATTTCGACCTGGATTCCCTGGAAGTGGTGCAGTGCGCCACGGTGGAACCGCCGGAGTGGGCGCGTTTGACCTATCATCAATGCGCCATCTGTCCCTTGAAACCGGAAAAGCATCCCTACTGCCCCGCAGCGATGAGTCTGGCGGAAGTGGTGGACCATTTTCACGGCCTCTCCTCCCATGGCGAAGTGGTGTTGGAGGTTTATACCCGAGAGCGGGCGGTGGTTTCCAAAACCACGGTGCAACGGGGGGTGGCCTCCATCATGGGGTTGATCATGGCCACCAGCGGTTGCCCGCACATGGCCTTTTTCAAACCCATGGCGCGGTTTCATCTGCCCCTGGCCAGCGAGGAGGAGACGGTGGTTCGGGCCATGTCCACCTATCTGATGTTCCAACTGTTCCGCCGGGAGCGGGGATTGCACTTCGATTTTGATCTGGACGGTTTGGTGCGCATTTATCAAAATGTCAACCTGGTCAACAAAACCTTCGGGATTCGTTTGCAAGCCGCCAGCGAGGAGGATCCCGCCTGCCGAGCCTTGATCGTGTTGGACGCCTTCACCACCATCTTGCCCGACGTGATCGATGAATCCCTGGAAGAGGTGCGCTACCTCTTCGACCGCCCCCTTCCCGCCCTGGGAGATTGATCCCATCCCTTCCCCTCAAAAAAATAGGCTGGCGTAGCTCAATCGGTAGAGCAGCTGATTTGTAATCAGCCGGTTGAGGGTTCGACTCCCTCCGCTAGCTCCATCTAAATCAAAGGCTTCCATCGATTCTGATGGAAGCCTTTTTGGTTCTTGTCCTCTAAATGGCGTCCGGGGTTCCTGTTGTGTAAACCTGCAAATCACTTGGCGCGGAACCGCAAACAGGTTGGCGCACGAAGCTATCACTGCCGGGGTTTAGCGTAACGTAATGTAACGTTTTTCTGATGACCAAGGGGCGAGGGCCATCCTCGCCCCTTGGCTCGACCGATCAGTAGTTCCGGATTAGAAGCTCGATCACGGGGAGGCTCTTTCCGTTGGCGACCGAGTACCTTGTCGCAACCTCCTCAACGCAGAACGCTTTGAAGGTTTCTCGAATCTCCGGAACATCATTGATACTCAACAGGAACTTTCCCTTGATTCCGGCGAGTGCGTCCGCGAGGCGGGAAAAGTCCTCCCGCTCGAAGAGGGACTTGCCGTAGTAGTCCTCGCAGCCCCAGTACGGCGGATCGACGTAGAAGAACGTCTCAAGGCGATCATACCGCTTGATCAAGTCGAGGTAGGGTAGATGCTCGACGTAAACCTGACTGAGCCGCAGGTGTGCCGCAGAAAGGTCTTCCTCGATCCGCAAGAGATTGAGTTTGGGCGGACGAACCGTTGAATAGCCGAAGGTCGGTCGGCCATCCATCCGCCCGCCGAAGGCGCTTTTTTGCAGGTAGTAGAACCTGACCGACCGCTGAATGTCCGTGAGAGTGTCCGGCGGGGTCTGAAGCCACCGCCCAAACTCCTCCCGACTCACCAGAGCCCATTTGAAGCACCGCACGAACTCCTCCAGGTGGTGCTGCACGACTCGGTAGAGGGTCACCACCTCGCGGTTGATGTCGTTGATCACCTCCGATTCCGACGGCTCCTTGCTGAAGAGCGTCCAAGCCGCCCCGGCAAAGGGTTCAACGTAACATCGGTGTGGCGGAATCATCGGCACGATCCGACGCGCCAACAACGACTTGCCTCCGACCCATCCCGAAAGGGGGCTCTTGACTCGAACGACCCGAGCCTGTTCCATGGTCACCTGCCTTCCTCAAGGACGCTCCATGGCGTTCGGGCGAAGGGCTCACGGCCCTGATCGAATTCAGCGTTCCGCAACGCGGGCATTTTATCTCAAGTTCGGTAAATCCGCCCGCCTTGCCCAGCAATCTACCACATTTACCGCAACGCACTTCCTCCATCGCTTCCGACAAGGGTTGAGGTTAAACCTGGCGACGGGCACATTTCTGAAGATCAGGCTGCAAAGTTAACGGAATTAGTTCAGCAGATTGTTGAATTAGAGGCCAAACTAAAGAAAAAGGCCCCTAGGAGCTTCAGGGGAGTGTGGGGGGCGCTTAACGCTCACTGCGGGTTTACGCGTTACCGCCTTATTTTATATACGGATTATGGGAAGGCGGAAAATTACCTTCGCCAGTGGATAGGTCGACTAAACTCGATGGCGTCCGCTCCAGTTGCCGATAATGACGCGTGGAGAAAGAAGCGGTATGCTTATATTAAGATAAATACCAAGGACTTGGAAGCGTGGTTAACTGCGTACCTAAAAAAGAACTATAAAGTAGATAGTATTACCGAGCTTACTGATGAGGAGTTAGATCGGACGTACCGCGCCGTCGCGAGTAAAAAGCGCGCAAAAACAGTGTGATTCCTGTCAAAATTATGTTGACCGGGGTGTGCTTGTCGGATATCTGACGTACAGGTCTGAGTAGTTCATGAGAAGTGCGAATCTAGTTCCCGTGTTTTGTTACGTTTTGTTAAATTCCCCATTACTCCCGCTCGGTAATTTTATAAAGCTCCAATAATCAAGTGGTTGTGATTGTAACGTATTAGGAACTAGAGTTCCGAATGAACGCTTTTTATTGTTTTATGGCTCGGTTAGGTTGTTGCGCTGGGCAGCATCACGCCAAGCGGCGGTCTCAACTTGACGGATCAACCCCACGGCAAGGGCGTGGCGCGGAGGAAAGGCCCCAATCCCGCCATTTCACGCCCTTTCCACCCACACCCACCCGGCACCCGCCCAAACCCGGCCCCAGCCACCAAAGGCCGCCAGCTTTCCACCAGTCCCCCGCCAATAAGCCCCAATTTCCCGCCAACGAATAACCAGGAAACCGCCAGAAATCCACCGCATTTGGTTTGGCGCAAATCAGGCCAAATCGCCTGCATCAATTTGAGTTTGCTAAATTTTCTCTGTTCTGATTTTGCGCCATTTCATTTGCTACCCCACAAAACCGCAAATCGTCTGTGTAACGCGGCGGCTGGATTGAGACAAAACGGCGGCTGGATTGAGACCGCAGAACTCCTCGAGATCAATCGCCTCGCTTTGTCTCTACTTGGCACTGGGCCCAGGCCATTCCATGCGTGATGGATCTTATTGATAATCAACAAATTATAAAATCGGCCGACATTGCTTGACCTATTGATTTCGCTCTGGTTCGCATGGGCGTGGAAGGGTCGGAGCCCAGTGCTTGGGATCCCAGTGCCCAATCTATTTGCTTCCTCACATCAACGGGTTCCGCTCGCCTCGAAGTTCCCTCGCCCCGCCCCTCTCCCCCTCGAACATCCCGTCCCCTCGCCCAAGCAGGGAGAGGGGACGGGACGGGACGTTCGAGGGGAACGGGTTCACGCTTCCATCATGCCGAGGCGACGGCGACGGTAAATGACGTAGCCCGCCACCACCAACACGGCAAACGCCACCGCCCCGCCCGCCACCAGCATCATGTTTTTCCGCAGCCACTCCTGATTTTCCCCGATGACGTAGCCCAGGATCAGCAGCACCACGTTCCACATCGTCGCCCCCAGCGTGGTGTAGAGAATGAAGGGAGTCAGACGCATCCGCACCAGTCCGGCGGGCATGGAGATCAAGTGCCGGATGCCGGGGATGAACCGTCCGGTGAAGATGGAGATCTCCCCGTGTTCGGCGACGAACCGCTCGGTTTTGTCCAGGTGGCGCTGGTCGATCATGACATACTTGCCATAACGCAGGATGAGCGGACGCCCCAGCCACAACGCCAGATAGTAGCTCCCCAGCGAACCGAACAGGCTCCCCAGACTGGAGGCCAGCACGCACAACCCGGGATCCAACTTGCCCTGGGAGGCCAGATACCCCGCCGGAATCATCACCAGCTCCGAAGGCACCGGCAGAATGGAACTTTCCGCCGCCATCAACCAAAAGATGGCCATGTAGTCCAACTGCCCCATCAACTCCAACAAAAAATGGGTGAATTGTTCGCTCATCTCTCATCCGTCGGCGACGGGAGGGGGGCGGCTCGATCCCCGGCTCCCTGGGTGAATTTTCGGACGAAACCGAGAAACCGTCTCGATCTCCCCCACCAAAACGCGACATACTCTCTCCAGTATTGCATGGTAGCACGATTCGTCCGGCAACGCGAACCGACCCGAGACGCCCCCCTGGCCCGATGCGTGGCCCTGCTTATGGAATCGTGAGCCCTGTCGCGAGAGCGAGGGAATTTCCCCAAAGATTTTATTGACATTTCATGTGAAAAGAACTATAATTAACAATCTATTTCTGTGTAATACAGGGCAAGGTTTGATTCCTCAATCGAGATCATAGGAGATTCAGCATGATGCGTTCCACGATGACGGCGATGTGTCTGGCTCTGGGGTTGGCGGCGGCAGTTCCCGCGTGGGCGGGCGAAGGTGCCACCGACGACGGGGTTCCGCTGGGCGACGCGGTGGCGGCCAAGGAGCAGGCCTACGCCAAGGGCGTGGCCGTTCCCGAGTTCACCCTCAACGGCGTGAAAGTCAAGCAGGATCGCGCCCTGGCCGTGCCGGAAGCCTTTCAAAAGCCCGCCGCCCGCAAGTGCAAGCCCTTCTGTGACCAGCCCCAAACCCTTGAAGGGGTAACGACCATCAAGTTGGAGGATTTCCCCAAAATGGCGGCGGACATCAACGCCGGGAAGATTCTCATCGTCGACATGCGCACCCCCGACTGGTACGACAAGGGCGCCCTGCCCGGGGCCATCAACCTGCCCTACTCCGACCTCACCGGCGGCGAGGCCAAGGCCAGGGCCAAGGTGAAGAAGCTGGAAGGCAAGGATATTATCAGCTATTGCAACGGTTGGTGGTGCGGCCAAAGCCCCACCGGCATGAAGGCCCTGCAAGAGATGAAATATCCCGGTAAAATCTACTGGTTCCGCGGCGGCAACCAGGACTGGGCCGACGCCGGGTTGGCCTTCTCCACCCCCGCGAAATAATTCTTCCCACATAGCGCGCCGTTCCCGTCTTCCTGGCGGGAACGGTTTCGCCGCGCCGTCATATGACCGGCGCGATGGTTTGCATCATTGCAATCGCTTCATTGATCGAGGAAACCACCCATGTCTGCCCTCTTCTCCCGCTTGACGCTGGGCGTCTTGATGCGTTCGGTCTCCATGGCCTCCATGCTGGCCTTTGTCCTGGTCATCGCCCTGAATTATCTCTCCATCGGCGTGGTCCAGCGCAACAACGACGAACTCAAGGTCGGTCCGCTCAAAACCATGTTGCAGTGGAACGAAATCGCCGTCCGGCTGGGGGACGTGGAGCGGCAACGCAACCGTTTTCTCCGGGATCGCCAGCCCGCCACGGCGGAGCAGGCCTATCCCATCATTCAGGAGATGAACGGCATTTTGGGCGAAATGAGCGGCGGCGAGGTCTCCGCCGCGCGGGAGATGCTGGCCAACTACGATAAAATCTACCGCGAAATGACCAAGATGGCGGCGGACCACGACGCCGCCCGCAAGCAATTGGTGAAAAATCGCGAAGCCATCGAAGAGGTGATCTACGAACAGGACAACCCCGGCCTGGAGCGGGCGCTGGGGGAGTTTCTCCTGGCGGAGATGGGCTATTTCGCCGATCCCGTCGCCGAAAAGGCCCAATCGGTGCTGGTGCTGCTGGACCGGGTGTTGCGGGATTCGGCGGGCAAACCGATGGAAGCCCAGTTTCGCAAGGTGGTCGGGACCTATCGCGAAACCTTCCAGCGGATGGTGGAGCTGACTCAGACCATCCGCGAGCTCGCCCTCTCCATGGAGGATATCGCCCAGCGGGTGCAGGGAGGGGTGCGTCAGGATCAGCAAAAGGCCAACTCCCAGGCCATGGTCGCCCTGGACCACACCGCCGTGGAAGCGGAACAATCCAAACGGCGGGCCCTCACCTGGACCATCATCGGCGTACTGTTCGCCATCGTGCTGTCGGAAGGGTTCCAATTCGCCCTGCGCCGCCGGGTGATGACCACCCTGGAGGGGCTGGAAATTCTCGGGGCCGGAGATTTGCGCCACCGCTATCAGGTCATCGAGGGGGCGCGCAACGAAATGTGCCGCATCCTCCTCAGCATCAACCGCATGGCCGATGGTCTGACCACCCTCCACCGCACCGTGCAGGCCAAGGCCCAGGGGATCGATCAGGCCATCGGCTCCTTCGTGCGGGTCAAGGATTCCCTTCTTTCCCACTCCACCGAGAGCGCGGAGATGATCCAGCAGGTGACGGAAAAGAACGACGTGGTGGATGAATGCACCCGCAAGGTGTTCAACCTTTCGGAGCGCACCGAGGAGATGACCATCGAATCGGAGCAGGCGGCCAAGGAGTTCGCCAAGATCATCCATACCGTGGCCGCCGCCTCGGAGCAGGCCAGCGTCAACGTCTCCACCATGGCCGCCGCCGCCGAGGAGATGACCGCCAACGTGGCGGAAGTCCACCACAACATGGAGCGGGTCAGCCGCTCGGTGGGCATGACCGCAACCTCGGTCAAGGAGTTGGACAACTCCCTGGAAGCGGTGCGCCGCCGCTGCAAAGCGGCCGACGACGCCGCCCGGGAGGCGGGGCGACACGTTCAGAGTTCCCACGGGGCGTTGGGCAGGCTGGAGGAGTCGGCGAGGGAGATCGGCAAGGTGGTGGAGATGATCAAGCGCATCGCCGAGCAGACCAACATGTTGGCCCTCAACGCCAGCATCGAGGCTGCCGGGGCCGGGGAGTCGGGCAAGGGGTTCGCCGTGGTGGCCAACGAGGTCAAGGAGTTGGCCAAGGGGACCGCCGACGCCACCCGCTTGATCTCCCAACGCATCGAGGAGATCAAGGGGAGCGCCCAGGAGGTCTCCGGGGCGATGCGCCACGTTGTGGAGGGGATTGATCAAGTGGTTTCCGCCACGGTGGAGATCTCCCACGCCATGGACGAACAGAGCGGGGCCTCGCGGGAGATTGCCGCTTCCATGGCCGAGGTCAATCAGGCGGCGGACCTGGTGACCTTGAACACCGCCGAACTGGCCCAGGCGGCGCAAGACGTGGCCCGTTCCGCCAGCGAGGCCGCCCTGGGCGCCGGGGAGATCGCCCGCTCCACCAGTTACGCCGCCAACGAGGTGCAACGGGTGGTGGATATCTCCGGCCTCATCGAAACCCAATCCCGGGAAGTCAAGGAGAAGACGGGGAAAATTTTCACCGCCTCCGCCGACGTGCAAAAAGTGGGGTTGGGCATGTTGGAGATCATCCAGTTGCTGCACCATCAGGCGGAACAGGTGGCGGGGTTGTCCGACGAACTGCGGGGCGGGGTGAAGGCGTTGAAAAAGGCGGCGGAGGGCTTCACCATCGGCGAGGAGGGCGAGACGCGCCAGGGCGGCGAGTTGCACATGATCGGCGAGAAAATATCCGCCGCCTCCCCGGGCCAGGGTCGCAACCCGGACCGTTGGCTCTCCGAGGACGCCGCCGCCGCTGCGGCATGAGGTTGGAGGGCCAGTCCGGGCGGGAGAATACGGCTCGCCCTCTCGTGGCGTGGTCGTCTCACGCTTGGGGGGGACGTGGCCCCACCCCGCCTTTTTTCCACCCCATCCAGCCGTAGAGCAGCAGGTTGCCCAGCAGCACCGCCGCCCCCAGCACCATGAGCAACCGTTGCGTCGTCTCGGGGGAGAGAACCAGTCCGGGGTAGATCAGCGGCAGCAGCCACTGCTCGATGAATCCGCCGTGATAGCCCGCCTCCCCCGCCGCCTGACGGAAAAAATTTTCCAGCCGGGTCAGGGGGCAGATCCATCCGTTAAGCGCCACCACCCCGGCCCACCCCACGGCGGGGAGGTGCATCCACGCCACCCGGGGCCAGCGCCACGCCAGCAGCCCCCCCAGCGCCGCGAAAAGAATGAATCCCAGGTGGAGGATCGCCACCATTTCCGATAGAATCTGCAACATCACGCCGGGCATCGACTTCCGGACCTCCCCCGCTCCCCTCGTCTCGTCCGCCCCCGTCACGGAATCGCCCGCCCATGATCATCGTCCATCTCAAGCCGGGGCGGGAAAAATCCCTGCTGCGCCGCCACCCCTGGATCTTCTCCGGGGCCATCGACCGGGTCGTCGGCGAACCCGCTTCCGGCGAAACCGTCGGGGTGCGCTCGGCGGACGGGGCCTTTCTCGGCTGGGGGGCGTGGTCTCCGGCGTCGCAAATCCGGCTGCGGATGTGGCGCTTCGGTGAGGGGGAGCCCCCCGGTCCGGCGCTTTTCCGCGAACGCATCGCCCGAGCCCTGGCGTTGCGTCGAGCCCTGCCGGAAAACCTCCTGGAGCCAGAATCCGCCTGTCGTCTGATTCACGCCGAGTCCGACGGTCTGCCGGGGATGATCGTGGATCGCTACGGACCCTGGCTCGTCGCGCAGTTTCTCTCCGCCGGGGCGGAAGCCTGGCGGGAGGAGCTGCTCGCGGCGTTGCGGGAGGCGTTGGAAGAGATCCCCTGTCAGGGAATTTACGAGCGATCTGGAGCGGATGCACGGGAAAAGGAGGGGCTGCCGCCGCGCTCCGGTCGGCTGTGGGGCGAGGAGCCGCCGGAGTTGGTCCCCTTCGTGGAGGGTCCGTGCCGCCTGCTGGCGGATCCCCGCCTGGGGCACAAGACCGGATTTTACCTCGACCAGCGCCTCAACCGGGCCGCCGTCGCCCGCTGGGCCACGGGGCGGGAGGTGTTGAACGTCTTTTCCTACACCGGCGGATTCGGCCTTCGCGCCCTGATGGCCGGGGCCAGCCGCGTCACCCAGTTGGACTCCTCCGGACCCTCCCTCGCCCTGGGACGCCAGATCCTCGCCCTCAACGGTCTGCCGGAAGAGCGGGTGGAGGAGATCGAGGACAACGCCTTCGAGCGGATGCGCCGATTTCGCGACAGCCGCCGCGCCTTCGACCTGATCATTCTCGATCCGCCCAAATTCGCCGAGACCTCGGCGCAAGTGGAAAAGGCCGCCCGCGCCTACAAGGATATCAATCTGTTGGGATGCAAGCTGTTGCGTCCAGGGGGAATCCTGGCCACCTTCTCCTGCTCCGGCGGCATGGAGACCCCCCTCTTCCGCAAAATCGTCGCCGACGCCGCCCTCGACGCCGGCCGCGACGCCCAAGTGGTGGAATCCCTCGGTCAGCCGGGGGATCACCCGGTCAATCTGGCCTTCCCCGAGGGAGAGTATCTTAAGGGAGTGATTTGTCGGGTGGGGTGAGGGGGATAATCATCTTCCAAATCCCCCCCCCATTCCACCACCACCTCCTCCAATTCCACCACCACCTCCTCCTATTCCACCACCACCTCCTCCTATTCCACCACCACCTCCTCCTATTCCACCACCTCCTCCTCCTATTCCACCACCACCTCCTCCTATTCCACCACCACCTCCTCCTATTCCACCACCTCCTCCTATTCCACCGGTTACTCCTCTACCTCCTCCGAATGAAGGATTGACACCGGGAGGAGGTTGCTTAGGAGTAGTCGAAGGCGGCCCCGTTACAACCCCTGGCGGACATGCGCCCTGTGGACCACAAGGATTGACACTAGGGGTAGATGGCCTAGGAGTAGGTGAATTAGGAGTAGTCGGAGTCGGCCCCGTTACAACCCCTGGCGGACATGCGCTATTTGGTCCACAAGGATTGACACTAGGGATAGGTGGCATAGGAGCAGGTGAATTAGAAGTGGCTGGCGCATCATTAGATCGTGCATGACTAGTTGGCGTGACTAAGTCTGGTCGCACCAGGGAAATGCAATACTTATCACTCACTTCGTGTCTCGCCTCACCACCAACGATAATGTAACACTTCTTCGATTTTACTTCGACCCATTCATATTTCATTTCGGCTGCGGACAACACCTGTGCGCTTCCAAAAAGCCCGAGCAAAGAAAAAAGCACTCCTCTGTTCATCTATTGCCCCCTTTACTGCCGATGCGTAATACTAAATGGAACCGTTCCAGACGAAACTTCCTTCTCGATCGCACTAACATACTCCTCAAGATTGACCTCATAATACGCATCTATGCTTCCGCCAGCCGAGTGATAAGTCATCTTTGCTTCAATACGCGGCTTCTTAACAATACATCTAAGCGCTTCATCCCATGAAAAACTCATCGGTGTAAACATAACCTCGAAAGAACGCACTTTATCTGGCTCAATAGTGAAAGGAGAAACGCTGTTTTCTATTCCAAGCCATTTACCATTATTTTCTCCATGCTGATTAACATTATATTGCCATTTTAGTGTTGACGATTTACAAAGGTCTAGCTCAAGATTGATCTCATCAATCGTGATATTTTTCTTCGTTAATACATTCTTAACTGATGAACCAACCGAAACCATCACGCTGCTGTTCTTGATTTTATCAATAGATTGATTATAATCGACCTTCGGCCTAATATCGAAATGAAAATCCTTGCCAATTTCAATGGAACCACCCAAAGCAGGTGCCGCTAGATTTCTATAAGGTTCGGTTGTCGGCGCGAACTTGAATACCAATATAAAAATACCAAGGGCGCCACCCGCTCTGAATGCAATTCCTTTTAGCTTTGACCTGATATGAAAGTATCCTGGTATCCTCGCTGCAAAAATTGATGCTGAGAGGGACGCCATAAAAAGAACCATATTCTCAAGAAAGGGCGACGCCATGGGCTTGTTACTTAACACAAGATGAGCAATCACTCCAAGACATATAAAAGCGGCAATGTAACCCGCATAGCGATCAACCAACTTTTGAATTGCGTCACTTCTCTCCTGTTCATCCGCACACTCGTTATTTTTAACACCGTAAGAATCAATTGCAAACTTATAACGAGTCGACAGAAACCAGCACCTAACATACCCTTCTCCAACCTCTTCAATATCGCTTAATTCGTGTCCGTTACCCACGATTCGGTCCTTGATATCATCTACAATACTACCAGCCTTCTTCGTCAAAATATATAATTTGAACAATCTCGCACTCCTGATAATATTGTCTGATATCTCATATGCACCTCCACCCATATCCTTAAACAAATATCCTTCCCCGCCTTTCCAGTTATTCTGCCCACACGCTAAGTACACTTTAAGATCTGGAATTCCAAGATTGAGTTGCATAGATGCCTCCCTATTGGTTTTTATTCAATCCTAAGATAAATTACCGCAACTTGTCAAGGATGTCACCACAAACAATAAAAGACAATCTATAAATTCTAATACTCATTTCAATCAAAAAAATTCCTCCCTTCCACAAAATGTAGCGAGGGAGAAATCTCTAATTATGCAGACTGAATCGCCATCATTTAGATTACGCCCGTTTCAACACCTCCGCGACCAGCTTTTCGATGCCCACGCCGACTTCGGCGACGGAGGCGGCGCACATGTAGGCCGCCGTGCTGATCACGTTGTGGGTCTCGTCCACCACGATGGACTCCACCTGGGTGACGGCGGCCTGCTGTCCCATGGATTGGAGGGCGCGGGCGTCGTCGGGGTCGGGACCGAGGGTCAGGTGGATCCCCTGTCCGGCGAAGACCATGGCCACCACGGCGGGGGAGATGCAAATCGCCCCGATGGGCTTTTTGCCCCGATGCATCGCCGTCAGCAGGGCGGCCAGGGCCGGGTTGACCTGGCCCTTGGGGCCGTCCACGCCGTAAGAGGAGAGATTGAGCGCCGCCCCGGATCCGCCGGGGAGAATGAGTCCGTCCAACTGCTCCGCCTTCACCTGGGACAACTCTTGAATCTTCCCCCGGGCGATGCGGGCCGACTCCAGAAGCACGTTGCGACTCTCGCCGCTGGGCTTGCCGGTGAGATAGTTCAACACCATCCGCTGGGGAACGTCCGGCGCCATGCACACCGCCTCCGCCCCCGCCCGGTCGAGAAAGTAGAGGGTCAGCACCGACTCGTGAATCTCCGCCCCATCCCGATTGCCGCACCCCGACAGCACCACGCCAATCCGTTTGCGCGACATGTCCCATCCCCCCATGGTTGGAAATCCGGCGAAACCCGTCGCCGACATCGTGATTCCTCCGGGATTCCATCCATAAAGGAATCGCCCCGGGAGTTCCACCCCATTTTTTCCTCCGACTCCACCGCCGCCCCCTCTTTTCCTTGTCCTCATTCCCTGCCACAATCCCCCGTCATGGACCTGGAATCGTCGCCGCCGAGCCCAACGGGAGGAGCCATGGAAACGATCCCAACCCCTATGGCAAAGTCGGAACACTCCCCCACCGGAACAACGCGGCCCACGACGCCTGTTTTTCCGGAAAATTCCAGGATTACGACGATCCCCAAGCGGCCATTCGACAGGCCACGACCCTTTGCCCATGCCCAAGAAGTTCGGGCGTTGCCCCCCCGTCTCCAGGAAGGAGTTGTCATGACACGTCTTCTCGCGCTTGCCGCCCTGCTGCTCTCCGCTCCCGTCGCCTGGGCCGCCGACGCGCCCCCCCCACCGATCGCCCCCGCCGCCCC
>JADGAP010000063.1 GCA_015231965.1 Magnetococcales bacterium | reverse complement strand
CACCGCCAGCCAGGCGTCCACTTCCGCCCCCTTGCGAAACGGCGCGCCGCAGGTGCGCACCGTGGGAAGGACGTTGACCCGGAATCCCAGCCGCTGCCCCGCCGGGATGAGGGGCATGGGCTTGGCGTGAAGATTCCCCACCAGGGCTTCCACCAGGGCGGGGGTGCCGAACAGGCGGGCGGAATCCATCAAGGCCACCGCGTCCTGACCGGCATAGCCCAACACCTCCACCTCCCGGTCGGTGATCCGGGTGCAAAAGGGCTTGGGTGCCCCCTCGCCGAACAATCCGGTCAGCACGGCGTGCAGGCGATAGCCCTCATCCGTGTCGTTCCGTTCCTGATGGGCGAAAACCTGTCGCGCCGGCAGCCGCATTTGCACCAAGAACAAGGGATCACTCATGGCCGCCTCCCTGCCGGACGGCGACCATCCCCGCCCGCGTCAGACGCTGGCCGCAATGGATCTGATTGGCCCAATCCCGCTCGTCGCACACCGGGTCCAGGCGGGTGGTCTCCTGGTCCTCCGGTCCCTGACCGGGAGGCCAACAGGCCCGCATGGCGTGGGGAGGGGGGGTGGGCGAAACTTCCCCAACCTCCGGGTGGACAAAGAGCGTCAAGGCGTGGTGCAGGGTCTCCGCCTCCACCCGTCCCGCCAGGATGGGGGCGCTGGGCAGACAGGGCTTGCGCCCCAGAAACAACGGCCGGGCCGGTTCCGCCAAGGCGGCGGCCAACGCTCCCAGGGTGGGGGATTCCCCCGCCGGATCCAGAAACAGCGCCACCGTGCAAAGGGCGTCGGCCCGATAGGGGCGGAAACGGATGTGGGTGCCGGACGTGGCGGCCCCCGAGCCCCGCTCCTCCACCCGCCCGCGGGTGGTCCATCCATACTTGGACATGTCCATGAAATCCTGCCCCAGGTCCACGGTCTGGTAGTCTTGAACCTCCTCTCCCTCCCGGTCCAGCCGGGCGGCGAACTTCAAACGCGACTGGAGCCGGTCCAGGAGATCCGTGTCGGAATGGTCCCACCCCAAGGCGTTGGCCAGCAGCCCCGTGATCATGGAAGCGGCGGGGAAGGGGCGGATCACCCCGATCTGATCCACCATGGGACCGCCAAAGGCCATCAGCGGGGCCTCCAGACGGAGAATCAGCGTTTCCATCACGCCACCCCCCGCACCCGATCGGCGGTCCATTGAGCCAGTTCGTTCAGGCTGGAGGGGGTCGCGTCGCCCAGCGCGGCGGCCTCCCCCATGGTGGAGACCCGGCGGGTTTCGCCAGCGCCGTACATGGCGTCGTACTTCTTGAGATAGCCCCCAAGCTGGGCCATGGCGGCGTCCCGCACATCTTCCCGCCCGGTGAGGGGAACCGGATGGCGGAAGGCGTTGGCCAGGGTGCGGGGTTGGCGATTGCCGCTTTCCACCAGCACCATCTCCGCGCAGGCATGCGGCGCGGTGGAACCCTTCTTGGCCCCGGGGGAGACGCTGGCGATGAGGTGAAGCAGGTTTTCCACCACCTGGCCCGCCAGGGCGCGGTCGGCGGCGCTCCACTCCTTTTGCGGACAGCCGGTGAGATTGGAGACCAGCAGGGGAACATCCACCACCACATAACCGTAGAAAAGGCCGCTGGTGAGTTCGCTGTCGTTGATGTGGGCGGAACCCAGTTCGCCGGACTCCTGGAGCAGATCATCCAGGGCGGAAAAGTAGTCCGTCTCCAACTCCTGGGTGTGGACGGTGAAGGCGTGGGCGACGTGGATGGCGGCATCCAGCCGGGTGAGCAGGTCGCTGGTGACCATGCGTCCGAACAGGGCGGCGTCCAGCCCGGCGGGCCGTTGGGCGGCGGCGATGAGGGCTTTCATGTTCTTGCCCTCCTCCTTGAACAGGGCTTCCACCCCCTTGGCGGCGGCCTCGGGGGTGTTGGCCCCGGCGACGACGCCCCGCACCTTTTCCTGAATGAAGCGCACCTCCGGCCAACCGAGAATGACCACCTGGTTGGTTTCCAGGGAGACGGCGGTCTCGCCCTTGGCCGCCTTGTCCTTCTTGGCCCGGGCGCTGCTGCCCAGCAGTTGATCCTGGAAGGCGGCGACGGCGGCTTCCACCTTGTGGCGTTCCAACCCCTCGTCCATCAAGGGCTTGGCCACCTTTTCCTGAAAGATCAGGCGGGAGCGCAGGCTCATCTCCACGCCGTCCAGGGCGGCCAGGGCGTGGTCGTCCTGGGCGGTGCGCCAGTGGCGCTTGAGGCACTGGGAGGAGACCCGGGTGCGCACCGCGCCGCCGAAGGGCAGGCGCTTGGCCATGCCCGCGTCGTCCCGGTTGAGCAGGGTGGCGGCGTAGCTGGTGAGAAAATGAATCTGGAGGAAGCGGTCGTTGGTCATGGAATGATCTCTCCTGAGTGGGCTAAGGATGCGGATGGCTTACGGTTGTTGGTGGGAAAAATAGTCCCTGGCCAGGGTGCGGCGCTGGGTTTCCGCCTTGTCCGGGTCCAGAGTGAGGATGAAGGGGGCGAAACGGGTCCAGTCCACCGCCTCGCCCTTGGCCCGGAGAAAGCGGCAGGCACCCTCCACGGCGTCGAAAAAGGCCTCGTTCCGGCTGTTGAGCAGTTTGTGAAAGCGGTTTTCCGAATAACCGGCGGCGGCCAACACCCGCCCCGGGGCGGCGTCGAAACCGCTGCGATGGGGTTGGGGGGCCATGTGGGCCATGCCCGCCAGCACCGCCAGCCAGCGATCTTCCATCTCCCGGCGCATGCCCTGTTCCCCGTCGGAAAGCTGGGCCAGCAGCCGCCAGGCGGCGGGGTGGATGTCGCCGCCCAGACGCCAGCGGCGCAGTTCGGCCACCTCTCCCGTACTCAACCCGCCCTCATGGTCGGAGCGGGAGAGGCGGGAGGCCAACGAGAGGATTTTGTCTTTCAGGGAAGCCTCTGGTTGCGGGGTGGGGGATAAATCGTTCATCGGTCGGTCTCCGGATCGGTGGATGACCCTTCATGGGTGCGGAACAGGGGAAATTGATGGCTCAACGCGCCGTGAAAAACCCGTTCGGCGGCGGCAAACGTCTTGTAGCGGCGCGCCCCCCCGCCGATGAGGGAGCCTTCGGCGCGGCTCATGATCTCCAGCCCGGCGGCTTTCAGGAAACGCAACCACTCGGCTTCGGCTTCCTCCCCTTCCAACGTCAGGCTGCGCCAGAGAAAGGGAAAAAAGGCTTCGTCCACCTGGTGGTCAAAACGGGATAACCAGGCTTCGGCGCGACCGTCCTTGAAATTGAGTTTGTTCGGGGCCTCCTGAATCATGGTGAGCAGGGAGGGTTTCAGCGCTTTGTTGGCGACGACGCCGCATTGTTCCACCCGCTTTTTGGCCACTCCGGCCAGCGTCTCCCGCGGCTGGGCTTGTCCGAGGACCACCATGGCCTTGGCCGGAATGGGAACCCGGCGTTCGTGATATCCTTCCGTCTTGCCCTGTCCCCGGGTCAGCACCCGGGCGAGGAATTCCCCGTCCCCGCGCAGCGGTTCGTGATCCTGGGATTGGGCCGGGGATTGCCGATAGTCGCCACTGCCGAGAATCAGGTTGGCGACGAGAGGGTAGTCGAATCCATTGCGAGAAACAGTCAAGGAGGCCCCGTCCCGAATGGGCGTCCAGAAATCGCCCAGATTGCCCTTCAATTCCTTGTCGGCATGGATTCGCGCCGATTGGCTGGCGCTGCCCAGGGCTTGCACCCCGTTCGGCGAGGAGGTCAGGCGCACACGGCGGCACACTTCGATGAAACTGGGATCTAGATCTTGCAGCGCGAGGGAAGTTTGCCCATCCCAGGGCAACAACCAGAGTAGGGCATGCCCGCCCGATTCGCGGTAAAATGACGAGTACGACTCCAGCACTGCCTGCCGGTGGCGCGTCATCAGGATCAAATCCCGGTGGAAATGCCCGGCAAGGCGGAAATCGCGGCGGATGCCCACCCCAGGACGGCTTGCATAACCGCTGTTCATCCGGGCGATGCCGTAATTTCCCTTTCCCAGATAACCATCCATGGTTTGCAGGCTTACCAGGGCCATCAGCCAGTTGTCGGGAAGGGCGCGGCCCATGCGGGCCATCTTGATGTCGTGGTTTTTGGAAGTGGCCAGCACGTCGATCTCGTCCGGCTGGGTCAGCCGGTTCTTGAAGCCGGTCAGGACGCCCTCCGGAACCGGCGGCTGCATCAAGGCGGGCTTGGCCAGATCCTCCACCACCAGTTGCCAGGGTTCGTCGCCGGGCCAGTCGGCGGTGAGGGCGCGGAGCAGGTCGCGCCAGGTCGATTCCTCGGCGGGAGGGGTCTCCACCCCTCCCCGGTGCAGGGCGATGGCCGCCAGTTGCACCAGAAAGGCGTGCCAGGCGTGGGCCTGATAGGGCTGCAAGGCGGTGAAGCTGGCGATTTCATCCCGCACCAGCCCCGCCAGCACCCCGGGCAGGGTGAGTCCCTTTCTTCCGCCCCCGGTGGTTCCCACCCGGATGATGGGTTCGTTCATAAAATCATGCATGTTTTTCCTCCTTCACTCGGCGGGGCGGAGCCCCAGGCGGTCGTAGCAATAACGTTGGTTCCCGAAGGTGAATGCGAACCCTCCCGCCTCGGGCTCGACCGCCTCGGGTGGGGCGTCGAGGGGGGGAGGGGGCTTGAGCCAACGCCCCGGCAGGGTGAGCAGGGCGATGCGCTCCCCGAACGGCCCCAAGGGCGGGGGATCGAAACGAACCAGCCGGTCCTCCAACCCCAGGCGGGTGGTGAGACGTTCGTCGCGAATGTCCTGAAAGCGGCATTCGTGCATCCATTTGTCCCGGTCGTAGAGCCCGGCCCGGGCTGTCATCCCCTGGGCGGCGGTCTTTCCCCAGTTCTGCTGGAAATGGGAGTGCCACGCCGGTCCCTTTTCCTTGGCCAGGCGCTCCAGGGCACCCGGATGGGTGGCGGCTTCCACCAGGCGGCGGTTGTCGGCGGGGATAGTGATGGCGGTCCCGTCGGGCAGGGCGTCCAGGGTGGCGGCCAGCCCCACCATGTTGGGGTAAACGCTCCCCCAGCCGTGGGCCTTGGCCGACCGGGAGGCCTCCCCTTGGGCGTCGAGATGGGCCTCCAACCCTTCCGCCGGGGTCAACAGCAGCAGCCGGGGCTGGCGATACGGTTCCGGCCGGTTGTCCCGGTGGTGGCGGTGCAAGCGCCCCACCCGCTGCAACAGCACGTCCATGGGGCATAGATCGGTGATGAGCAGGTCGGCGTCGATGTCCAGGCTCTGCTCCGTGGTCTGGGTGCTGACCGCTGCCAAGCCGCCATCCCGCGCCGCCTTCTTGCCGAACCCCGCCTCGATGGCGGCATCCAGCCGCTTGCGATCCTCCGGGGCGTAGCGGCTGTGATGGGGCGTCGCCGCCCCCGCGCATTGGAACAGAAGATCCCGCGCCTCCCCCGCCAGAAGCTCCAGGGCCGACTGGGTTTGCATGGCCCACCCCACGGTGTTGCGAATCACCAACACCCGCGCCCCCCGCCGCGCCGCCTGCAGGGCGAGATCGGCCACGGCACCGGGGTCGTCGGCCAGGGGCCGATGGCTGACCGTCACCCGCTTGCCCGCCTCGTCGGCGGAGATGGGGATGGGCTCGCCATGGCGGCGCGACAGCAGCGGATAGGGCGTCTGGAGCGCCTCGTCCAAAGACGGCGTGTCCTCCCAGCGGGGGGAATCCAGAAAAAATTTGACGCGGGCCTCGGCCCCCAGGGTGGCGGACATGAGCAAGGCTTGTCCCCCCACCCGCAAATGCCGCTTGATCACTTCTTGCAGAATGGCGGTCATGTAGGGGTCGGAGGCATGCACCTCGTCCACCACCAGCAGCAGCCGACTCAGAGCCGCCGCCCGCATGTGGGCGTGGGGGACGGCCAGCGCCGACAGGAGCGCCTGATCCACCGTCCCCACCGCAATGGGGGCCGCCAAATATCGCTTGGGATGTTCCGCCGCCCACCCCCGGAACCGCAGGCGGTCCTGGGGATCCTCCGGCCACAAGGTCTCGAAGGGGGCGATGCGCCGCCCATCTTCCTGGTCCACCCGGAGGTACCCCGGCACGGCCAGCACCACCGGCGGGGCCTCATCTCCCAGGGCGTTCTTCACCGCCGCGCTGATTCGCCCGTGGATCTGCACCGCCGCCGCCCGGGTGGGCAGGGCGAAATAGAGCCCATCCACCAGCCCGGCCTGGAACAGATGGAAGAAATGCAGCAAAGCCGCCTCGGTCTTGCCCGCGCCGGTCTCCGCTTCCAGGATCACCACGTCGCCCTTCACTGCCGGGGGCAACGCGGAGATCTCCCGCTGCATGGCATTGGGAACGGGAAAACCGAAGAGGCGCTGGAAATCCACCGACTGGTCGCCAAGGGCGGCCCTCGCCCTGGCGACGTCCACCCCCAGCCTCTCCAGGGCGCGCCGGGCCTTTTGGGTCAGTTCCTCGGGGGGGGGCGGGGTGGAATCCTCCGCGAAGGGAAACAACGCCTCGTCGGAGCCGATCCAGTCGGCCAGGGTGAGCAGGCCGTTGAAGAGGTGCTGCAGGGGGGGCGTCAGGGGCAGGGAGTCGCCTCCCTCCTGGACAAAGGCCTCGGGCAGGGTCCGGCGGATGACTTCAGCCAACTCCCGCAATCCTTCCATGGGATCGCGCCGGGCGTTGGCCTCCCAGACCCGAATGTCGATGGGCTTTAACTCATCCTCGGTGGGAGCGCCTTCGTTGAACGGATCCCCACGCAACGGGCGTCCGTGATGACAAAACACCGCCCAGGCCCAGTGGATCGGATGGTTCGGTTCCTCCGACCACCCGGCCATGAGGTCAAGACCCATGGCTTGGAACGCCTTTGCCGTCCGCTTCGGATCCAGGAGCAGCTTGAAAATTTCCCGCACATGCCCCTTGGAATTCCATCCGCCGCCCTGCTCCTGAAAACCATGATTGCACTTTCCGGCGTCGTGCAGCGCGGCCCAGACGGAAAGGCGTGCCACCTGTCGCGGCGAGAGCCCCTCCAAACCGACGGCGGCCGCCAGTCGACGCCGGACCACGGCGCTGTCCAACAGGGAACGCAGCACGAACGCCACTTCAAGGCCATGATGCGTCAGGGGATGAAGGCTTGGATCAGATCCTCTGTCGCATCGTTTGCCCCAACATAGGTTGGTTTGAGATGTTTTCATATGATTCCTCAGTAATTTTCAACAGCCCGTTAATTAACCCGGATCAGGCAATTGCCGGATCGTGAACAAAAATCGTGACGAAAGCGACGACTCTTCCCGAATCGACCAAACCGATGCCCAAAATGATCCTTTGCCCCTGGGCCAACCAGACAATAAAGACGGGGCGGGCGTTGGCCCGTTCCCTCGGGGTTCCGTACCCCGTCAGATGACGCATCAGTATCCCAAGATTGAACCCGGCGACGTGAATCAGGCAGCGTTTCGAGACGTTTTCGTTCCCTCGCAGCCATGTTCCACGCATTCCGCACCGATCCAGCACATGGGCGAAACTTCGTTCCACCAGTTCGCCCCGCTTGCGCATCGTCGCCTTGCCGAGATTCGACCCGATCCGCCGCCGATTGTTGTACACGGCCCGTTGCGCGCCTTGTCATCACGCACCCAAACCGGCGGTTCACTCCAGAACGCTCAGGTTTTGGCGTAGCCTCGTGCGTATGATGAAGCAAATTGTCAAGGATGGCAATTCCAATGACCAGCCGGGGCGGGGTCAAGGCGTAAAAAAACTATTTTCACGGCGTGAAATTTCCCGGTGCCACATGGTCACGGCGGCGGCTCGCTGCGTCGGCCCCCCCGGCGGGGGGTGGGGGTGGCCCTGGGGGCGGTGGGCTCCCGGCGATGGACGCTGGCCCTGGGGCGGTGGGCTCCAGGCGCTGGCTCCTGGCCCTTGGGCGGTGGGCTCCTCCCCCTGCTGGCGGGGGCCCTTGGGGGATCGACAAGGCCAGGTTTGGGGCTATGCTCCAAGCACGTCGCCAAGGTTCGGGGCGCGGTTGGCGAAGGGGTATCAAGAAAAATTGACGGTACTTCTGACGGTATGCGTGATTATTCGCTGTCAACATATTGGGTGATAACATCATGATGTCGGCCAAATGTGGGGGAGGCCATCGCACCAATTCGAGTTCGGAGTGATCCGAAGAAATCAAAAAATCCCGCAAGATTAAAGATCTCGCGGGATTTTTGCGTCCAGAGTCGTCCGGGGCGTTCGGGGGCGTTTCGGGATGGGAGGGCGATCTGCCCGGGGAGCCGAGTGGAATTTCTCGCGGGGCCGCTTGCATTCTCCCTATACGCTCCCCATCTTAAGGGAAGAGATCACAGCGTCTGTCGCGCAACGGCCCGCCCTGCTGAGGGGGGAAGTCGGATGCGTTCCGCGAAGGGAGCGGAGGGCTGCGTCGGCGAGGGACTCCCTGAAACCGGCGTCTGGATGGTCCGCGTCACCGCTTGACCTTGCGGCGATTTTTTCTCGAAACTTGAGGTGTTGGGACGGTATTTAACTTTTCATGAGGGAGAATGCGCCATGGCGATCAGTCTGCAAAAGGGCGGAAATGTTTCGTTGAGCAAGGAAGCGCCCGGTCTCAAGGAGGTGATTGTGGGGTTGGGCTGGGATGTTCGCCGTACCGACGGGGCGGATTTCGATCTCGATGCCAGCGTTTTTGTCTTGAATGATCAAGGTAAGGTGCGCAACGACCAGGATTTCATCTTCTACAATAATCGCAAGTCCCCCTGCGGCCATGTGGAGCATCTGGGAGACAACAAGACCGGTGCCGGCGAGGGCGACGACGAACAGGTGCGCATCAAGTTGGAAGCCTTGGCCCCGGAAATCGCCAAGGTGGCCCTCAGCGTCACCATTCATGACGCCGACAGCCGTCGGCAGAACTTCGGACAGATCCAAAAGGCCTTCATCCGCGTGATCAATGCGGCGGACAACAAGGAGATCGTCCGCTACGACCTCTCCGAGGACTACAGCACCGAAACCGCCGTGATTTTCGGCGAGGTTTATCGTCATGGAACCGAATGGAAATTCCGCGCTGTCGGGCAGGGATTCGCGGGCGGTCTGGGGCCCTTGGCGCGCAACTTCGGGGTGGATGTGGGTTAAGGACTCCACGGGGATCGACTGACTGGGAGAAGCCATGGGCGTTTCACTGCAAAAAGGGCAGAAAATCAGTCTGTCCAAAGAGTCAGGCTCCACCCTGACCCAGATTTCCATGGGGTTGGGGTGGGATGCCAACACCCAGAAGAAATCCGGCATCCTCGGATTTTTTGGGGGCGGCGGCGGGGAGATCGACCTGGACGCCTCCTGCCTGATGTTCGACGCCGCCGGAAAGTTGGCGGACGCCATCTGGTTCCAACAGTTGCGCAGCAAGGATGGCTCGATTCAGCACACCGGGGACAACGTCTCCGGTCAGGGCGAGGGGGACGACGAGCGGATTTTGGTGGATCTCTCCCGGATCCCCGGTTCGGTGAGCGCCCTGGTTTTTGTGGTCAACAGCTTTACCGGGCAGAGCTTCGAGAGCGTGCGCAACAGCTTTTGCCGTCTGGTGAACGCCGTCAACAACCAGGAGATCGCCCGGTATCAACTGGAGCAGACCCAGGGGAAGCATACGGCCTTGATCATGGTCAAGCTCTATCGTCATGAGGGCGACTGGAAAATGCACGCCATCGGCGAGCCGTCCAAGGGCAAGACCTTCCACGAGATGTTGCCGGCCATTACGGCGGTATTATAAGTTCACCCGGGGCGTCGTGTGACGGAGTTCCCCCCTTTTTCCGAATGGAGTAGACCAATGGGATTTATCGATGATCTGAAAAGTCGGGCGGCGCAGTTGCAATCTTCCATGGCGCAGGAGATGTCCCGTTACAAAAATCGGGATCTGATGGAAGGGATTCTGGCCGGGTGCGCCATGGTCGCGGCGGCGGACGGGTCGGTCTCCGGCGAGGAAAAACGCAAGATGATGGGGTTCGTCAGCAACTCCGAGGCGCTGAAGGTTTTTGACGCCAACGCGGTCATCGAGGCGTTCAACCGTCACATCGCCAAGTTTGAATTTGATGTGGAGTTGGGCAAGGCCGAGGCGTTGAAATGCATCGCCAAGATCAATAAAACGGATGAGGCGCGTTTGTTGGTGCGGGTGTGCTGCGCCATCGGGGCCTCCGACGGTTCGTTTGATGAGCAGGAAAAGCAGGTGGTGCGTCAAATCTGCCGCGAGGTCAATCTGCCGCCGAGCGATTTCGACCTGTAGTCGAGAGGGGGCGATTGCGCCGCCCTTGCCGGGGATGCGCCCGTGGTCCTGAAAGTCCCACAGAAGGGTTTGCGAGAGAACACTCGCAAACCCTTTTTTATGGCGTCCAGGGCGCGGTTCCCTCGCGCCGCACATCACCCGGCGACGCGAATCAGGGGGCGTTCCCTCCCATCCGCAGGCGGTGCGGGGCGGCGCCGACGGGAGGCTCTCTTCCTCCGGCGTTTTGCGATTTCCCAACGGATTAGGCCGAACGGAACCCTGACCCGTACTCGATTGAAACGACTATATTAATGCCGATTCCCTATTCTTCCGACAATTTTCTTGATGGCAAGGCCCGTTTCAAGTCGCGCGGCGTTTTCAAAAAAGATTCGATAAACGTAGTCATTGTATTCTTCTTTCTTGCGACCTTCCAATGGCGGGGAATTGCCATAGGCCTTGCAAATGACGCATCTTAGGATCTCCTTGACGCGCTCCTTATCTGGGGGGATCTTTCCAGATGGAATGATCCCGAGAGGATATCTTTTTTCGTGAACTGTTGGTTTGAAGGGGGATTCAGGGTCTGGAAATTTGAATTGATCAGGAATGGGCTCTCTATCATCAAAGTCTCCACCCTCATGACGATCCCACGGAAATGCTATATAAGTATCAAAATTAATTGACAAAAGGCGAAATTTTATCCGGTTATGTTGATCTCCTCCTTCTTGCTCGATCTCGTATACAATATCATACTTGTGTTTATTCATAGCTTCCGCGACTTTGTTGGTGAGTGATTTAAGTGAGCGTAGGTCATTTTCATTTATCAGGTAAGAGATGAAGATGATTTTCTCATCGTGATATAGATCGAAGCTGATTAATCCTGTAACACATTTCTTTGATGGGCTATAGTTTACATAGAAAAATGCGTCATCGTCTCGTTCCTGATGCCAATTCTCCCAGTAGGGTTGTGGTTCCCATCCTGTCAGATTTTCTTCTTTAATTTTCTCATTGTAGAACGTCATTGCCGGATCAAAAAATATATTTCTCACCGTTCTTATTCTAAAAGTTTGATATCTTTTCGCAAAACTGATTGAGAGCAGTTGGAGGAAAATTTTGTGAATAACTGGATTGATTGCGAGATGGATGATCTTGAAGGGGTCCATTTGAGAGCGCCTCCGATTAGCAACCGCCATGGCATGGTTCAATATTTTGTGAAAACTACCTTGTCAATGCATTCAAGGCAGCGGTTTGCGTTCCCTTGAGTTGATCAGCAGGTTGCCATTGTAGACTGATGGTTGTCAATCGCTTTTGTATACGCCTAACGATTTTTTTTTGCGGCTGGGTTGGGGGGAGGCGTCATGAATGAAATCTATATTTATCATATTTTATAAGTTGTTTATCTGTAGTCAGTTAGGGTAATATTAATAGACTTGCATTGAGTTGCAAGCCTCCGCTCGCACTGGACAACCCCCTCAAATTATCCCAGGATGTTCCGTTGCCCGGGTTGGGCGGGGGTGTTTGGAGTGCGAGGTTGGGGAGGGGAGGATGTCGGGATCCCGCGTGGTGTTGATTTTTCCGGTGATGGATGATGAAAAGGCGTTCCACCATTTGCCGGTGAGTTTGTTGTCGTTGGCGGCGCCGTTGGCCGACCATGGGGTGGAGTACGACCTTTGGGACCAGCGGGTGGAGTCGGTTGATCGGCTCAAGGGGTTGTTGGATCAGTGTTTTCTGGTGGGGTTGTCGATGTTCACCGGATTGCAGACGGCCAACGCCCACGCCTTGTTGGGGGAGATTCGGGCCAGCCATCCCCATGTTTTGACAGTGGTGGGGGGGCCGCACATCAGCGCCCTGCCGCAACAGACGGTGGAAGATCCCCTGGTGGATTTCGCCGTGGCCGGATTCGCGGAGGCCAGCTTTTGCGAACTGGTGATGCAATTGCGGGATTTCGGCGGGTTGCAAGGCCCCATTCCCGGGGTCTTCGTCAAGGATTCCCAGGGGGCGGGGCAGGGGGCACCCACACGGCGCCAGTTCGATGGCAACTATTGGCGCACCCTGCCCTACCACAAAATTGACGTTCCCCGCTACATCAACCCCGCCACCGAGCGGGTGATGTACATTTCGCACTACGGATGCCCCGCCCGTTGCACCTTCTGCGCCACCCCGGAAACCCGCAAGTGGACCCCCAAACCCTTCGACCTGGTGCGGCAGGACTTGATCAACCTGCATCAAATTTATCCCTTTCGCCAGATCAACTTTTTTGACGCCACCATGTTCACCTCCAAGCAGCGGGTCCATGGGGTGCTGGACTGCCTGGAGGATTTTCCCGCCGTGGCGTGGTTGGCCGACGCCCGGGCGGTGGAGTTGGTCAAATATTCCGTCGAGGAGTTGCGTCTCATCAGCCGGCGGGGGGGCGGGTTGCACAGTCTGGTGGTGGGGTTGGAGTCGGGCAGCGCCCGGGTGGTGGAAGGGATCATGAAAAAGGGGCGCACCCATCTGGTCAGCTATCATGAATCGATGCAGCGGGCGCATCAGGCGGGCATTCCCGTCACTTCCGGATTGGTGTTGGGCTCCCCCGGCGAGACCGTGGCGGATCTGCGGGAGACCACCGAGTTCATCACGGAAATCCGGCGGATTCATCCCCCGTTCCGCTTGAGTACGACCTTTTTCCGCCCCCTGCCCGGCACCGAGCTTTACGATGTGGTGGATGCCATGGGGTTGATCGCCCAACGCTCCTTCAAGCAGTGGGCCGAGGCGGGCAAGGCGACGCACTACGCCTACAACCAGTGGATGGACATTCCGTGGTTCAGCGCGGCGGAGAATCGGGCCTATCAGGAGGAGTATCGGCGGTTTCGCGAGGTTCACGGCGATATTCTGGTGTGAGCCGCCGCGCATCCACCGCAGCCGAAGGCCTACGATCTGCCATTATTCAGCTCTCCTGGTTCAACTCGGATGATCCGTTAGGGCTGAAACTGCTATTGACGAGTCAAAAAAGGTGAAGGGGGGTGTTGGGGGGACAGTTCCCTGTCCCCCCAAGGTCTTGATTTTGACGGTGCTTTTCAGGCGCGCTTTCAAGTGAAGCCGAAGCGTCTTTTGCTTCGGCGCAGCGCGCCCAATGGTCGCCGCAGGCGACCAGATTTTCACGGAATTCATCCCATGGTTTCGGAAACACGGAATTCTGGAAATTCTGACAAAGTAGAATCGTAACTATTCAGCACCCCCGATTTTTTGGGGAGAAATCCGGAATTAGGTGAAAATCTGGTCGCCTTCGGCGACGATTGGGCGCGCTGCGCGAATGGCAAAAAACGCCATTCGCTTCACTTGAAAGCGCGCCAGAAAAACAAAGTCAAAATCAAGACCTTGGGGGGACAGGGAACTGTCCCCCCAATACCCCCCTTCACCTTTTTCTGCTCCCAAAAGCACTTTTCTTCTCTGATGAACAATCCGGGATCAACCGTCGCCGCCCTTTTGCCAGAACACCTCGAAGTAGGGGACGATGCGGGGGTTGAATCCCAACTTGAAGTCCCCCCGATTGGGCGAGTTGATGCCCACGAAGTCGATGGGGCGGGCACCGCCCACGCCCCAACGGCGCACCGCCTCGATCATCAGCAGGGCACCGCTGCCGGTGGAGCGGGATTCGGGGTGGTTGGCACCGAATAAATAGTAGACGGCTCGCCGGTCCCACAAAAAAAACACCGCCGAGAGGGGAAATCCATCCCCCCGACGGCACAGCAGCATCTCCCCCCGATTCACCGCCGCCATCCCCCGCGCGATGCCCTCCACCAGCCGCCCATGCTCCTCGGGATACGCCTCTCCCTGGCGCAGGAAGGTTTGGCGATGAAGTTCCGCCAGCAACGGAAAATCCTGGGAGGTTTCCACGGTCAGCCCGGCCTTTTCGGCCTTTTGCCAATCCTGACGCCGTCCCTTGGGAAGTTGGCGGAACCAATCGTCGAAGGGAACCAGGGCGGCGGGGTCGAGGAGGGCGGTGTAGCGCAGTTGAAAGCGGAAGGTTCCCCGCTCCGGGGTGTGGTAGTTGAACCACTGGAGCCCCCGCAGATCGTCCAAATCATGGTGCAGGGCCAAGGCCAGGCGGTCGTGGCGCTGGGTCAGCAGGGGCAGCAGGATTTCAAACAACTCCAGCCGCCAGTTGGCCAGGTGGTGGGAGGAGACCCCGCCGACGGGGGGGAGGAAAATGCCCTGGTACATGGTGAAGGGAAAGAGGGCGGGCTGACCGTCCCGCAAGGGGACCAGCACCCCGGCCAGGGGGGTTCCGGCCTCGTTGAGCAGCAGCCAGGCGTGGTGGGGTTCCTCGGCGGCGCGGAGAAAATCGGAGCAGGCGAAGACCGTCCCCTGGGGCGAGGCGTCGATGAAACGATCCCAGGCGGCGGGTTCGGCGGCGACCAGACGGGGGCCGCGCAACGGCGGCGGCGCGGCGGTGGGGCGAGGGATCATGCCGAAACCTGTCTAAAAAAGGTCGAGGGAATCCAGCCGGCCGCTGTCAGTGTTCGCCCTTGCCGACCAGAAAATTCGAGTAGGCCTTGTCCGTTTTGTTGATGTGGTTGATCAGCCATTCCTGCAGATAACGCAACATGTCCCGCGATACTTCCATGCTGTTGGACTGGAATTTGTCGCGAAATTCCGCCGCCTTGGTCTTCATGGCCCGGTGTTCCGCCAGATGGGCCGCCAGATCGGGATAGTCGTGTTTTTTCATCAACACCTCTTCCCGGTCGAAATGTTCCACCGTGTAGTTCAGCAGTTCGTTCAGCACCCTTTCCGCCTCGTCCTTACTTTGGGCGCTTTCCATCGCTTTGAACAGGGTCAGCACCATGTCCAGCAATTTCTTGTGGTCCTCGTCCAGCACGGCGATGCCCACGCTGTATTCCGGTTTCCAATCCAACTGCCGAACGAGAAATTCATTTTTGATGTAAATGAACAGCGGCAGCAGGAAGGAGAGGAGAAGCACGGCCTCGATGCCGCTGAAATAACCCGCCAGGGCGATGATCGGAAGGATGATGGCAAGCCAGATGGCCCAGTCCATGGTTTCGATTTTCATTTTCATGTTTCATTCTCCAATGCGCCGACAGGTGATTCTTGGGGCGGTGGATCGAAAGGAAGGCGATTCGTCGCCCAACGTGGGAGGGGGAGCGGCGAGAGGTTCCGGTCATGGGAATCCCCGATGGCACCGATGGGGACGGCGAATGCCCCAAGGCGGTCAGACCTGCGGGATGATCAGGAGGAACCTCGCGGAGCTAACCTGCATAAGGTCGGAAAGCATGGCGTGGCGAAGGGGCTGATTGGGCGACTCGGCTCCAACTCAGGGTCGCGACCACGACGGATGGGGAACATTCCCTTCCTGCGACCAGGACCGAGACCATGGCCAAGGGAAGTGGACCTATTCGATTCTCAAACGCCATCTTTGATCCCGTCAAGGATATTTTTTGGAAGGATTTCGCGATGCCCCCGCCCCTTGCTCCCGCCGCGTCGCGGTGACGTTATTTTACGCGATAGGTCTTGCCAGGAAGACCGTATGAATTCATCTTATTTAACATTACCAGGACGAACGTTGGAAAGCCGACCGGAACATGGAACCGTCACGCCGATTTCGCGGGCATTGACGTGGGGTCGAGGGAAGAGGAATGATCCAGTCGGAATACATTGCACGGTTTAGCATGGTGGTGCCACGGCAGCAATGGGAGCGATTCGGTTCCGCTGGAAGGTATTGGCTAACGAGAGCTTCGGACGCTGAACGCTGGGAGGTTGGCGTCGGTATTCGCGTCTATTCCGGAGCGGCTCCAGGGGGGGAGCCGGAAACATCCGCCACGGCGGGAAACGGAGATCGGGCGCTGGACGGGACATGAATGGTCTCATACGTTTCGCGAAGCTCACGGGTTGTCCACGGAAGGCCGGAAACCATGCCCAAACCCCCTCATGATCCGGCGCGAACCATCGTGCGGCTGAAAAAGAAGGCGTCCCGGCTCCAGAAGCAGTTGCGGGAACGAATCTTGCTGACTCCCGTTGTTCTGCGGGAGGGGGCCGTCCAGGGGGCGCGAACCCAACGCCATCTGGACCAGAAAAGCCTGCGAGAGAGCGAGGAACGCTATCGCGCCCTGTTCGAGTTCGCGTCGGACGCCATCTTTCTCGCCGATCCCCTCACCGGTCGGATCCTGGACGCCAATGGTGCCGCCGCAACCCTGCTGGGGCGAGCGGTGGCGGAGATCAAGGGGATGCATCAAGCCCAACTTCATTCCCCCGACGCGGAGGAGGAGGTCAAGGCCGCCTTTCGCGAACGGACGCTCAAGCCCGCCAACGAACCGGCCCAGCCCTACGTCACGACGGTGCGGCGCTCCGATGGGCGAATCCTTCCCGTAGAGGTGATTGCAACCCTGGTCTCCATTGGCGGGAAAAACATCCTGCAGGGGGTGTTCCGCGACATCACCGAGCGCCGCCGCATGGAGGCGTTGGTCCATCAGGCCAACGAGGAGCTGAAACGGCGGGTGGAGGAACAGACCGCCCAACTGCTGACCACCATTCAGGAGTTGGAACGGTTCAACCGTCTGGCGGTGGATCGGGAAGAGCGCATGGTGGAGTTGAAGGAGCAGGTCAACGTCCTGATGCTCGACCTGGGGCGCCCTCCCCCCTTCGCCGCGAGTTCCCCGGGGGAGACCGGCGACCGGGTCGAAACCCCGCCCCCCGCTCCTCCGACCGCCGGGGAGAGTTCCCCCGCATCCCCCGTCGATTTTGAAAAGCTGCTGGATTTCCAGCAATTGCAGCTTCTTCTCGACCATTTTTGCAACGCGGTGGGCATCGCCTCGGCGATTATTGATCGCAAGGGCAAGGTGATCACCGCCTCCCGCTGGCAGCGCCTCTGCACCGGATTTCATCGGCTCAATCCCCAAACATGCGCCCGCTGCATCGATAGCGACACCGATCTGGCGTTGCGTCTGCAAGAGGGCGAGCAGTTTGCCATCTACAACTGCAAGAACGGACTCACCGACGCCGCCTCCCCCATCATCGTCGATGGTCAGCACGTGGCCAACGTCTTTGTCGGGCAATTTTTGCTGCAACCGCCGGATCGGGAGTTTTTCCTGCGCCAGGCCCGGGAGTTCGGTTTTCCTCCGGAAGACTATCTGGCGGCGTTGGACGAAGCGCCCATCGTGCCGCGCCATCTGTTGCCGTCCATTTTGGGTTTTCTCACGGGGTTCGCCCAGTTGGTGGCCCTGCTCTCCCTGGAGCGCAAGCGGGCCCTGGACGCCCAGACCGTGCTGCGCCGGGAGCGGGCGGCGGCGCTGAATCTGGCCGAGGACGCCGTGCAGGCCCGGGCGGAAAAGGCCCGCTATCAACAGCAATTGGAGGTCATGGTGCAGGAGCGCACCGTCCAGCTCACCCGTTCGCAAAAAATGTTGCAACGGGTGCTGGACACCATTCCCGCCGGGGTGTTTTGGAAGGATCGCCAGGGGGGCTATCTGGGGGCCAACCGGCTTTGGGCGCGGGACGCCGGAATGACCTCTCCCGAGGAGTGCGTCGGCCTCACCGATCAGGAGATGGTGTGGCGGGAGATGGCCGAGGTCTATCGCGAGGATGACCGCCAGGTGATGGAGAGCGGCCAGGCCAAACGCAATTACGAGGAACCTCTCCTGGCACCGGACGGGAAACAGCGATGGATCCGCACCAGCAAGATGCCCCTCATCGACGAACACAACCAGATCATCGGCATTCTGGGGGCCTACGAGGACATCACGCCGCAAAAACAGGCCGAGGCGGAACTGCGCCAGGCCAAGGAAGTTGCCGAGCAAAACGCCCGGGAGTTGGCCCGATCCAATCAATTTTTGGAACAATTGTTCAACACCACCCACCTTTCCGTGGTTTTTCTCGACCGGAATTTCCGTTTCATCCGGGTTAACCGGGCCTACGCCGAAGGCTGTCAACGTCCTCCGGAGGCGTTTCCCGGCAAGAACCATTTTGATCTTTATCCCCACCCGGAAAACGAGGCCATTTTCCGCCGGGTGGTGGAGAGCGGGGAACCATTTACCGTTCAGGCCAAGTCGTTCGACTTTCCCGATCACCCGGAATGGGGGACCACGTACTGGGACTGGAGCCTCTACCCGGTCAAGGACGCCGCCGGGGCGGTGGAGTGGCTCATCTTTATTTTACTGGATGTCACGGTCAGCAAGCGGGCGGAGTTGGCTCTGATCACCGCCAAGGAGGCGGCGGAGGCGGCCAGTCGGGCCAAGAGCGAATTCCTGGCGGTCATGAGCCACGAAATTCGCACCCCGATGAACGTGGTCATCGGCATGGGGGATGTGCTGCTGGGGACCCCCCTGAACGACGAACAGCAAGGCTATGTGCGCAAGCTCCAGGAGGCGGGGGGCAATCTGCTGGAGTTGATCAATCAAATTCTGGAGTTGTCCAAGATCGAGGCGGGGCGGCTGCGCCTGGCGGAGGAGCCGGTGGCGTTGGACGCCCTGCTGCGGGATGTCGCCGGTCTGCTGCGGGTGATGGCCGAGGGCAAGGGGTTGACCCTGGAGTGCCAACTGGAGGTCTCCGTCCCTCCCTGGATTTGGGTGGATCCGCCGCGATTGCGCCAGGTGTTGTTCAATCTGCTGGGCAACGCGGTCAAGTTCACCGAACGGGGACGGGTCGTCTTGCGCGGGGGGATGACCCCCGAGTCTCCCCCCCGGCTCCATTTCATGGTGGAGGACACCGGCATCGGCATCCCGCCGGAACACTTGAACACCATTTTTGACCTTTTCACCCAGGCGGACTCCAGCATCACCCGTCGTTACGGCGGGGCCGGGCTGGGGTTGACCATCTGTCGGCAATTGGTGGAGTTGATGCAGGGGCGGATCTGGGGGGAGAGTCAGCCGGG
>JADGAP010000062.1 GCA_015231965.1 Magnetococcales bacterium | reverse complement strand
CCTTTTTCTGCTCATAAAAGCTCTTTTCATCTCTCATGGACATTCTCGAATGAACTCTCGCGACGCATCCTTCCCCACCGCCTTCGGCACCCCGCTGATTCAGGCCGAGGGGCTGACCGTGACGTTTCGCACCGATCTGGGGACGGTGGAGGCGGTGCGGAACGTCGATTTCACCATCGCCCCGGGGGAAACCGTCGCCCTGGTGGGGGAGTCGGGCAGCGGCAAGACGGCGGCGGCCCTCTCCCTGGTGCGGCTGCTTCCCTCTTCCGCCCGCATCACCGCCCGCACCCTGCGGTTTCAGCGGACCGACATTCTCTCCCTGCCGGAGGATCGGTTGCGGCAACTGCGGGGGGATCGCATCGCCATGATTTTTCAGGAGCCGATGAGCGCCCTCAATCCGCTGCACCCGGTGGGGCGGCAGATTGCCGAACCGCTGACGCTGCATCAGGGACTCTCCTCCGGGGAGGCGTGGGAGCGGGCGGAAGGGTTGTTGGCCCGCACCGGGGTGGAGGATCCCCAGCGGCGGATGTTCTCCTTTCCCCATCAGTTATCCGGGGGGCAGCGGCAGCGGGTGATGATCGCCATGGCGTTGGCTTGTCGTCCGGCGCTGCTCATCGCCGACGAGCCCACCACGGCCTTGGATGTCACCATTCAGGCGCAAATACTCGATCTGCTCCAGGCGTTGCAGCGGGAGATGGGGATGGCCTTGTTGCTCATCACCCACGATCTGCCCATGGTGCGGCGGGCGGCGGATCGGGTGTATGTGATGCGGCGGGGGGAGTTGGTGGAAAATGGCCCGGTGGAAAAAATATTTTCCGCCCCGCAACACGACTACACCCGCATGTTGCTGGCCAGTCTGCCTTCCGAAACCCCGCCGCCCCGGCCGGCGCGGGCCGAAACCTTGTACGAGGCGCGGGACGTCACCTGTCATTTCACGGTGCGGCGAGGATTTTTCAATCGGGTGGCGACGGTGATCCGGGCGGTGGACGGGGTGACGTTGACCCTGCGCCGGGGGGAGACGGTGGGGGTGGTGGGGGAGTCGGGGAGCGGCAAAAGCACCTTGGGCGAGGCGTTGCTCCGGCTCAATGCGGCCAGCGGATCGTTTCATCTGGCGGGGATCGACCTGGCCACCCTCTCCCGCCGGGAGCTTTCCCAGGTGCGGCGGCGGATGCAAGTGGTGTTTCAGGATCCTTTCGCCTCGCTTTCGCCCCGCATGACGGTGGGGGAAATTTTGCAAGAGGGGCTGCGGGCGCACCATCTGTTGCCGGAACCGGGGGCGCGGCGGCGCAAGGCGGAGGCGGTGTTGCAGGAGGTCGGGTTGTCCGCCGAGTCCATCGACCGCTATCCCCATGAATTTTCCGGGGGACAGCGGCAGCGCATCGCCATTGCCCGGGCCATGGTGATGGCTCCGGAGTTGCTCATTCTCGACGAACCCACCAGCGCCCTGGATCTGTCGATTCAGGCGCAAGTGTTGGCGCTGCTCAAGGATTTGCAGCAGCGCCACGGCTTGGCCTATCTCTTCATTTCCCACGATTTGCGGGTGGTGCGCTCCATGGCCCACGAGGTGTTGGTGATGCGCCACGGCCAAGTGGTGGAGCGGGGCCGGGCCGAAGCCATCTTTTCCGCCCCCCAACAACCCTACACCCGGCAACTGCTCCAGGCGGCATTGGGTGGTCCGCGCGAAAAAGGGGTGTTGAACGCAAGGGAGTGCCAGAGTGATTCCAAAGCAGTTTTGCACATTGCCGGCTAAAGAATTTTCCGCTCGTCCTTCCCGCAAAAGCGGGAATCCAGGAAAGCCGATCGGGGAAGGGCTCCCTTCAAACAAACGGAAAGGGGGCTTGGTTCCTCGTAACGATCGCTGCATTTCCTCCCCCCCCTGAATTCCCGCTTTCGCGGTCAGGATGAAGGCCCTGGCGTGCAACGTGAAGCGGTTCCTACGCGACATTAACCCGCTCAAGTCGTCCCGACACTCTCCAAGGACGACCCATCGCCTCGCGGCGTGAACGGGGTTCTTTCGTGGGACTCAAGGATGAAAGGATGAATCGTCTGAACTTGCGTCCCATTCACCATCTCTAATAAGTTAGGAACCCTTGAAGCCACGCCATCGGCTGGATGGCCCCGTGGATGAGTCATAGGGAGGCGGCCATTGCGCAAGCAATTGATTTTGATCGTGGACGACACCCCCGTCAACATTCAGGTCTTGGCGGAAACCTTAAGCGAGGAGTATCGCATCAAGGTGGCGTCCAGCGGTCCCACGGCCCTGGAACTGGCCGCCAGCGCCGACAAGCCCGATCTGATCTTGTTGGACGTCATGATGCCCGAAATGGACGGCTACGAGGTGTGTCGCCGCCTCAAGGAGGATGGGGAGACCCGGGAGATTCCGGTGATTTTCGTCACGGCCAAGGGGGATTTCGCCGACGAGGAGCGAGGGTTGTCGCTGGGGGCGGTGGATTACGTGGTCAAGCCGTTCTACCTGCCCATCATCCGGGCTCGGGTGCATACCCACATGCACCTCAAGCTCAAGACCGACATGCTGGAGTCCCTGGCCTCCCTGGACGGCCTGACCAACATTCCCAACCGCCGCCGTTTCGACGAGGCCCTGACCTTGGAGTGGAAGCGTTGTTCCCGCTCGGGGACGCCCCTCACCGTGGTGATGATGGACATTGACCATTTCAAGGCGTTCAATGATCGCTATGGTCACGGCGCGGGGGATCTTTGCCTGCGTCAGGTGGCGGCGGCCTTGACCGAGCATCTCAACCGCCCCGGCGACATGGCCGCCCGCTACGGCGGCGAGGAGTTCGCCGCCATTTTGCCCGACACCGAGCAGGATGGTGCCCAGCTCATCGGCGAACGGCTGCGTTTGGCGGTGGAGTCCCTGGCCATCCCCCACGGTGCCTCCAATACTTCGGACCGGGTCACCTTGAGCGTCGGCTTCGCCTCCGGCGTCCCCAGCATGTCCGGCCGGATGGAGGATTTTCTCGCCGCCGCCGACCGCATGCTCTACGAGGCCAAGGAGGCCGGGCGCAACCTGGTGCGCGGCGGCGCCGCCGGGCAGTAACGCCCCACGTCCCCCCCCTCCCCCATGGGGCGAGGGTAGCTCCGGGGAGGTCGCGTCATTTTACTTTTTATAGCAATTCCAATTTAAAATTGATCAAGCAGAATGGAATAAGGTTTCGTATGAAGGGACTGCGGGTCCAGGGCAGAGCCCTGGGGTTTTGACTTTCGCTTTTGATTTTGCAGTTTTTTAGGCGCGTTTTCAAGAGAAGCCGAAGCGCTTTTTGCTTGACTCGGGCCATCCCTGGCCCTCGCCCTTCGGGTTCACTTGGTGAATCCGAAGCGGCACTCCTGCTGAATCGTGGGGCGGAGCCCCAAGACTCCACGCCCATGCGATGCCCCGTTTAGCCACCCGAAGATGGTTGAATAATGTCCGCGCTATGAACGACTCTTGACAAAACGTCGCATTGCGCTTGTTTTCCTGACAGAATCGGAAACACAGCTGAAACGATTACCAGAACTCTGAGAAACCTTAATCAATCCTTCAACATCTAGAAAAGTTATAGCTGGATTAAGTCGCCGAGGCGGCCATCCATAACGTTCAGAAATTTCTCTCGGATCACTTGGGAAATTTTCATCATTCGTCAGATCTGCCGCCAGACGGAGCGCGTCGACTTCTGGATTCCACGCCATGAAATAAGCATCAAACTTAGCAAACAAACTCTTATCTGGAAATACAGTTCGGTCCTTAGTCCCATCACGTTTAACCTCCAACATCCCATTAAGTTCATCCACGCCATCAATGACATCATCTCTTGAAAGCCCCGTAAGATCCGAAAGTTTAGACATCGTGATCTGTGGATCGCCCCACATTCCATCCCTGGATTTTTCAACAAACACCTTGGCGATTGCCATGGCGGCTTTGGAGTACCCCGTATCGGGCAATGCCGTCACTTCCGGGGCGGGTCCAAGGGGCGGCTTACGAGAAATCCCAAAAATGTCATGCACAAGCTGCTTCATACCTCCCTCAAAGCTTGATTCCTTAATCTCCGGTGAGTGCATGGTGCGCAGAAACTCCGATAACCTACCAACAGGCAAATCGTGGCGTAACGGAATAAATTTGGCGTTTTCCTCAACCTTCCGCCGGAATCCCGCATCAATTTCAGCATTGACCCACGGTTTAACAACTGAATTTTGAGTAAGAAGCACGATAAAATGCGTGCATTCGCCAAGCCCCTCCTCAATTTTCCGGCGTACACTATCCCCGGATTTAATCTCCCACTGATCCCACCACGCATCTACTCCTTTCAACACCAAATAGTTAGCTATCTTCTCGGCAAGATCGCGATCTTCCGAGGCATAGCTTAAAAAAGCCTTGGGACTACCCTTATGATTCACATCAACGAACGACATATTATTAACCTCCTCTGGATTGAGCCGTTGCCGCACCAAGGATAGAAGCTCGGGAGAGCCTTTGGCAACCCATGCCAAATTCTCAAGACGATCCCCGGTAATGACAACCGTTGGAGATTCTCCCGTTGACGGCAGGCGGATGCTTTCAATTCGATCTCGCAGCTCTTGCGCCACCTGATCAAAGAGGTTCTTCCTGAGTGCATCTCCGAGCTTCATAGGGCCTCACCACCACACGAAACGTCGTGCATTTTTTTTTGCGAAACGATGAGGCATGTTTCACCGAACAGCACCCAACGATTTTCCCTCCCGATCACCCGCCACGACGCTGGAGCTACGCCGCATAGCGGACGATTTCCACCTCGGCGCGTCGTTCCACGGCTTCGGAGGCCAACCCCAAGACTCGGGCGGTCGTCTTCTCATCGAGAAAATACTCCCCGCACTGTCCGCACACCTCGGCGGGCGCCTCGCGGACCACGACAACCGTTCCCGCACGTTCCAAGGTTACGGTGACGAAACCGGGGACCGTTTCGCCATGGCGACAAATGGCGCATTTCAGGCTCATCGTCTGATCCTCCATCCCTCTTCCCAGTATTCGGAACCCGGTATGTAAACCGTGATCACCACACAAATCCCGCTCTCAGGTTCCCGCGCCGCCACCACATGCAATGGCCGCTCTCCCGCATGTCCCAACAAAAGACGGCTGGGATAGGGAACGTCCTTCGGATAATCCTCCACCAGAACCCCCAGCCGCAACGCCTCCATCACGTCGCCTTGGGTGATATCCCGCTCGAACATGCGCTGGGTCGCATGACGACTGAACCTGACGCTTGCACACTCCAAGCCCTGCGTGGTCCGAGGCTGGGGAGACGAGAAAGGTTCCGGAAAATGCTCCATGACGTTTCCAGTGGGAGGCCCAAGGTCGAGGTTTTTCCAAAAACATCCTAACATTAAAGGTAAAAATTTCAGCTAGAACGGATTTGACTGTTCATTCTCCAACTCACGCACGATCCTCCTTAAACTTTCCCACCTTCGTTCATCCACCCGCCCCGCCTTGACCGCCGCCCGAACGGCGCACCCCGGCTCCTCCCCATGTTCGCAATCGCCAAACTTGCAATGGCCGATGAACGGCGCGATGTCGCGAAAATATCCCGCCACTTCCGACGCATCCACCCCATGCAAGCCAAAGGAGCGAATCCCGGGGGAATCGATCAACTCCCCGCCGCCCGGTAAATGATACAACCGGGCCACCGTGGTGGTGTGCCGCCCCTGCCCCCCGCCGGTCGCATCCTCCGGGGCGATGCGCACCGACTCATCCCCGGTCAGCCGCGCCACCAACGTCGACTTGCCCACCCCCGACTGACCGGAAAACACCGACGTCCACCCGGCCAACTCCCCCATCAATTCGGACAAATCCCCCGTCAACGAAGTGTGAACCACCCCATAGCCCATGGCGCGATAAGGGGCCAACGCCCCTTCCAAAGACGTGCGCTCCCGCTCGTCCAACAGATCCATTTTACTGATCACCAACACCGCCTCGACGCCCGCAGCCTCGGCGGCGACCAAATATTGATCCACCAACCCCGGATTGAAGCGCACCCCCGAAGCCGTGACCAACAACCGATCCACATTGGCCGCCAAGGTGCGCAACCGCTCGCAAGCCCCCGGACGCCGCAACACCGTCCGACGCGGCTTCACCCCCTCGATCACCCCCTGATCCTCCCCCAGGCGACGCCAAACCACCCAATCACCACACACCGGCTCCATCTCCACCGTTTCCCGCACCGCGCAGCGACAGGGAATCCGACCCTCCGGCGATGGAGCCCCACCGGACTCCTCCACCTCTACGTTCAAACCGAAATGGGCCGTGACCCGCCCATCCAAGACCTCGCCCACGGGATCCCCCGCCTGCAACACCCGAGCCGACTCCTCCCGACGTCGCTCCTCCAGCCTGTCCAAGCGCCGCTCCCGAATCGACGAGATGCGGCGGCGCTGCTGATCGGTCAATTGATGGCTGGGCTTGTGTCTGGGCATGGGGACGGCGTCGGGTCAAGGAGGCGTGGAAAAAATGGGCGCAACGTGGGCGGAAATCGGCGTATGAGGGGCGCAAAAGGAAATAAATCCCCCCTTCCCCAAGGTACCCCCCTTTCCCACCGTTGCAAGGGAGGGGGATCCATTGTTACATTCTGTCAATAAAATTTATCCACTGTCGAAATGTTGCACTGCGGGGAATTGGTCAAGAAAAAAGAGTGAAAAAAATTTGACTCCGGGACTCCTGAATGGATAATCATCCCATTCTACAAGAGTCAGGAAGGGAGTGCGGTGGGCTTTTGGAGCGGCAGGAACATCCTACTGGGAATCAGCGGCGGCATCGCGGCCTACAAGGCGCTGGAGCTGATCCGACGGCTGCGCCAAGAGGAGGCGCGGGTGACGGTGGTGACCACCGCCAACGCGTTACGCTTCGTGACGCCCCTCTGCCTGGAAGCCCTCTCCGGCGGGCCGGTGCATAGCGATCTCTTTTCGCTGGAAGAGGAACGCCAGATGGGCCACATCCGGCTGGCGCGGGAGGCGGAACTGGTGATCCTGGCCCCGGCGACGGCGGATCTGTTGTCCCGCATGGCCTGCGGTCGGGCCGACGAGCTGCTGACGGCGCTGCTGCTGGCCCGCCAGGGACCGATTCTGGCCGCCCCGGCGATGAACCACGCCATGTGGAGCCATCCGGCGACTCAAGCCAACGTCGCCCGGCTGAAAGAGTGGGGCGTGGCCTTCGTCGGCCCGGAGAGCGGCCCCCTGGCCTGCGGCGAGGAGGGGGAAGGACGCCTCGCCACCCCGGAAAACATCCTGGAAGCGGCGCGGCGGCGGCTCACCCCCAAGCCCCTGTCGGGAAAACGGCTGCTGATCACCGCCGGCCCCACCCGGGAGGCGCTGGATCCGGTGCGCTACCTCTCCAACCACTCCAGCGGCCGCATGGGCTGGGCGACGGCCCTGGGGGCGTTGCGCCTGGGGGCGGAGGTGACGCTGGTCCATGGCCCCGTCGCCCTGGAACCGCCCCCGGGGGCGCGCTGCGTGGCGGTGGAGAGCGCCCGCCAGATGGCCGAGGCGACCCTGCAAGCCTGGCCCGACCATGACGCCGCCATTCTCACCGCGGCGGTGGGAGATTTCCGCCCCCAAAGCGCGGCGGAAACCAAGATCAAGAAAATTCCCGGCCATGAGACGTGGAACCTGGAGTTGGTCCAGAATCCCGACATCCTGGCCGAGTTGACCCGGCGACGCCGCCCGGGCCAGGTGGTGGCGGGCTTCGCGGCGGAAACCGGCCCGGAATCCCTGAGCCTGGCCCGGGAAAAATTGCAGCGCAAGGGGTGCGACTGGCTGGCGGTGAACGACGTCGCCGAACCGGGTTCCGGCTTCGGCGTCGCCACCAACCGCCTGACCCTGTTGTTCCAGGATGGACGCGAGGAACCCTGGCCCCTCCTTTCCAAGGAAGAAGCGGGGGAACGTTTGGCTCGAACCGCGGCGGCTTGGCTTTCCGGGGGAAGACCGGAAGCGTCCGCGTCATAAAATCACGCTGTCGATCTGTTCACTCAACGCAGGGAATGGCGCAACCTAAGTGGGAGGGGCGCGGTGCTCAAGTTTTCCAAGAAATTGCTGTATGCCATCGAGGCGGTGGTGGACATCGCGTACAACTCGGGGGGGGAGCCGGTGCAAATCCGGGAGGTGACCAATCGTCAGGGGGTGCCGCAACGCTACCTGGAACAGGTGATGCAACGTTTGGTCAAGGCGGGGATTCTGAAGGGGATTCGCGGCCCCCGAGGGGGCTACATGCTGGCCCGGGATCGCTCCAAGATCAGCGTCGGGGCCATCGCCCGAGTGGTCATGGACCTCTCCCCCGGCGGCGAAATGGACCTGCCCAACGATGTGGCCACCGGCCCCATCGGACGTTCCGTGGTGCGCCCCCTGTGGAGCGAATTCCAGGAACACATCCTGGTGATGATGGACAACGTCACGGTGGAAGAGTTGACCACTCGCGCCTTCCGCACCGGCGTGCCCAGCGACGTTTACAACCGGATCACCTACAGCATCTGAGGGCCCCCTGATGACCCACGCCGGGGTTCGGGCGACGGGGAGCGCGATGGGAAGCGCCTTTCTCATCGGCGCCGGGGGATTGGGCGTCGCCGCCGCCGAGGCCCTGGCGCTGGGCGGCGTGGCGCGGTTGACAGCGGCGGATCCCGACGAGGTCGCCCTCTCCAATCTCCATCGCCAAGCCTGCTACACCCTGGACGATGTGGGACGCCCCAAGGCGGAACGGCTGGGGGCCTATCTCGCGTCGCTCCGGTCGGACCTGGTCTTCACCCCCCTGCCGCTCCGCCTGAAGAGCGTCGAGGCCCTGGTCGCGGCGGCGGCGGGACATGACATTCTGCTGGACGGATCGGACAACGCCGCCACCCGGTTCGCCGCCAACGACGCCGCCCTGGCCCTGGGGATTCCCCTGGTCCACGGCGCGGCGCTGGGGCTGCGGGGGCAGGTGATGACCATCCTTCCAGGAATCACCGCCTGTCTGCGCTGCCTCTTCGAATCCCCCCCCGAGGCGGAAGGGCCGGTCTGCCGCGACGCCGGGGTGCTGGGTCCGCTGGCCGGGGAGATCGGTTGGCGAATGGGTCTGGAAGGAATCAAGCTGTTGCGCGGCGAAGGGAGGGGGCTCCCCTCCGTCGGTCGCATGACGACGGTGGACCTGAATCGAGGGCGCCGCCGGGTGGTGGAAGTGGGCAGGCGTCCGGACTGCCTGTGTCAAAACACCGGATCATGAGAGATCATCAACCAACAGGATATTCCATGGGACGCCTCTTCAACGACATCACTCAAACCATCGGTCGCACGCCGCTGGTGCGCCTCAACCGGCTCACCCGGGGCTGTCAGGCCGAGATTGTGGCCAAGCTGGAATATTTCAACCCCATGAGTTCGGTCAAGGATCGCATCGGGCTGGCGATGATCGAGGCGGCGGAACGGGACGGCAAGCTGGACAAGGAGACACTGATCATCGAGCCGACCTCGGGCAACACCGGCATCGCCCTGGCCTTCGTCTGCGCCGCCAAGGGGTACAAGCTGGCCCTCACCATGCCCGAATCCATGTCGGTGGAACGACGCAAGCTCTTCGGCCATCTGGGGGCCAAGGTGGTGCTGACCCCCGCCGCCGACGGCATGAAAGGGGCCATCGACAAGGCCTACGAACTGGCCAAGAAAAACAAGAAGAGCTTCATCCCCAACCAGTTCGACAACCCCGCCAACCCCGAGGCGCACTACCGCTCCACCGCCCCGGAACTGTGGGAGGACGCCAACGGCGAACTGGACGGCCTGATCTGCGGCGTCGGCACCGGCGGAACCCTCACCGGCATCGCCCGCTATTTCAAGGAGCGCCGCCCCGCCTTTCAGGCCCTCGCCGTGGAGCCGGAAAACTCCCCGGTGCTTTCCGGCGGCATTCCCGGACCCCACCGCATTCAGGGCATCGGGGCGGGATTCAAACCCCGGGTGCTGGACCTCTCCCTGATGGACGGGGTGATCCAGGTGAGCGACGACGAAGCCCTCCAAACCGCCCGGGCCATGGCCGTCCAGGAAGGAATCGCCTGCGGCATCTCCTCCGGTGCCGCCGTGGCCGCCGCCCTCAAGGCCACCGCCCGGCCTGAGTTCAAGGGCAAGCGGCTGGCGGTCATCCTCCCCAGCTTCGCCGAACGCTACGTCTCCACCGAATTGTTCCAGGAGCCTTGAATCCTCGCCAGCCCCCTCCCGCCGGGGAGCCCGGGGCGCGCGGCGGCTCCTACTCCCCTTCGTCGAGAATGCGACGGTAGATCGGCTCCTCCGCCGCCACCCGGATCTCCAGCCGCTCCAGCAGATGGCGCACGTCGTGGCGGAAGGAGACGAAATCCGCCTCCACCGTCTCCCGGCTCATCCAGCGACTCTGGAAAGCGGCCCAATCATGGGCCAGACGGCGGGTGGACTCAAAGGGGGCGGTCATCACCCCCTCCAGCCCCGCCCCGGCCAGAAACTCCTGAAAAAATCGGTTCTCCTTGGCGCAATGGGCGTACAACCGGGTTTGCAAGGCGGTGACGTGATCAAAGGCCAACGCCCCATCCTCCCGCGCCAAGGCGGCGCTCAACCCCTCGGCCATGTGGACGATGCGATGATGCTCTTCTAAAAACTGTCTCACCTGCTCCCGCCACCGCTCGGCCATATTGGCGTTCTCGGCTTTCATCGCGCCCCCCGGTTCCTTATACTGAAGCGACATCGAGTCGGTTCCGACGCCCAACCTGGCGCCGGACGCCCTTGCGCCGGATGCCCCCCCCTCGCCGATTCCCGGGAATCGAGGACGAAACGGGGATCTCCCCGCAAGCGGGGGCACCTCCCCGGCGCGACGGAGGATCCAGGTCATTGATTCTCTCAATACCCCATTCCAATTGCAAATGCGAATCGGTTTTAACCCATTATCGCGAAAACTCCTTGATACATGTCAACTGTCCCGATGAAAAGCGTCCAAAACCTTGCCGACGGGTGGAAACAAGGGCGGGAAGCGGCCTGGAATTTGCTGTTCCCCCCCTGTTGCCCGTTGTGCCAAAACCGGTTGGCGCACCCCCATCGGCTGTGCGATGCTTGTCACCGGGGACTGCCCCCGCGTCCGGACGGATTGTGCATTCGCTGCGGCTTCGAGAGCGGCGGAGCGCCGTTTTGTCCCCGCTGCCATGACCGGGAGAAAAAACATCCGGACCTCTACCTCGCCGCCTTCGCCTACGAAGGGGGGATGGAAAAGCTGTTGGTGGGTCTGAAATTCGGCGATCGCACCCACTGGGCGGACCTGGTGGCCGACCTGTGCTGGGAGCGGCTGGAATCGACCTTGCGTTGGGAGGAGCCGGAGTGGGTGGTTCCCACGCCGCTCCATCCCCTGCGCCTGATCCAACGGCGCTACAATCAGGCGGCGTTGCTGGCGGGGGCGTTATCCCGGCGCCTGGGGGTTCCCCTGGAGACCAATGCGTTGCAACGGGTGCGCTGGACCCCGCCCCAAACCCGTCTGGGGGCCGCCGCCCGCCTGCGCAATCTGGAGGGGGCCTTTGCCGTGCGAGGCGACCTTTTTCGGGGGCGGGGCGTGCTGCTGGTGGACGACGTGGCCACCACCGGTGCCACCCTTTCCGCCGCCGCCATGGCCCTTCGTCAGGGCGGCGCGGCGCGGGTCACCGCCCTCTGCGTCGCCCGCACCCTGAGCGACCGCGAGCGCCGCGAAACGCCCGCTTCCGACCACTCCCCGCCCTGACGGCGAAAGGGGCTTGAGTCTTGCGGTGAAAGAACGATACAAACAGTGACGTTCCTCCCATTCACTCCTTCCTCCCGTGGAGAAGTCTTTCGATGCCCGAGATCATCGTCTATTCCACCACCGTGTGCCCTTACTGCGTCAAGGCCAAGGCGTTGCTGGACCGCAAAGGGGCGAAATATCAGGAGGTCAATCTGGACCGGGAGCCCCAGCGCCGGGATGAAATGGTGCAAAAAGCGGGGGGACGCAAAACCGTGCCGCAAATTTTCATCAACGGCCAGCACATGGGGGGGTGCGACGATCTCCACGAATTGGACCGCAAGGGCGGACTGGATCCGCTGTTGGCGGTTTGACCCGTCACGGGGCGAAACGCTGGGAAAACCTCGCCTGAGGGCGACACTCTGAACCGACTGCAAGGGGTAGACGATGATGGGCAAGGGATTGGCCGCCGTGGTGCAAATGTGTTCCGGACCGGACCGTTCCGAAAACCTGCGGGTGGCCGAGCGTTTGATGGAAGAGGCGGTGGCCCGGGGTGCCGAGCTGATCGTGCTGCCGGAAAATTTCTCCTTTCTCGGGCGGGACGACTCGGAAAAGCGCAACCACCGGGAGGAGATGGACGCCAGCCCCAGTCTGGATTTTCTCCTGGAGTTCGCCATCCGGCGCAAAGTGTGGATCGTGGGGGGGTCCATCCCCCTGGCGGTTCCCGACGCGGGGATGGTCACCAGCACCTGTTTTCTGGTGAGCAACACCGGAACGGTGGCGGGGCGCTACGATAAAATCCACCTGTTCGACGCCAACCTGGGGGCCGAACCCTATCGCGAGTCGGCCTTCATCAAGCCGGGTCGCCAGGCGGTCACCGCCGATACCCCCTTTGGTCGCCTGGGATTCTCCATCTGCTACGATCTGCGTTTTCCCGAGCATTTCCGCCGGCTGGTGGATCAGGGGGCGACCCTCTTCGCCCTGCCCTCGGCCTTCACCCAGCAGACCGGCAAGGACCACTGGGAGATTCTGGTGCGGGCTCGGGCGGTGGAAAATTTTTCCTACATGCTGGCGGCGGGTCAGTGGGGATGGCACGCCGGGGGTCGTCGCACCTACGGTCACTCCATGATCGTGGAGCCCTGGGGCACGGTGGTGGCCCGTTGCCCCGACGGCAACGGCATCGCCTTGGCGGAGATCGACCCCGCCCGGGTGACTACCAGCCGTACCCAAATCCCCTGCCTGCAACATCGGGTGATCTAGCAGTCTGTCGGATTATCAGTATCAATATGTTGCAACATATTGATACTGCAATGAATATATTGTGATCATCCCACAATAAATAAAATTTATTGTGGGATGATCAATGGGTTGCATGATGGGAGGAGTTTGAATCCGGCAGGCTGCTAGCGAGAGCCGAACGGCATCAGGCGGTTCCAACGAAGGAGCGGGCATCCCAAAGTTGGAACGACTATACAGCGCGACATGGCCGCAAGCAGATTTTCACTTCCCCTCCAGGCGCAGCCCGTCTTCCGGCGGGGCGGCGGAGTGGTGGGCGTAGGTGGGCCAGTCGGGGGCGTAGGATTCCGCTTGATTTCCCCATCCGGTCCAGCCGGGGCGGGTTCCCCGGGCGAACAGCTCCAGGTAGGGGCCGGGGCTGCACCGCTCGATGATCTCGTAAAGGGCGTCGGGCTTGCGGGAGTGTTCCTGCTTGCGGCTCTCGATGAGATTGTCCTGAGTGCGCATGTAGTTGACCTGACTGCGCCCCGGTGCGAGGGTCCGGGCGTTTTTGCCCCGCACCCCGAACAACACCATTTCGGTGGTGTTGCGAAAGTAAAATCCCACGCCGCGCCCGTCGGGGCCGCCATCCTTACGGATTTTGCTCCAGATGATATTGGTTTTGTACTGGAATCCCCAGTCTTCCATCACCCGCAACCCCTCGGGCAGCAGGGCGTTGGGAACCCATAAATAGAGATGGGCGGTGGGGGCGGCGACTTGGGACACCGGCAAGGCCAGGATCTCCGGCAGGGTCATGGTTTCGTAACGATTCAACCGCTTGTGTTCCGGGGCCATCTTGCCGGTGCGGTTTTGAAACTGCCAGGGGGGATCGGCGAGCAGGGTGGAAAAGGGAAGGGGTGCGGCATTCCGCAACCCCAGGAGGTCCGGCGCGGCGGCGGGAGCGGCGGGTGCCACGGGGTCAGCCCGCCATCCGGCGCAGCAGGTGGAGGGCGGTCTGGCTGGCCTGATGGCGGACCTGATGGCGGCCGCCGGGAAAGACGGCGTGCTGTTCCAGCACCCGGCCGTCGCGGTTGAAGGCGGCGAAGAAGACCGTGCCCACCGGCTTGCCGGGGGCCGCCCCATCGGGGCCGGAGATGCCGGTGACGGAAACGCCGAGATCGGCGTCGCCCATCAGCACTGCCCCCCGGGCCATGGCCAGGGCCACCTCGGGGCTGACCGCGCCGTGCTGCGCGATCAACGATTCGGAGACCGCCAACTGCCGCTGCTTGGCGGCGTTGGCGTAGGCCACGATACCAACGTGAAGATAGGCGCTGCTCCCCGGCACGGCGCTGAGCCGGGCCGAGGCCAGCCCGGCGGTGCAGGATTCCGCCAGGGCCACCCGCTTACCCGCCGCCCGCAACCGCTCCCCCACCACCTCTTCCAGGGGGGTGGCCCGGTCGGCGTAGAGCCGCTCGCCAAAACGCTCCCTCAGGTAGGATTTATAATCCTCCCCCAGATGGCCCGGCAACAGCAGCGCCGTGTCGCCATCGGGCAGGGGATGGAGGGAAATTTGCGAGATCTCCCCGTCGGCCAGGAATTGGGCCATTTCGGCGGCCGTCACCCGCCCCTCCACCAGCCAGCAGTCGGAGGGCTTGCGCACCGCCCGCCCGGCCCACTCCTCGTGCAGCAGTTGGTGGACCTCCGATTGCAAATCCTCCCGAACCGCCCACAACGACCCCTCGGCGAAGGCCACCAGCCGCCCCCGTCGCTTGACCGCGAAGCCCGTCGGTTCGCCTCGGGCATTGTGCAGCGGACGCGCCCCATCCACCCGAAGCCGGTCGGATTCGTCGTTGGCCAGGGCCAGGGACAACCCCAGATTGGAGAGAATGGAGCGACGCAATCGGCCCCCGCCCCCCGCCTCCCCCTGGGCCAGGATGAGTTGATACTCCTCAGGAACCGCCGTCGGGTCGAAGGATTTGTCCGGCTCCAGTTCGCGCACGCTCAATTCGGTGAAACCCAGGGTTTGCAGCAGCAAATCCAGGTGGGGCCGTCCCGAGGCGGGGAGCAGGGCGTGGGTCTCGCTCCAGCGGGGTAATACCAACAAACACTTCATGGCGCGCTACCGTTCCGGTGTTTTTGTTTCGGGGTCCATGGAAGGTTCGAGAGAGGGAGGAGAACAGTTTAACGAAAGGTAACGCCCGGAGAAAGGGAACGCCTGGGTTCAACCCGATGCCAATACCAGTCGGACGGCCAGCAGGATCCCCCCCGCCATGGCCCCGGCGGCCAGATCGTCGGCCATCACCCCCCATCCGCCGGTCAGGCGACGATCCAACCACCCCACGGGACCGGGTTTGAGAATGTCGAACAGACGGAACAGAAGAAACGCCGCCCCCCACCAGGGCCACTCCGGGAGGGCAGGAAGCAGGGCGAGAAAAAGCCCCGCCGCCTCGTCCACCACCACCGCCTGGGGATCCTTGTCGCCCCACCAGGCGATGGCCCGATTCGCCGCCCAAATACCCGCCGGGAGGAGCAACAGCGCCGCCGCCGCCAGCCAGGGCGTTCCCAACGCCTGCAAGCCGATCCCCAGGGGGAGGGCGACCAGGGTTCCCACCGTTCCCGGGGCCTTGGGCGAGAGCCCCGCCCCCCCCAGGGTGGCCACGCTCAAGGCCAGCCAGGGACGAGGACCGCGGGGGGCGTCGGACGGGTCGGGGCGGGGTGGCGTGGAAGAGCGGGGGGCCATGGCGGCGTTTCGCCTCGCCTACGAAAGACGACGGGTCAACTCCGCCACCCGATCCACCAGCTTGCGAATGATGCGATCCTTGATCTTTTCCCGAATTTCCGCCCCCAGTCGGGCGAGCAACTCCTGATCCACCCGGATGGCCAGGGTCTGGCTTTCGGCCTGCACCGTGGTGGTGCGGGCCATGCTGGTGAGAAAGGCCATCTCGCCGACAAAATCCCCGGGGCCGATCCGCGCCAGGGGCTGCTCCACCCCCGCCTTCAACACCACCGCCTTGCCCGTCACCAGGATCAAGAAGGCGGTGTCGGTGGTCCCCTCCTCGATCATCAACTCCTCGGCGTCGTAGACGAAAAAATGGGCATGCATCCCGGTGATGCGTTTTTTTTCGTAGAGGGAGAAGTGTTGGAAAAACTCCAGTTCGTCCAGGGCGTCGAGAATTTTGTCCCGATCCACGTCTTCAATTTGTCGCATGGGGTTTCACTCCTCAAGCAGAGCGCCAAGACGCGAGGGGGAAGGGAACCACGGCGGAAGAGGGAATAGAGTCGTTCCATTTAAAATTTGCACATGACGTCAAGCGGCGTCAGGGGATGCAACCAACTTTTTCAAACACGCCATCGTCATTCCCGCGAAGGCGGGAATCCAGGAAAGCCGATAGGTGAGTGGCTCCCTTCAAACGAACGGAAAAGGGGCTTGGTTCCTCGTGGTGATCTCTGCATTTCCCTCCCCCGCCCCTGGATTCCCGCTTTCGCGGGAATGACGTTTTCATGGTTGCGAAGTTGGTTGCATAACCCAGGCGCCGCTTGAAGACAGGCGAAATTTTCAAATGGAATGGCTAAACAGGCGACGCCGCGACCCACGGGCGCAACCCCCGCAGTCGTCCACCCGGCCCGGGAGACGGGACGCCTCAACCCGGGGCGGCGGGCTTGCCGGAATCTTCCGGGGCGGCGTCCCCGGCGGCCTCGCTCATATGGGGGGCGAGCCGGAACCCCTCGCCGAAGGTGAACAGAAGGGTCAAGCCGGTCAGGCCGAAGAGCTTGAAGTTGACCCAGGCGGCCTCATCCAGCCAATGCAGCGCCGCCAGATTGACCCCCCCCATGAACAGGAAGAAGAGGATCCAATCCCCCTCCAGGCGACGCCAGACCGGGTCCGGCAAAACCATGCGGTCGCCCAGCAGCCGCTTGAGCAGCAACCCCCCGCCCAGCCAACGCCCCCCCAACAGAATGCCGCCCAACAGCCAATACAGCACCGTGGGTTTCCACTGGATGAAAAGGGGATCCCGCAACAGCAGGGTGGCGCCACCGAAAACCACCAGCAACCCCACCCCCACGATTTGCAACGCCGACAAGCGGCGATGACGGAACCACGAATACCCCGCCTGAATCAGCGCCGTCGCCACCGCCCCGAGGGTGGCGACGTAGATGTCCCCCGCCTTGTAGGCGGCGAAAAAAATCAGGACCGGCAGCAAATCCCACAACAAACCCACGGTTTTGGGTTTCCTTCCCCACGGGTCGAGCCAAATCCCGGATACGGCGCGGAATTCGGTGAAAAATGTCGCGACGGGCGGTCGAAGGGGCGGTTCAGTCGCCGCACACCTTGTCGCGCAAAATTTGGCTGGCCTTAAAGGTCAACACCCGACGGGGGGGGATTTCCACCTCCTCGCCGGTTTTGGGGTTGCGTCCGGGACGGGATCCCTTGCTGCGCACCATGAAATTTCCGAAGCCGGAAATTTTCACCGCCTCCCCATTCTCCAGCCGCTCACGCACCACTTCCAACACCGTTTCAACGATTTCCGCCGACTCCTTTTTGGAAAGGCCGATGCGTTCGTAAACGGCTTCCACGATTTCCGCCTTGGTCATTGACCGTCTCCCCTGCTCCCGCGCTGATCCTTGCCCGGTTATCCAAACCGAAATGAGCCGATGGCCGATTTCAGAGGCCATCGGCGGCAGGTTAGGGTTATTTTCCTAAAAAATCAAGCGGGATCGTGTGGAATCAAGGGTTCTTCCACCCGTCGCGCCCCAGCAGCGGGACAAAGCGACACCCCAGCCCCTTTTCCACCTCCAGTAGACCGTTCCGTCCCCGCCTCACCCGCCACAATCCTTGAATGTAACGGCTGCCCACCGGAATCACCATCACCCCGCCGGGGCGCAGTTGATCGATGAGGGGTCGGGGAATCGCCGGGGCTCCGGCGGTGACGCAAATGGCGTCGTAGGGGGCCTCCGGCGGCCAGCCCAACGTGCCGTCCCCCGCCGCGCCGACCACGTGATCCAGCCCCAACCGCCGCCAGCGCTCCCGGGCCTCGTCCAACAGTTGGGGAATCCGCTCCACCGCCACCACCCGGGCCGCCAGCAGACCCAGCACCGCCGCCCCGTAACCCGATCCCGCGCCAATCTCCAACACCCGCTCCGGTCCGCGCAGTTCCAACAGTTCGCTCATCACCGCCACCATGTAGGGCTGGGAGAGGGTCTGGTCGCACCCGATGGGCAGGGGGCCGTCGTCGTAGGCCGCCTCCGCCCACTCTGGAGGGACGAACCGCTCCCGGGGGATCCGGCTCATCGCCTCCAGCACCCGCCGGTCCAGAATCCCCCGGGCCTCCAACTGTCCCGCCGCCATGCGCCACCGCGCCCCGCGACTGGCGGGGGGGTCCATCTCCCAGGTTTCGTCCTCCATGATCGTCGCCCTCTCCCCATGCCGTCGCCAGATTCCGCGCCCCCTCGTCATGGTGCCTCCTTGCCCATCCGCCTCGCCTCGCGCACAATGGATCGGGCCGCTTCATACCGTATTCCAACATCCTCGCGGCGAAGGGATCCGCCCCTCCGCGCCGCCCCCTCCGATTTCGGACCCGCCGCATGTACCATGACGCCTTTCAATTGCGGGAAGAGCCGTTTTCCATTACGCCGGATCCCCGCTTCATGTACCTCTCCCGATACCATCAGGAGGGGTTGGCCCATCTGCTTTACAGCATCCAGAGCAGCAGCGGCTTCGTGCTGCTCACCGGCGAGGTGGGGGCGGGTAAGACCACCCTCTCCCGTTGCCTGCTGGAACAACTCCCCGCCAACGTCGATCTGGCCCTGATCTTCAACCCCAAGCTCAGCGCCGCCGAACTGGTGGCCTCGATCTGCGACGAACTGCGCATCGAGTATCCCAAAAAGACCAAGAGCCTCAAGGTTTTGATCAACGTCCTGAACCGCCACCTGGTGGCCGCCCACTCCCGGGGGCGGAAGGTCGTGGTGGTCATCGACGAGGCGCAAAACCTCTCCCCCGAACTGCTGGAACAGGTGCGCCTGCTCACCAACTTAGAGACTGCCACGCAAAAATTGTTGCAAATCATTCTCATCGGCCAGCCGGAACTGCTCCACATGTTGGAAAAGAAGGAGTTGCGACAGCTGGCTCAGCGGGTCACGGCGCGATTTCACATCGGCCCCCTGGACGAAAGCGAAACCGACGGCTACATCCGCCATCGTCTGGCGGTGGCCGGGGCCGTCTCCACCCTCTTCGAGCCCAAGGCGACCCGCTTGATCTTCCGCCTGTCGGGGGGCGTCCCCCGGCTGGTGAACAAAATTGGCGACCGCTCACTGTTGGGGGCCTTCGCTCAGGAGTCCCCCCAGGTGACGCCGGAGATCGTCCATCAGGCGGCGATCGAGGTGCTGGGCCCCGTCGCCGCCCGGGCCGCCCGAGCCTCCTGGTTGGGGGATCGCCGCCTCCCCCTGGCCGTCGGGGCCGGGTTGTTGCTGCTGCTCGTCGGTGCGACGGGGGGCTATTGGTGGAATCAGCGCGGAGGGGAGCCCGCCGCCGGGTCCGCCGCCGGGTCCGCCGCCAGCGCCGTCGCGTCCGCCCCCGACCCGGGCGAGACCGCCGCGAAG
>JADGAP010000061.1 GCA_015231965.1 Magnetococcales bacterium | reverse complement strand
CAAATAATAACCATTCAATAACATCTCAAACGGAGAAAAAGTTTGGAGAGAGTTCGAATCACCTGACAATGCTATGTTATATCAAATGGATGCGTCATAGGCGAGAGAAATTGGCGGTTCCTTACAGGCCAAAAGTTTTCTTGTGCCGCGCGACCCCGGTATTTCGCTAGCGACAGACCGGAAAACGGGTACGCATTTTCAGGTACGCAGTACGCACCATGCCTGAATTTGTGATGGCAAAACAAGATGTTCTGGAAGCGATTGGGTGCGTACCGGCAAGGTGCGCGGTACGCATTCAGGTACGCACTCCGGAAAACCGGTACGCACCCAGGTACGCACCCCTGATCGGGCGATTGGGAGATTGAAGCATGGGAATGTCCATCCGGGCTTACGCCCGCCAGCGGGGGGTGAGCGAGGGAGCAGTGCGCAAGGCAATCAAAGTTGGGCGCATCCCCACCGAACCGGATGGGACCATCGATTCCATCAAAGCCGACGCCTCCTGGGATCGCAACACCGATCCGGCACAGCAACGCAAGCCGGACCCAACCCCACCGGTTCGGACAATGCCTCAACCCGTCCGAGAGACACCCCCTCTGCCGCAACCCCGGCCAACGGTGCGCACCCCGTCGCCCGACTCGGAACCGGGGCCAAGCAATCCGGCGGTCCCCAACTACCAGGTCAGCCGGGCCATCCGGGAGACCTACAACGCCAAGCTCACCCGCATGGATTACGAAGAGCGCCAGGGCAAGCTGCTGAAGGCCGAGGACGTGGCCCGCGATGCTTTCGAGATGGCGCGCCGGGTGCGGGATCGTCTGTTGGGCATCCCCAGCCGCATGGCGGCGGTGCTGGCTTCCGAGACCGACGCGAAAACCATCGAACGCCTGCTGGATCAGGAACTGCGCATCGCCCTGGAGGAGCTTTCCCGATGAATTCCATTCCCGCCATGGCCAAGGCCATCGAAGTCTGGCCGGTGGAACGGCTGATCCCGTATGCCTCCAACGCCAGGACGCATTCCGCGGCGCAGATCGCCAAGGTGGCGGCGAGCATGAAGGAGTTCGGCTTTACGTCGCCCATCCTGGTGGACGGCAAGGACTGGATCATCGCCGGGCACTGCCGCCTGATGGCGGCCCGCAAGCTCGGGCTGGATCAGGTACCGGTCATCGTCCTGGATCACCTGTCCGACGCCCAGCGCCGGGCCTACATCCTGGCCGACAACAAGCTGGCCCTGGACGCGGGGTGGGACAACGACCTCCTGGCCACCGAGCTGGACCGCCTGCGGGAGGACGGCTTCGAACTGGAGGTGATCGGTTTCTCCGACGAGGAGTTGGGCGACCTCCTGGATGGCATGGAAGACGGCGAAGGCGGTGCTGGTGCTGCGGGAGATGAAGAGGCCATCCCCGAACCGCCTCCGAACCCCGTCAGCCGCCCCGGCGATCTCTGGGTGCTGGGCGAACATCGTCTGCTCTGCGGCGACAGCACCAAGTCCGAGGACGTGCAGCGGCTGATGAAGGGCGAACGAGCGATCCTGTTCGCCACCGACCCGCCCTACCTCGTCGATTACGACGGCGCCAACCATCCCCAGAACGCCCGACACAAGGCCAACGCCGCCAAGGGGTCAGGTCCCACCGATGGCAACAAGGACTGGTCCCCCAGCTACGGCGTCACCTGGGACGACTCCAGCCAGGGGCCGGAACTCTACGAGGGGTTCATCCAGGCGGCCATCGACCAGGCCATCGACACCCACGCGGCCTGGTACTGCCGGTGTTAAAGCGCGCCTCCCGCCGTCAGGCCATGCTGGAAGGGGTGCGGGAAAAGCTGGGGGCCTTCGTCCACCAGCAGATCATCTGGAACAAACCCTCGCCGATCTTGACCCGGACCCACTACCTCTGGAAGCACGAGCCCTGCTTCCACGGCTGGATCAGGGGCAACAAGCCTACTGTTCAACAACCGCTGCATCACCTATAAGATTATTTCAGGTCGCATGACCGAAGACGTCATTACCGGAGCATCCTCATGGCCCTGTTTCCTCCAAAATTCTCTCCCGATCTGCTGATGGGCGCCCGCGCTCTTCAGCACGCCGAACGGGAAGACCGCTTTCAGCAGCTGGTGGGAGATGGTTTGCGGAACTCCTTCGGAGCGGCCAACACCCACGTCTCCACAACCCGTAGCAAGGATGGCTCCATCGACGTGTGGGTTGAGGGGGGAGAGCGCGTCCCGCTTTTCGACTCACTGCCCACCCCCATCATCGTCGAATGCAAGGATCATCTGGAAGACGATGTGAAAGATTTGGAGGCAAATGTCCTGAGTGGATGGTACACGGTCAAGGAAGTCCTGGATCGCGCTGCCAAGAAGGGATGGACCGAGCTGCATCGCCCCTGGAAGGAGGCTCACTCCTACGTCTATGCGGTTTCCTGCCGACTCACTGTTGAGTTGAAGAAAAAGCTGAAGGACAAAATCCAGTCATTCTTCGACGGGTTGGTAACGGACGAAAGACCGCCCATTGAACAGATCAGGGTGTTGGACTGGGGTGACCTGTGCTCCTGGCTCAACGGTTTGCCCCGGGTCAGGGATGACTGGCTGGGCACAGGGCTGGAAAGCGTGATCAGCCATGCCGATTACGTGCAAGGGCTCACCGGATTCCAGGCCTATCTGCTGGAAGAGCATCTGCCTTTTGTCCCCCCTGGGCTGGAGAAAGAGTTTCACCCGGAGCGCCTGTGGGAGACCCTGCAACAGCTGGCGGGCAAGCAGGGGGTGCTGCTGGTGGGGAAAGGGGGGGTGGGCAAGACCCGCACCCTGCTGGAGGTCTCCCAGCGGGCAAGCGACGCAGAGTGGCGGGTGCTGCATGTCCGCGCCCTGGAGCCTGGCGTCACCGTGCAGAAGTTGGCCAAGATCGTGCTGTCTGGAAAAGACCCCACCCTGCTGACCTTCGATTATCTGGAGCGGATGCCTCATCTGGACCTTGGGGCCATTCGCCGCGCTCTGTTGCCGGAGGCCGCCAACAAGGGGATTCCCCTGGCCCTGCTGGCGGATACCCGTCCCAGTCTGCGTTCCCGGGATGCCACCGACAACCCCGAGCGGAACTCGCTGTTTCAAGTCATTCCCCTGGAGCCCGATGAGGCGCAATCCCGGGAGCTTCGGGAGAGGTTGATCGAGAAGGTGGCCCCCATGGCCCATGCCAGCCTGGGTGCGGAGCGAATGGCCGAGTTGTGCGGTGAGCGGCCCATCATCGCCCTGTTCATCGCCCGTGAGCTGGAGCGACTGGCCGGGAATGGCAAACTGGAGCGGGAGAATCTTGCCCTGCCCCGGCCTCATGACCTGATGGGGTGGTTGCAACGGAGACTGCGGGAAGACGGTTTGTGGCACGCGCCCGGTGGCGGGCTGCTGCCCAACGTTCCAATACCGGAGCTGCAAGCGGCAGCGGCGGTGCTGGCCTCCGCCCCCGCCCTGCCGGAGGAGTTAAGCAGCGCCGCTGCCTCCACCTTGACCCAGGCCGGTTCGACCCAGGCCAGCATGGCCAACTATCTGGTGGAGCGGCTGGAGGCGTGGGGCTGGCTGAACCGGGGGAACGGGCCGTTTTGGCACACCTGCCACGACGTGGTGACGGATACCGTTCTGGAGCAGCTGTTGCGCCTGGACGGGTCGGTTCGGAAGGAGCTGTTATCCTCCCTACTGGTCGGAGTTCATGGCGAGGCGCGTCTGTTGGGGCGGATGGCCACCGCCCTGAACCGGCTGCTGCTGGCCCACCCTCCCGAAGAGGATGCCTTCGGGCGCTCCCTGGCCGAGGCATCCGGGAAATGGCTGGAGCAGCACGCAGCCGAAATTGGCGAAAAACTGCCGGGTCGGGATCGGGATCTGGTTTCCTACGCCCTGGGGGCGCTGCTTTCCGGTCCTCCCTGGGCGGAAACGGTCATCAACCATTGGGAGGTGTTGATCGACCCCTGGATGGCGCGCCATGCCGAAGCCCCCGAGGCTCGCCACCTGCTCTACAAGGGATTGAAGGAGCTATCACCGCCCCACCGTTTCCGGCTGGCGCCCCCTGCCCGGCGCTGGCTGGCGCGCCACGGCGCCACGCCGGAGGCCTCTTTTCTGCTAAAACTCCTGCTGGATGAGAAGGTGATCCCCAGCGATGCCCAGACCCGGGAGGACATCCAAACCGCCCTTGCCTGGCTGAACAAATATTCCCTGATCCTTGAGGCCGGGTTTGTCCTCGATCCCCTGCTGGGGCGTACGGATTTGGCTGAGCGGGCGCCAGAGGCCATCGACTACGCATTCGATTGGCTGGGGAAGGAGGAGCACTCCCTGATCCTTGAGGCCGGGTTTGTCCTCAAACCCCTGCTGGGGCGTACGGATTTGGCTGAGCGGGCGCCAGAGGCCATCGACTACGCATTCGATTGGCTGGGGAAGGAGGAGCACTCCCTGATCCTTGAGGCCGGGTTTGTCCTCTATCCCCTGCTGGGGCGTACGGATTTGGCTGAGCGGGCGCGAGAGGCCATCGACTACGCATTCGATTGGCTGGGGGAGCATTCCCTGATCCTTGAGGCCAGGTTTGTCCTCGATCCCCTGCTGGAGCGTACGGATTTGGCTTTGCGGGCGCGAAAGGCCATCGACTACGCATTCGATTGGCTGGGGGAGCATTCCCTGATCCTTGAGGCCGGGTTTGTCCTCGATCCCCTGCTGGGGCGTACGGATTTGGCTGAGCGGGCGCGAGAGGCCATCGACTACGCATTCGATTGGCTGGGGGAGCATTCTCTGATCCTTGAGGCCGGGTTTGTCCTCGATCCCCTGCTGGAGCGTACGGATTTGGCTTTGCGGGCGCGAAAGGCCATCGACTACGCATTCGATTGGCTGGGGAAGCATTCCCATACAGTGGATGCCGGGTTCGTTCTGAAAAATCTTCTAACCAGGAACGAGGTCAGCGATTCACAACAGGAACGGGGCGTCGAAATCGCGCTATTGCGGTTGGAAAACACCTCGTCCTTTCCGGAGGACACGACCTTCCTGTTGCGCTATTGCCTTGATGCCAGGTTATTGAGTGAGAAGACCGAGAAACGGGTCATCACGGTAGCGTTTCACTGGTTACAACAACACGGGCAACACGACGACGCGGATTTTGTGTACAAACGGCTGCTCCGCCGTGTTCCTCCTCTTGTGGACGCGCTTTGGGTGCGGTTTGCACGGTCAGCAATCCGTTGGCTGACCATCCATTCCCGAGTGAAAGAGCGGGATTTTCTCCTCAACTCCCTGCTCAGGCGCCCCGCTCTGTTGCAACCGAATGAACTCACCGCCATCGCCAAGGACGCCCTGCACTGGGTGGAACAGCCCCCTGCCGAAATCGAGGCGAAGGAACAACTGCTGCGAAAACTGAACCGTGCCGTAAGCGATCCGCAACTCCTGGAGCGCATCCACCAGCAAGGCAAGGCCCTGGGGCTGGACATTTCGCCGTCCACCCGTTCTGACGGGTGAGCCGCTGTGCTTCGCACACCATTGCGCGAGAGCCGATGGACCGTCTCACCCATCAATCCAACCTGTCGTCGTTGTGGATGGGGGCGACATCGGGAACATGGCCCAAGGCTCGGCGGTATTTGATCAGGTCGCCGCGTTCGGCCCTTTCCCGCAGCAGCTTCTCGGTGTCCAGGGCAGAAATCTTCTCCGCGATGGCCGTCACGAACAGCTGGTTCATGGAGGCGTTCTCGTCCTTGGCGAGACGGCGCGCCGCATCCAGCAACGAATCCGGAAGTCTCAAGGCGTATTGGCTCATCTCTTTTTCTCCTGCAGCAGCAACCAGAACTCTCGCGGGGTCAGGATGCGGATGCCAAATCGCCGCTCCGCTTCCGCAAAATCCTTGGTGTTGAAGGTGACGATGGCTTCGGCGTTGCTTGCCATCGCCAGTTCCAGAACCATGTCGTCCGCCGGGTCCGGTAGCACCGGTCGCCACAGATAGTGCAGCTTCACCTGATCGGAGACCGCTGCGATGACGTCCAGGATGACGTCGATCTCCTCGCGCTCCAAGCGGATGCCGCTGTCCGGACGTTTCAACACCGCCTCGTATTCCAGAAACAACGGAACCGAGATTTGCGGGTAGAACATCTGCAGCAAGGGCAGTTGTTGCAGCAGACGGTGGGAGGCGCCATTGCTCGACCTGAGCCCCGCCACCAGCACGTTGGTATCCAGCACGACCTTCATATTCTATCCGATATCATGATATTGCATGGAAATTTGTCCATGCGGCGTTTTGGCTGCCATTTTTCATATGGCATTCGATATGATGACATCGGATAACATATCAGTCGATGAGCTTCGAGGACAGGATAGCGGCGCACGGATCACATCGCATTTGATATCATCATATCGCATGAGAGGTCATCTGTCTGCACAATTCAACCCCGCTCCGGCGGGGTTTTTCATGGGAGCGGTCATGGCCGTCCCTGGCTGCCGCCCTCCTGGCGCACTTCGTGCGTTCGAATCGGGAACCCTCCGATTCGTGGTGGGGAAAGAGGCGCCAGCCCGGATGCGGAACCGAACGCTGATGACGGACTCCCTCTCCCCCGCCAGTTCCAATGACTGGAGCCGGAGTACCTGCCCTTTAGCCGCCCCGTGGAAGATTCGGAACGCTCGGTCGGCGCAACCCAATCCTATGCCATCACAAGCTGATGGAATCGACCACGTCCTCTTTCAAATCCTCCAGCTCCTGCTCTGTCATGTTGACGTGGAGGAGAAACTCCTCTTGATCGCGGTAACAACCGGCGACGTCGCGCCCTTTGGCTTCCAGCAGATGCTCGCCAAGAAAATCGCCCAGGCGCAATATTTCGTACAATGGAAGAATCTCCAGGGCGGTCGTCTCATCCACCACCCCCGCCTCCAAATACGGATAATGATGGTAACGAATCGCCTGACAAACCGGATCGGGCAACTCCCAGGAACGGGCGATCATAAAGCCGATGGCCCCGTGATGCGCCCCATAACGCTCCTCCTCGGCGTCGAAGATATTCTGCCGATTCTCCTTGGCGGTTCTTACCGTCTCCGCATAGTCGGGATGCTTGCCGATAAACATCGGAATCGCGCAATCATGGAACAACCCGGCCAGGTAGGCTTGATCGGCCCCGACCAACTCTCCCAACATCGGGTTGCGCACGATCAAATATTTGGTGATGCGGGCCACGACCATGGAATAGGTCCAGAAATCCTCCATCGGCTTGGAGTTGGCGTTCTCCTTACTCCCCAGCAGGGCATCCCGCAAAGCGGTGGCCAGGACGATGCCGAAAAAGTTCTTCATACCCAGCAAACTCAGGGCATGACGCAACGAGTCCACCCGACGGGTCAATCCATAAAGCGGCGAGTTGACCACGCGCAACAGCTTGGCCGACAAGGCCGGATCTCCACTGAGCAAAGTCACCATCTTGTCAAAATTGGGATCCGGCTTTCGGATTTCAGCGCTCAAATCCATCACGACCTTGGGCTGCGGCGGAAGCTTGACTCCCGCAAGAAGACTCCTGGCTTTGTTCAGGTCGTCCTCATGGGTGAACAACACCCGACCAGCAGGGAGTATCGACATGAATCGTTTCCTTTTCCAACGTGCGAAATGAGGCCGTTCACGAAGCCTGAATGCCCCCCTCCCTTCCTACACGCCCAGGAACCCATGATCCCGCAAATGCGTCAAAACCTTCTCCCGAGTGTAAGGCTTGGTGATATAGGCGTTGCACCCCCCCTTGTAAATGGCCTCGATCTTTTCACTGGAAGCATCCAAGGCAGTGGTCATCCAGATGACTGTTTGGGGAACATCCAAATCCACTTCCAGGGCTCGGATCTTCTTCAAGGCGTCCTGACCGTTCATCTCGGGCATCATGATGTCCAGACAGATCAGATCGTAGGGCTCTTCCCGCCGCAGCGCCGCTTCAAAAAACTCCACCGCTTCCCGGCCATCCACGGCCCGGTCGCACTCGGCATACGGGGAGAGAATGCCTTCCAGCAGTTCGATACTGAACTTGTCGTCTTCCACCAGCAAGATTTTCATCGTGCAATCTCCTTCCAAGGCAGGGCTTGTTGATGTCGCCGTTAGGCTTCCAGCACGGCTTTCAGTTCCTCTCTCACCCCATCCAGCAAACGCCACAACGCATCCATGTCCAATTTGCGCGCCGCACGGATCACTTCCAACGCCTGATGTTGCAGCCGGATCGCGCCAATGGCCGCCGCCGCCCGGCGCAACGCCTGGGCGGGTTGTTCAACATCATCCGGATTCCCTGATTCAACCGCCGTTTTCACGGCGTCAAACAGCCTGACGCCCTCTGAAGCGAACGTCCTCCGTCTGGCCAGGGTGAGGGCATCGGGATCGGGGGTGAGAGTAACGGCCCGACGGGCGAGACGCTGCCTGGTCTCGGAGGTGTATATCTTGGCCTTGCGGCAGCGTTCCTGGGAAAAACGGGCCACCACGTTCATCAGAGCCGCCAGATTGACCGGCTTGCTCAGATGATCGCTCATCCCCGCTTCCTCACAAAGCGCCCGTTCTTCTTCAAACACATGGGCGGTCATGGCCACCACTGGAATGGCGGGATCGATGCCGACCTCCTGGCCGGAACGAATCCGGCGCGTGGCTTCCAGACCGTCCATCACGGGCATGCTCAGGTCCATCAACACCAGGTGGCAGTTGCCCCGGCGCAAAACGTCCAGGGCTGCGGCCCCATTTTCCGCCGTTGCCGCCTGACACCCGGCCCGGGTCAACATCTCGACCATCATTTCCCGTGAGGCTTGATTATCCTCCACCACCAGGATTCGGGAAGCGTCCGGCGCGGGTCGTTGAACCCGTGGCTTTTCAACAGAGCGTGGCGCAACGACGGGAACACCGCTTAAGACCCGAACCAGATCCCCACGTTGCACAGGGCGAAGGAGAAACAGAGTTCGCTTCCAATCGCCATCGCCCTGGAAAAAGGCGTTGTGCCGATGGGGGGGAAAAATCAAAACCAGAGGGGGAGAGTCCACATTTTGCGGCCGGATGGCCTCCCCCCGTTCCAACTCATCTCGCGTGGAGAGTCGGGCGTCCAACAACAGAAAGTCAAAGGGGCTCCCCGCCTCCTTGGCCTCCTGGATTCTGGCGCGAAAGTCGGGAATGTTGGAGACGCCAACCGCCTCGGCCCCCCAGAGAATCAAACGTTGGAGTAAGTACTCCAGGCTGGGGGCATGCTGATCGGCCGCCAAAATGCGGCGTCCGGAAAGGTCAATCCCAATATCGGAGGTTTCTTCTTTCACCTCTTGCACAGGAAGGACTTTCAATGGACAGGCAAAGTGGAAACAACTTCCTTTCCCCTCTTCGCTTTCCAACCAAAGCCTGCCGTTCATCAGGTCCGCCAATCGCCGACAGATGGCAAGCCCCAGCCCCGTTCCCCCGTGACGCCGCGTCAGAAATCCTTCAATCTGCTGAAAGGCCTCAAATATTTTTTCCTGTTGTTCCTTGGGAACGCCTATTCCCGTATCGCGGACGGAAAAATGCAACCGGACGGCATCTTCCACACCGCCTCCTTGCTCCGTCGCTTCCCTTGTCTCCACGCCCACTCGCACCGCCACCTCTCCCGTGCTGGTGAATTTGATGGCGTTGCCCACCAGGTTGATCAATATCTGCTTCAGGCGAACCGGATCGCCCAACAGGCTTGGGGGAACGCCCTGTTCCACGACGCCATAGAGTTCCAGCCCTTTTTCAAACGCAGCGGTGGCCAAAGCCCCGGCGACCTCCTCCAGCAACGCCCCAGGATCGAACGACGTGAGGGACAAGGACATTTTGCCCGCTTCGATCTTGGAAAAATCGAGGATGTCGTTGATCACCCTCAACAGCAGGTCGGACCCCTTCAAAATCATCTCCAGGTAGGTTCGCTGCCGGGCGTCGAGGGTGGTATCCGCAAGCAAGGAGGCCATGCCGACCACGGCGTTCATCGGCGTGCGGATCTCGTGGCTCATGGTGGCCAAGAAAGCGGTCTTGGCCTGAGTGGCGGCCTGCGATTTTTCCAGCGATTCTTCAATCTGTTGCCGATCCTGAATACTGAAAATCACCTGTGAGGCCAGGGCGGCGAGTTGGAACAGCGAGGCGATCTGTTCCCGATCCAAGACAAAACGGGCGTAATTGGCGATCACGCCCACTATCTCCCCCTTGCGGTTGCGCAGGCGAACCCCGACGAACGAGACCAACCCGCGCTCCCTGGCCCACGCATAACGCTGAAACCTGGGATCGGAGTTCACGTTGGTGCTGATCGTCCACTCCTCCGGCTGCGAAGTGACCAGCCCGATCTGATCGTGTCCTCGCGGCGCACAATCATGGGTAACATCGAAGGGTTCCCCCAGAGAGGAGCTGGCCTTGAGAAAGATGCAACGCCCTTTGCGCAGGCATTCGTTGCGAATGCCATCCTCTGCGGCGTAAATGCACCCCTCCTCGCGAATTTCACTCGGCTTGAACACCCAGATGCAGCAGGCGTCCACTCCCAGGGTTCGCGTTGCGAACTGAACCAACGTATTGAACTTGCCGTCATCTGAAGATGGATCGAGCAACGACTTGATCAAGACGTTGGTCTTCTCGGTCAATTCCAAACGATGCTGTTGCTTCTGAAAAAGTCGCCGGTATTCCGTGATATCCTCCACGCTGGACCAGATGAACCGCTCCCCCTCCAGTTCCAGGAGGATGCCCGATACCCGGACCAAAACCAGATGTCCATCCCGGTGGATGTACTCCGTTTCGTAGGGCCCATTAGCCCCGGAGGACTCCAGAATCTGAAGTTGAATCTGTTCTTCTTGAATGTATTTCTCCGAGATGATCTCCCAGATGGTCAACTGCTCGGTCTCTTCGATGGAGCGCCCCAGAAGGGCGGAAAAGGCGGGGTTGACGTCCGCCATCCGCCCATCCAGACGACGCAAGGCCAACCCGATGGGCGAGGCGATGAACAACGCGCGGTTATAGTCCTGACTCTCCTTCAGCCGCGCAATCGACTCTAGCAGCGCCTCTTGATGCCGGTCGTGAGCCTCTTCTTCCTCCCGATAGAGATCGACCAACCGTTCGAGTTCGGCGTTGGCTTGCTGAAGCTCCCGCGTTCTTAAGACCACCTCCGATTCCAAACGCTCTCGCAGGGCGTGTTGCGCCCGAAGAAGATGCGCCCGTTCCAGGGCTTTTTCGATAGCCCGGTGTAAAATCAAATGACTTTCCAGGGGCTTGCCGAGAAAATCCCAGGCCCCCAGACGCAAGGAGTTGACCACATCTTCGACCTCTACGGTGGCCGAAATGACGATCAACGGAGTATCATGGGAAGTATTGCGGATGTGCTTCACCACCTCGAAGCCATTCACCCCCGGCATGCGCAGATCGGTCAATACCAAATCGGGCTTGCTCCGGTCGAACAGCTCGATGCCCGCCTGTCCGCCATCGGCTGTCAGCACGTGGTAGTTCAAGCGCTCCAGTCGGACGCGAAACAGCTCGAGGACGGCGGGATCGTCATCGATCACCAAAACCACGGACGACCGGGGAGGCGACCCAGTCATCTCCGCTTCACCGAAAATCCGCCCATTCCAAGCCATGAACCGTGTTGGGTGGCATCCCTCCAGGGATGGCGCATCGCTCTAATCCTCGGTCCACGTCAGCAGGGTTAACGCGTCATCCCGCATGTCCCGCACCGAATCCACCTGATAGCCGAAGGGGCCGAGCAGTTCAGGGGTGAATCCGGCCTCCTCGGGGTTGTCGAACTGAAAGTATTCCAGGGTGTCTTGCCCGTTGCGCCAGGCGCAATATTCGGCGATGTAGTCGGAAAGCCGCAACACCAGCCACATGCGCGACTCCTCCAGATCGCTCAATTCCGAAGGCTCCAAGGCGTGGTGGTAACGAATGGCCTGATGAATCGGTCGGGGGATGCCCCAGGATTTGGCCAGCATGGAGCCCAGCAGCGCATGGTCGATCGCGAAGACCCCGCGCTCTTGTTCCGTCTGATTGCCGTTGAACACCGAAGGATCTTTGAGAAAATCGCCATAGTTGGCGAAACGCTTGCGCATCAAGGGCATGCCGCCGTCGTGGAACAGCCCGGTCATGTAGGCCTCCTCGGGGGAGACCAGCGCCTGCATCCACACCGAAATGAACTCCGCCGTCTTGGCCACGCTCACGGCGTGTCTCCACAATTTTTCCAGGTAGGGGTCGGGTTTTCCCCCACCGGCCAGGGCCTCCCGCAACGAGGCGGCCAGCACCACTTTGGCGAAGTTTTTCAGTCCCAGCATGGTCAGGGCGTGTTGAATGGAGTTGATCGACATGCGCCGACCATAGAAGGGAGAATTGATCACTTTGATGATTCGGGCGGATAGCGCCTGGTCCGTCGCCGCCAGATCGGCGATTTTCTTGACGGAAGGATTCGGACTTTTAATCTCCTTGAAAACTTCAAGAACCACCTTCGGCTGGGGTGGGATGCCGATTTCCTGGAGAACTTTTTCCGCCTGTCGAGTCTCTTCCATTGAAAATCCCTCTCCCCGGCCAATACGTCCGGCATGTTCCGCCAAGCCTGCATGTTCCAATCGACATGCGCGGCCTGCCATTGTCCCGGCTTCCAAATTCAACTCCGGCGAGCGATCCGAATAAGAAGCGATCAGCATTGTATGCTCCCATGAAAGCTCGGTGAAAGTCAATTATCCTGGAGATGATGGTGCCTGACACCATGTTTTTCCTAGGAATTCCCCCCCGTTTACAGGGGGCCATCCCCGCCTTACTCCGCCAATACGCGATGAACCATGGAGAGCAACTCACTGCGCGTAAACGGTTTATGCAAAGTTCCCCGCACTCCCATGACCTCGGCGATGAGCAGCAATTCCCGGCCATTCAGGTAACTTCCCCCACCGCTGACGGCGATCACCGGGGGAGATTCTGCTACATGATGCAAGGAACGGAGCAATTCAATTCCATCCATTTCTGGCATGATCATGTCAGTGATCACCAAATCCACCGAATATTGACGCAGAATCTCCAGCCCCTTTCTGACGGAACAGGCGACGACGATCTCCAAATCCTCATTCTCCAGAAAATCCTGGTAGAGTTTCATGATGGAGGCTTCATCATCGATGCATAGAATGCGATACATGGTTTTTCCTTCACTGCCCCTCAACCTCCACGGGCCAGGGGGACTCCCCCTCAAGCAAATCCTGCGCTCCGTGTTACATAAGGCAACTTCCGTTCCGATTCGACTCGAAACGGGTGAAAATGATGACCCGTTTTTTCATCATATAGTTACGTGAATAGATCGGATTGCTGGAGAGCCTCACGGGGAAGGCGTGCAACAATGTGTATCAGTCGAGGTTCCGACGCGAGACAAGTCGTTTCATAATTTGTTTCATATTGTCGGGATATCTGGGGTGAAGTCGTGGATCAGGTCAATATTCGCAACATATTCAAAAATGGCGACATCCGTTATACCGACGCATGGGGGATTATCCCTACTTCAGATCAGAATCGCCGCAAAAAAATACCCAGTCAGCATACACGCCATTGGGCGCGAACCCTCCGCGAGCGGCGGAGAATCAGTCCAGGAAGCTGCTGCTCCTTTGGATGGCGCTGGATTCAAGCAGTTTGAATTCGATCACCGACAACAGGTAAATCACTTTCCGGCTCAATTCCCGCGTTTCTCCGAAGTGACGCTCCGCCAGCTCATCCCGCTTTCCCCGCAAGGCGCGCAGGGTTTGCTCGGCTTTGTCATGGAACGCCTGATGGAGGGCGTCCAGTTGCGCAACCTCCTCGATCTGACCATGCCGGGTCAGCCCCGTTGCACGGAGCCATACCCCCATGGCGCACTTTTCCGCCGATTCCAGGGTGACATCGCGACCCCGGTGGCGAAAAGCCTTGGTCAAGTCTTGGGCCCAGCGCAAATGGATCAGCCGGGCTTGGCTCACGTTCAGAATGTCGTCATCCCCCGGCAAGGCGTGAAAAGGCCCTTCAAATATCGCCTGGATCAAACGACGGAGGGGATGGGCAAGACTTTGCCGTTGATGTTCGTTTTCCAGGACGCGCAGTTCGATTGCCGTCAGAAGAAAGAGGATCTCCCGGCTCAAGGATCGCACAATCTCCAGCGCCTGCCCCACCTTGGCGTCCAGAAGAGGGATCCCCTTGGTCAAAACGATGTATTGCGCCGCCTGATGAAAGCGCCGATGGGCCTCGATAAGCTGGGGGAGTTCATCCAGATCGCCATGGGCGCGAACCCCCGTCGAATGAATCCACCGCCCCAACTCACATGTTTCATGGTCTTCGAGCGCCACCGGATCATGCCCCCCCGAGACCATGCGTTCCAACTGCAACTCCCAGTTCAGGTGGACGATCCGGGCGATTCCAATATCCAACCCTGCCTGGGAAGCCATCAGTGGGCCGCCCCCAGGAGTTCCATCATCTCTTCTTTAAAATCCGAGATGAAGTCAGGGGTGATGTCGAGTTCGAAGAGGACGTTCTGATTTTTGTCGCTCCACGCGGCGGAATCCCATTCCGCTTGATCGAATATCTGGACGCTGCCGGTCAGATAGCCATGATGGTGGGCGATATAGTCCGCCACCTTGAGAACGGCGGTGAGCCGAATGTCTTCCAGTTCTTCCAGCACGGTATCAAAATCCCGGCTGTGATGATGGCGGATGGTCTCTACCACCCCATTGGGCAGATACCACGATTTGGCAATGAGGGAGCCGATGGCGCAGTGGTTGGTGCCGACGCGCAGTTCCTCCTCTTTCACCATGCCATGACTGTGGGAGAGAAGGCCGTCCAACAACTCGGCATATTTTGGAAAACGTTTGACCAGCAAAGGAATGCCGCAATCGTGAAACAGACCGGTGAGGTAAGCCAGATCGGGCGTCAGCTTGCCGTCGGTGATGTGGCGGGAGAGACGCCCCGCCAACTTATCGGCAACCACCGCCGCCGCCACGCAATGGTCCAGAATCCGCTGGTCAGCCTCGTATTGTTTGCCCATAATCTGTTGCAGGGCGGTGGTCATGACAAACTTGGCGAACCCCTCCAACCCAAGCAACCCCAGGGCATGTTGAATCGAGGTCACCTTACTGGGCAGGCCGTAGAAGGGCGAGTTGATCAACTTGATCAACTTGGCCGACAATCCGGGATCCTTGCCGATGGAGTCCGACACCCTTTTGAGGTTGGGAACCGGTCGTTTGATCTCCTCATGGATCTCCATCACCACCCGAGGCTGGGGTGGAAGACCCTCGATCTTCAGAATTTTCTCTGCATTGGCCAGCGCGTCGAGGGATGAGGCCCCTTGAATTGAGGAGGTGGATTCCATTCGATGTTCCTCGTGTTTTGGTGGTGGTGATCGGGAACCAACGCGTCACCGGACGGTTGCGACGGCCAGGGATTCATTCCCTGTCGCCTTCGTTTGTGGATACCTCAGCCGCTTGCAAAGGAGCGCGTCACCAGGCTTGCCAGGGAAAGACCCCTTGCGCGCCGGGAAGACGCGAAGCACACGCCATGATGGATCGTTTGCTGCGCCAACTGTTCCAAGCCTTGATGATCGGCCTGGCGGCAGGGCTGGCCTTTAAGTTCATCCTCTGGAAAATCCTTGGCTTTTTCCACAACACTTGAACTTTTGTTCCAGCCGGTCCCGACAAGAACACCCACGCCATCCTTTGAGCCCGCGCAGAAGGGGCGAGAGGCAGGGAAAAAGGCATGATTATTGCTTGAAGTGTGCCGGGACACCCAAAAATTGACAGTCCCCAGAGGGACTTGCCATGACACACGCTCCACACCCCAGCCCAACGACAAGACAAACTTTTCTGCGCACCCTGGAGGCGGCGGTTCGCGCCGCCCGCATCAAGGAGGATGCGTGGCGTCTCAACGGCTTGGTGTTGAATGCCATGGCCACAGGACTGATCACCCCGGAGGAGGCCCGCCGCTTCACGGTGTTGCTGGACAAACTGCGCCAAGCCCTGGATGCTCCAGAGGCGCTTTTCCAAAAATTGAAGACCCCTCCCCCACCTCCCCCCCCCGGCGCCAGCCATCGCGACGAGTTCCTTCACTCCCTGGACGAGGAGTTGCGCACCGTCAAATCCAAGGAGGACGTGTTTTCTCTTCAGGACCGATTGTTGAACGCCATGGCCAAGGGCACCATCACCACCACCGAAGCGCGAACCTATGCCACGGCCTTGGAACAGAGACATCTTCCCCTGGAAAGCCTCCGCCGCAAGAGTGAACTGCCGCAACACCGGGGATGAGGAATGCACCCCCCGCTAGGCCGCGAACTGCCGCGCCCGGGAGGCCAGAAAGCGGGCCTCCGCTTCAAAGCCAATGGCTTTCAGAGAGGCGAACGATTCCACCGCCGATTCATCTCTTTCCCAATATTCCCCTTTTTTGCGCTGGGAACCGTGGTACTCCACCTCCTCCCCCTCTTCCTCCCATATCCGCAGCGTCGCTTTGAAAAACGCCTCCAACAGGGCGGGGGCGGCTTGAATATTATCCAGCAAGCCGTGCCGTTCGCCCTCCGGAACCTGGTTGAATCCCAGCTTCAGCAGCAGGTTTTTCAGCCGCAGGATCTCCATGGCGAAGCGAATTTCCGGGCGATTGACGACCAGTTTTTGTTCCACGCGAAAGGCGCGATAGACCAGCCAACGAAATCGCCCCGTCAACTCCGCCACCACCCCCGGCATCTCATGCATCATGCGTTCGCGGTGCTGTTTGGCGTAACGCTTCAGCAACACCTGTTCCAGCAACTCCACATTCAATATTTCCCGATGCATCAGTTGCAGAACACCGATTTCCCGCAACCTGGGAGAAAGACCGGAGAGAAGTTCGTTGATTTTTGTCACATCTTCGGAGGTCAGGCTTTTTTTCAATAAGGCGGGCCATCCCTTGTCCACCCCTTGGGCGGAGAGATAGCGCACGTGATTGCGCAGCAAAAAGGCGGGAGCACTCAAGGGGTTGCCGGTTTGATCCAACAGGTTGACATGCTCCGGCGGCAAACAGACTCGGGTAACGCCGTGAACCGTCAAGGCCAGCTTGTTCCAGTCGGTCAAGGGCATCAGCAGGGTTTCCAGCAACAACTTAGCTTCCCGTTCCACCAGGCACGCATCCCGCACGGTGGCGTGTTTTTCGCACGTGGCTGCCTTGCCGCACCGCGTCGCCTCCGCGGAATCCACCTTTTCAGTGCAGAATTTATGATGGTTGCGGATGATGAATTGCACCAAGGTCTCGCGCAATTGCTTATTTTCGATAAGAACAGCTCTTTGGTATTCAGAAAAATTGGCGGCGATGGAACTGGCGAACAGTTGATCCCACTCGATGCGGGTTTGCCGAGAGAGCCGGAAGATCGAGGTAATCTCGTTGCTCATCTGGTCCAGTTCCATATTTTTTTCCGGAGCCGTCATTCTCCCCACAGCGGTGGCCATGATTGATATCACGTTGTCGGAAACCAGGCCCGGCGCAGACTCCTCGGCGAACCGTTTTTGAACAATCTCGGTGCGCGGGCGGAGATACTCGGCGAACATCAACAATATTCGTCCTCGGATGTTGACCCGTCTCGGCTCGGGAGCATTGGGCAACTGGTTGAGGCTGAAAGTTTCCTGCACCTTTCGACAAACGGGAACGGCCTTGCGGCAGGCCAGCATGAGCGGTTCTGGAATGTTAACATCCTTGATCACCATCCGGATCACCCGCAGAACATCCTCGGTGAGGTTGAGCGCCACCACCCGATCCGCCTCTTCCCGGTTGGCAATGAAGTCGTAAATCGTGGAACTGCCGCGCAAACGACCAATCAGTCCATGATATTCCGGACGTTGGGTCGCGAGTTTTTCCAAAAGAGCGACGATCTCGACAAAACTGCGGAACAGATCGGCCAAGGACTCCGGCATGAACGACTGGGAGGGACGAAGCTCCTTGACCTCCGTCGGCGTCGGCACCGCCTTGCGACGGACGGGAAGGGCCGTTTCGCTGGCTTGATGGGCCCTTTCCTTGATTTTCTCCGCTTCCGCCCGGGCCTCCTCGAGATAGCGATCCGCCTGCTGGCGCGCCCGTTCGAGCAACTCTTTCTGCAAAGCCTCGGCAATGGCATCGACCTTGACCTTGGCATCTTCCTCCAGTTGTCGCACCTTGGCCTCGGCTTCCAGGATCATCCGCTCGGCGTCATCCTGGGCCTTTCGAAGCACGGTTCTTCGCGATTTTTCAAGAAGTTCAGATGCATTGGCGTGCGCTTCCTCTTTCAGGCGGCGGGCTTCTTCCAGCGCCTCATCCTTGGTGCGTTGCGCCTCCGCCGCCGCCTCCTCCTTAAGTCGTCGAATCTCCTCTTCCGCCTCTTTGTGGACGCTGAAGAGCAAGACGCCTTCTTCGCGCTGGATGGCGTCGTGATCCTCGATTCTTATGCGAACGGAGTTCAGCAAGGCGTCGTGGGCCGCTTTCAGTTGGGAGCGGATCACTTCTTCTTTATCCCAATGGGGAAAGGGAAGAGGTTCGACCGTCGGTTCGGACGGGAGGTCTTGGTCAACCGGATGGGATGACGCCAAGGTGGCCGAATCCCCCGCGACAACGTCGGATTCGGCGGCTTCAAGGGCTGGAGATGGCTCGGGGGAAGGAGCGGTGGTCGAAGATTCATCCGGGAAAACAGGGGCCGTCGCTTCGTCACCCGACGGGGGCGTATCGGCTAACGACGCCTCGGGCCAATCGGTCAGACGTTTCAGTTCAGAGGGTTCACCCTCCTCGTCTGTCGCGACCAACGCTTCGAGTTCCGTCGGCTCGTTGTCCAGATCGCTCAGAAAATCAGGAAGATCGCCTTCGATTCCATCATCGTCCAGCGACTGGGCAGGGCCTGGGAAACTCACCAACGCCAGAGAAGTTGTAGGATGCCCCCCCTCCCCGCTCAGAACCTTCCTTCTGAACGCCCTGAATTGGGAGAGGCTCTCGTCGTCAAGGTAGCACGACTCGATCCACTCATGGCACTCCCGCACCAGGAGGTCAAGGCCAACGGAAGCCCCGTCACCGCCCAACAGGGTGCCCACTTGTTGTTCGTCCAGACTGTCCAACCGGTTCTGGAGCAAATACAAGTGGATCAGATCATCGTCCGAGTCGATATAATCGGACGTATCCCGAATGAGATGCGACAACAGTTCGGACATCCTGTCCTCGCGCCAAACGTTCCGTGCGCGATTTCCCATCGCCAAAGCCCCCGTCCCCCCCATTTTGACGCTTCGATCAATTTTTCTACCGGATTGATGATATCATTTTCGGTGTTTCTTGCAACTACTTTCTCCAGAACCCGAACCAGCCTTCCATACACACCTGAAATATATCAAGATTTACAATTACAAATCAGACAGTTGAAGAAAATCATGCCAATACGATGTCCATTATCAATCAATGCAAAATCTATCATTTCGCGCCCGGCGCTCTTATACTGATAACGCGAATCACACTTATTCTTAATATCAAGTAACAGTTACTCGCCGTGACGTTACTGAAATCAACCCCTCTCCCTGGTCCTGAAAAGGGCGTCCGCCATGCGGTTCATCCTAGATCCGGCAGTTGACATGGGGCGAGAAGGTGTAATGTACTGGGAAGATT
>JADGAP010000060.1 GCA_015231965.1 Magnetococcales bacterium | reverse complement strand
AGCGCCGCCGCAGCCAGCATCCCCCGCTCCACCGGCGGTCGAAAGGCGGCCCACTCCCAGATCATCCCCAGCCACACCGGAATAAGAAGCGCCCCCAAGGCCAGGGGGCCTTCCCGCAACACCGCCCAGAGCGCCAGGGGAATAAGCGCCAGGGCGGAGAGGATACGTTGCCAAAGCATGGCCGGACGCCCTGAACGTCGAAGGGAAAAGGGAATGAATCGCCTGAAAGAAGCCGTCGCGCCGCAGCAAACGCCTCCCCGGAACCTCCCGCCGGATCAGCGTTCACCGCTCCCGCCGCCGAATCGACGATCCCGCCGGGCGAAGGTTTCAATCGCCTCCACCAGATGCTTGCGCTCGAAATCCGGCCAGAAGACCGGCAAGAAAACCAACTCGGTGTAGGCGCACTGCCAGAGCAAAAAATTGCTCACCCGCTGTTCGCCGCCGGTGCGGATCAGCAGATCCGGGTCGGGCAGTCCGACGGTGGTCAGATGGCGGGCGAAATCCGCCTCGGTGATGGCCGCCGGGTCCAGTCGCCCCTCCCGCGCCTCCAACGCCACGCCGCGACAGGCGTCCACCAGCTCCTGCCGCCCGCCGTAATTCAACGCCAGATTGAAGGCGATGGTGGAATTGTCCCGGGTAAGATTCTCCAACTCCCGCACCAGTTCGCGAATTTTTCCGGGCAGTTGATCGACCCGCCCCAAGGCGCGAAAACGCACCCCTTGCTGCACCAGTTCCGCCATCTCGGAGCGCAGGTGGTAGGCCAGGAGGTCCATCAGGCTGGAGACCTCCTCCTCGGCGCGGTTCCAGTTTTCGGAGGAGAAGGTATAGAGCGTGAGTGCGGAAACCTTGAAATCGATGCAGGCTTCCAGGGTGCGGCGCACGGCCTTGACCCCCCGGCGATGTCCTTCCACGCGGGGGAGAAACCGAGCCTTGGCCCAACGCCGATTGCCATCCATGATGATGGCGATGTGGCGGGGCATCCGTTGAACGTCAATCTGGGGAAACATGCCGGATGGGAATGGGATGTTCCCGCTGGTCCAGCACCCTGCGGGAGTGGATCGACTGAACCGGTGCGGCGCCCTGGCCTGGCGCGGCGCCCACCGGGGTCCGGTCCGAGCCTCAGACCTGCAAAATCTCCGTTTCCTTGGCGGCGGCCACTTGATCCACCTCCTTGGTAAACAGGTCGGTCTGATCCTGAACCGACTTTTCCAGGATTTTCAACTCATCCTTGGAGACTTCCTTGTGCTTCTCCTGGTTCTTGAGCTGCTCCATGGCCTCCCGGCGAATGTTGCGGATGGCCACTTTCGCCCCTTCGGCGAATTTGTGCAGCACCTTCACCAGCTCCTTGCGCCGCTGCTCGGTCAGTTCCGGCATGGGCACCCGCAGCACCAGTCCGTCGCTGATGGGGTTGAGCCCCAGGTCCGCCTCGCGAATCGCCTTGTCGATGGCACCGAGGGATTTTTTGTCCCAGGGTTGGACCACCAACATGCGGGCTTCCGGCACGTTGATCGAGGCCATCTGCTTGATCGGCATCCGACTGCCGTACAACTCCACGGTCACATGGTCCAGAATGCCGGCATTGGCCCGTCCGGTGCGCAGGGTGGTCATCTCGTCCTTGAGGGAGAGGATGGTCTTGCCCATGCGCTGCTTGATGCTGGTAATCACGGAATTTTCCATCACGCCTCCTCGATCAACGTACCCAGGGGTTCGCCGCGCATGGCCGCCGCCAGCGTTCCGCGTTCCATCATGGAGAAGACCAACACCGGGATGCGTTGCTCCCGGCAGAGGGTGATGGCGGTGAGATCCATCACACCCAAATTGCGCGCCAGAACCTCGGAATAAGTTAGAGTATCAAAGCGTTTGGCCTCGGGGTAGCGCTTGGGGTCGGCCTCGTAGACCCCATCCACCTTGGTCGCCTTGATCAGCACGTCGGCTTGGATTTCGGCGGCCCGCAGACTGGCGGCGGTGTCGGTGGTGAAGTAGGGATTGCCGGTTCCCGCCGCGAAGATCACCACCCGTCCGTGTTCCAGATGGACGAGGGCTTGGCGCTGGCTGAACCCTTCCGCCACCTGGGGCATGGCCAACGCCGATTGCACCACGGCGGGGGCTCCGGCCCGTTCCAGGGCGTCGCGGAGGGCCAGGGCGTTGATCACCGTGGCCAGCATGCCCATCTGATCGCCGCTGACCCGGTCCATCCCCTTGGCAGCCCCGGCCATGCCGCGAAAAATATTGCCGCCGCCCACCACCAGGGCCAACTGCACGCCCATGGTCCGAATGGCGGCCAACTCCTGGGCCAAACCTTCCAGGAAGGCGGGGTCGATGCCATATCCCTGGGCGCCCATCAGCGCCTCGCCCGAGAGTTTCAACAGCACCCGGCGGAATCGCACCTGTCCCCCTCCTTCCTGGATGATCCGACGATCACAACTTACTTTCATATCCCTTTTCAACTCACGGAAAGGGTTACTCTTCTTCCTTGGCCACGACCCCCTCGCCCAGCATGAAGCGGACGAAACCGGCCACCTTGGCCTTGGTTCCCAGCTCCTTGGCTCCGGCGTTGACCGCCTGCTCGACGGTCAGGTTGGGATCCATGACAAAGGGCTGATCCACCAGGCAGACTTCGCCATAGTACTTGCCGATGCGGCCTTGCACCATCTTGTCGATGATGTTGTCCGGCTTGCCGGAGGCCCGGGCCTGATCCACCAGCACCGCCCGCTCCCGCTCCAGGGCCTCGAGGGCCACGGAGCCGCGATCCAGGAAGAGGGGGGACGAGGCGGCCACGTGCATGGCCACTTTCTTGCCCAGCTCCATCAATCCCTCGGCGGGGCCGTCGGACTCCAACGCCACGATGACGCCGATCTTGCCCCCCATGTGGATGTAGGGAGCCACGACCCCTTGGACCGACAGGACGTCGTAACGACGCAACGCCATGTTTTCACCCACGGTGGCGATGAGCTGCTTGAGCTCCTCCTCCACCGAGCGCCCGGTTCCGGGATAGGCCAGGGCGTTGAGGGCGGCCAGATCCTGGGGTTGCTTTTCCAGGGCCAGCTTGGAGACGTCGTCGGCGAAGGCGACAAATTTCTCGTTCTTGGCGGCGAAGTCGGTTTCGGTGTTCACCTCCACCACCACGCCCCAGCCCCCGGCACCCAGGGCGACGACCTTGCCTTGGGAGGCCACTCGGCTGGACTTCTTGGCCGCCGTGGCGATGCCCTTCTTGCGCAGCCAGTCGACGGCGTCTTCCATCTTGCCGCCGGTCTCTTCCAGGGCCTTTTTGCAATCCATCATGCCAGCTCCGGTCTTTTCCCGGAGGTCTTTCACCATCTGCGAGGTAATGGCCATTATGCGATCCTTGTCGTGCTGCTTTTCAACGTCAAGCCCATGCTTGTGAATCCCCTAAGCCGGGGGGCGGGGGGATGGGGAGTCCCCCTCCTCCCGCCCCCGGCGGGGCGGAGGGTCAGCGCTTCAACACCAAATCCTCGTCCGGCTCCTCGACGAAGGAGGGGTCGGTGAAGCTGGGGGAGGATTTTTCCTCCACCATTTCGGGATGCTCCTTGCGCATTTGCATCCCTTCCAGCACCGCCTCGGACATTTTGTTGAGGAAGAGGCCCAGGGAGCGGATGGCGTCGTCGTTGCCGGGGACGATCCACTGGATGGCGTCGGGGTTGCAGTTGGTGTCCACCAGGGCGATGACGGGGATGCCCAACTTGTTGGCCTCCTGCACCGCGATGGACTCCTTGCGGGTGTCCACCACCACCAGAACGTCGGGGGGATTGTTCATATCCTTGATCCCGCCCAGCGACTCTTCCATCTTGAGCCGTTTGCGATCAATGATTTGGACTTCCTTCTTGGTGAAGCCCGCGAAGCCGTCCTCGTTCTTCTGGCGCTCGATGTCCTTAAGCTTGCGGATGGAGCCCTGAATGGTTTTCCAGTTGGTGAGGGCACCGCCCATCCAACGATGGTTGATGTAGAACTGGTTGCAACGGACCGCCTCTTGGGCGATCAGCTCCACGACCTGCCGCTTGGTGCCGACGAACAGCACCTTGCCGCCCCGGGAGACCCGATCCCGCAGAAAGTTGCAGGCGTCCCGCAGCATCAACACGCTTTTTTGCAAGTTGATGATGTGGATGTTGTTGCGCGAGGTGAAGATGTAGGGAGCCATTTTGGGATCCCAGCGCTTGGTCTGGTGCCCGAAGTGGAACCCTGCGTCCAACAACTCCTTGACGGAATACTTGGCCATCTCGACTCCTGTGATTGTCCGGTTGGGCCGCCGCGGCTGGGGGGGAATGGGAAGGTCCAACCCGTTGTCGTCGACGGGGTGAAAGGCCTGAAGGGGCGTTTTCACCGGATCGACGTTCAACAGGCACCGGGACCATCGCCAACCGCGTGTGTGTTGTGACACGTGCGAAGGTGGATGGAAACAGCGTCTAAAAAACGGCAATGCTAGCGCATTTCCATTGCCGGAGCAATGGTCTTTCCCGACAACCGAGCGGCCCCGGGGGGGTCATCCGACCTGAAAAACCGACGGATCCCCCGCCCCTTCCCGCAGCACCACCGGGGTTTCACCGGTGAGGTCGACGATGGTGGAGGGCTTGTTGGCGGAGACCCCGGCGTCGATAATGAGATCCACCAGGGCGTCCATGCGATCCTTGAAGAGGGCGGGGGTGTCCATGATTTCCGCCGAATCGGGGAGCTTGAGCGAGGTGGAGAGCAGCGGTTGGCCGAACTCCTGGAGCAATCCCAGACAGATGGGATTTTCCGGAATGCGCAGCCCGATGGTGTTGCGCTTGGGCAGGATGCGCTTGGGAACCTCGCGGGAAGCTTCCAGGACAAAGGTATAGGGGCCGGGAAGATATTTTTTCAGGGTGCGGTACTGGGCGTTGTCCACCCGGGCGTACTTGGCGATGTCCGACAGGTCGGCGCAGAGGATGGAAAGTTGGTGGGTGGCGGGCAATTTTTTGATGGCGAGGATCCGCTCCACCCCTTCCTTGTTGAAAATGCCGCACCCCAAGCCGTAGGTGGTGTCGGTGGGGTAGACGATGACGCCGCCTTCCTCCAAAATGGTGGCCGCCTGTTTGAGCAAGCGACGCTGGGGAGTGGTGGGGTGCATCTCGAAGTACTGAGCCATGGATTCAAGCCCTCCGCGGCGGGAAGCCGCGCCCAAGGTGGTGGACATGAGCCAAACACAAAAGAATCGCTCATTTTGCCGCAAAACCGGTTACACGTCAACGTTCGAGTCACCCCTTTCCGCCCCCGGCGGGAATCCTTGAAGGATTGAAACGGAGAAACGACCCATGCCCGTCTATCGCTCCCGCACCTCCACCCACGGACGCAACATGGCCGGGGCTCGCGCCCTGTGGCGCGCCACCGGCGTGCGGGAGGAGGATTTCGGCAAGCCCATCATCGCCGTGGTCAACTCCTTCACCGAGTTCGTGCCGGGCCACGTCCATCTCGCCGAGGCGGGGCGGATGGTCGCCGCCGAGATCGTCGCCTCGGGGGGCATTGCCAAGGAGTTCAACACCATCGCCATCGATGACGGCATCGCCATGGGGCATGGGGGAATGCTCTACTCCCTCCCTTCTCGGGAGTTGATCGCCGACAGCGTGGAGTACATGGTCAACGCCCACACCGCCGACGCCATGATCTGCATCTCCAACTGCGACAAGATCACCCCCGGCATGCTGATGGCGGCGTTGAGGCTCAACATTCCGGCCATTTTCGTCTCCGGCGGGCCGATGGAGGCGGGGAAGGCCGAATTTCGCGGGCAGGCGAAAAAGTTCGACCTCATCGACTCCATGATCGCCGCCGGCGATCCGGGGATCACCGATTCGGAGTTGGCCCGCATCGAGCGCTCCTCCTGCCCCACCTGCGGCTCCTGTTCGGGGCTCTTCACCGCCAACTCCATGAACTGCCTGATGGAAGGTCTGGGGCTGGCCCTGCCGGGCAACGGCACCCTGCTGGCCACCCACGCCGAACGGCGGAGCTTGTTCCTCAAGGCCGCCGAAATGATCGTCGATCTGACCCGCCGCTGGTACGAACGGGACGACGCCTCGGCACTGCCCCGCAATATCGCCACCTTCCAGGCCTTTGAAAACGCCATGCGGCTGGACATCGCCATGGGCGGATCCACCAACACCGTACTGCATCTGTTGGCGGCGGCCCAGGAGGGGGAGGTTCCCTTCACCATGGCCGACATCGACCGCCTCTCCCGCGCCACCCCGTGCCTGTGCAAGGTGGCCCCCTCCACCGACCGTTATCACATGGAGGACGTCCACCGGGCCGGGGGCATCTCCGCCATTCTCGGGGAGTTGAACCGGGGGGGATTGCTCCACGCCCAATGTTTCACGGTCCACGCCCCCACCTTGGGCGAGGGGCTGGCCTGCCATGATCTGGCCTCTCCCACCGTGTGCGACGAGGCCAAGCGGTTTTACGCCGCCGCCCCCGGCGGCATTCCCCACGCCCCCGCCTTTTCCAGCCACGAACGGTGGGAGAGCCTGGACCTGGATCGGGAGAAAGGGTGCATCCGCGCCGTCACCCACGCCTACTCCCAGGATGGCGGATTGGCGGTGCTGTTCGGCAATCTGGCGCTGGAGGGGTGCCTCGTCAAGACGGCGGGGGTGGACGAGTCCATCTGGAAATTCAGCGGCCCGGCGCGGATCTTCTCCAGCCAGGAGGCCGCCTGCGAGGCGATTCTCGGCGACCAGATCCGCCCCGGCGACGTGGTGCTAATCCGCTACGAGGGCCCCCGGGGCGGACCCGGAATGCAGGAGATGCTCTATCCCACCAGCTTCCTCAAGTCCAAGGGGCTGGGCAAGCAGTGCGCCCTGATCACCGACGGGCGCTTTTCCGGCGGCACCTCCGGCCTCTCCATCGGCCACGCCTCGCCGGAGGCGGCGGAAGGGGGCAACATCGCCCTGGTCGAGGAGGGCGACCTCATCGACATCGACATCCCCGGTCGTTCCATCGCCGTGCGGGTGAGCGACGCGGAACTCACCGCCCGCCGCCAGCGCATGGAATCCCTGGGGGCCGACGCCTGGAAACCCCTGGATCGCCAGCGCGTGGTCTCCCGGGCGTTGCAGGCCTATGCCGCCCTCACCACCTCGGCGGCCATGGGCGCGGTGCGGCGGTTGGAGCGGTTGGGAGGATAATCCATCGCAGGTAAGACCCAAGGAGCGGAACCATGACCCAAGCGACGCGGGGCGTTTTGGTGGCGGGGGCGACGGGATTCATCGGACGGGGGGTGATGCACGAGCTGCTCGCCGGGAAAAATCGGATGACGGTCTGGACCCGCCGTCCGGAAACCGCCCGCCGTCTGTGGGGCGACCGGGTGGGCCTCGTGACGCGACTGGAGGAGATTCCCGCCGATTGGGCCATCGAGGGGGTGATCAATCTGGCGGGGCAACCCACCGTCGGCGCCCCCTGGACCCGGAGCTATCGCGACCAGCTGGTCAAGAGCCGGGTCGACGCCACCCGCGCTCTCACCACCTGGATGGCGGGCCGGGCGGTGCCGCCCCAAGTTTTGGTCAACGCCTCGGCGGTGGGATTTTACGGCGACCGGGGAGAGGAGAACCTGACCGAGGAGAGCCCCCCCGGTCAGGGATTTCTCGCCGAACTCTGCCTGGCCTGGGAAGAGGCGGCCCGCTCGGTCCCGCCGGGAACCCGGCTCTGCATCACCCGCTTCGGGCTGGTGCTGGGACGGGACGGCGGGGTCTGGCAACCTTTCCTGCGGTCGGCGCGACTGGGCCTGGGGGCGGTGCTGGGGGAGGGTCGGCAGTGGATGCCCTGGGTCCACCGGGCGGACGTGGCGGGGGTGATCCTGCGCGCTCTCGACACCCCCTCCCTTCAGGGGCCGATCAACGTCGTCGCCCCGGGGGCGTTGCGGCAGCGGGAGTTCATGACCCTCCTGGCCCGTCGGCTCCATCGCCCCCTGTGGATGAAAACCCCTGCCTTCCTGCTCCGCCTGCTGCCGGGGGAGATGGGTTCCCTCTTCCTCGACAGCCAACACGTCCTCCCACAAAAAGCCCGGGACCACGGCTACGACTTCCGCTATTCCGAACTCTCCGACGCCTTGGAGGAGTTGCTGGGGCGTCTCTGAAATTTCCAGTAGGGAAAGGTCGCAACGATCCACGTGGCAAGCGACGCCCCCAAGGCGAGGGGGGGATTCATCCCGTCTTGTTCATGGCTTTTCCTGAGGCGGGGAAAGAAATACGCGCCGAGCGGAACCCTCGACTATAGTAATTCCAAATCAGTTTTGCACATTGCCAGCTAAAGAATTTACGCTCGTCATTCCCGCGAAAGCGGGAATCCAGGAAAGCCGATCGGTGAATGGCTCCCTTCAAACAAACGGAAAGGAGGCTTGGTTCCTCGTAGCGATCGCTGCATTTCTCTCCCCCGCCCCCTGGATTCCCGCCTTCGCGGGAAGGACGTTTTCGTGGTTGAGGAGTTGGTTGCATAACCCAGACGCCGCTTGACGACATGTGCAATTTTAAAATGGAATGGCTATGAGAGGGCGCTCCGTTCCTCCATCTTGATCAGGACAATCCTCCAACCCATTGGGGAGGCTCACGACACCTTGTCAAAGCTGATGCGGGGATCCACCCACAGATAGCTGAGGTCGGTCAGCAGTTTGGCCGCCAACCCCAGCAGCGAGAAAAAAAAGAGGGTGGCCATGACCACGGGATAATCCCGGTTGATCACCGATTCGTAGCCCAGCAGCCCCAGCCCGTCCAGGCTGAAGATGGTTTCGATGAGCAGGCTGCCGCTGAAAAAGGCGGCGACGAAGGAGGCGGGAAAGCCGGTGATCAGGGGGATCATGGCGTTGCGAAAGACGTGCCGATACAGCACCGCCCGCTCCTCCAACCCCTTGGCCCGGGCGGTGGTGACGTACTGCTTGGCGATCTCCTCCAGAAAGCTGTTCTTGGTGAGCATGGTCATCACCGCGAAGGAGCCCACGGTGGCGGCGAAGACCGGCAAGGTGATGTGCCACAAATAGTCGGTCGCCTTGCCCAGCCAGGAGAGCTGCTCCCAGTGGTCGGAGGTGAGGCCGCGAATGGGAAACACGCTCCAAAAACTGCCGCCGCCGAACAAGACGATGAGCAGAATCCCCAGCACGAAGCCGGGAATGGAATATCCCACCAGGACCAGGGTGGAGGTGACGGCGTCGAAGGGGGTTCCGTGGCGCACCGCCTTGCGAATGCCCAGAGGGATGCTCACCAGATAGGTGAGGAAAAAACTCCACAACCCCAGGGTGATGGAGACCGGAAGTTTGTCCACCACCAACTCCGACACCTTGCGATGGTGGTAGTAGGATTCGCCGAAATCGAAAGTGAGGCAGTTTTTCATCAACAACAGGAAACGTTCGTGGACCGGACGATCAAAGCCGTAGAGCTTTTTCAAGGCGTCGATCTGGGCCGGATCCAACCCCTTGGAGCCGCGATAGGCCCCGGCACCGCTGCCGGCGCTGGCCTCCCCTCCCCCCGCGCCCCGCCCTTCCAGCTTGGAGACCATCTGCTCCACCGGTCCGCCGGGAACGAACTGGATGACCGCGAAGGTCACCAGCATGATCCCCGCCAGGGTGGGGATCATCAACAGCAGGCGACGTAAAATGTAGCCCCACATGGTCGATCCATCTCCCTCAACAGGCTGTCAGGGCGATTGGGACTTGGCCCACCACGCCATCAACCAATCCTCCGCCTGATAATAGAGCGGCAGGGTTGGGGGACGCTCGAATTTATCCCACCAGGCGACCCGATGGTAGGGAATGTGCCAGTTGGGAATGACGTAGGCCCCCGCCAACAACACCCGGTCCAGGGCGTGGCAGGCGGTCACCAGCTCCTTGCGGGTTTTGGCGTAGATGATCCGGTCCACCAGGGCGTCCACCGCCGGATCCTTGAGCCCAATCATATTGCGGCTGCCGTTCACGGCGGCGCTCTCCGAATGCCACATGGAGCGTTGCTCGTTGCCCGGCGATTGGGACTGGGCGAAAACCTCCACCACCATGTCGAAGTCAAACCCGTCCATGCGCCGCTGATACAGCGACGGATCCACCGAGCGATAGTTGAGGATCACCCCCAGCTTGCGCAAATTTTCCGCGAAGGGGGCAGCGATCCGTTCAAAGCCCGGATTGACCAGCAGCAACTCCACCTCGAACTTTTCCCCCTTGCCGTTGACCAGCACCTTGTCCGAACCCACGGTCCAACCGGCCTGGGTCATGAGATCCTTGGCCTGACGGAGATTGTCCCGCAGCGAGCCGGGGGGATCGGTGGAGGGCGGGGGGGGCCGGGGCCTCGAAGACCGCCGGAGGAAGTTTGCCCCGCAGGGGTTCCAGCAGCGCCAGTTCTTCCGGCGAGGGCTGGCCGCTAGCCGCCAGTTCCGAGTTGGAAAAATAGCTGGTGGAGCGGGTGTACTGTCCGTAGAAGAGATTTTTGTTGCTCCACTCGAAATCCATGGCCAGGGCCAGGGCTTTGCGCACCCGAAGATCCTGGAACATCGGCTTGCGCAGATTGAAGACGAAGCCCTGCATCCCCGCCCCGTTGCGATGAGGCAGGGTCTGCTTGAGGATGAGTTTTTTCTCGAACTTCTCCCCCTCGTAATCCCGCGCCCAGTTCTTGGAATTGTTCTCGGCGTGAACGTCGTACTCCCCCGCCTTGAACCCCTCCAGGGCGACCTGGGGATCCTTGAAATATTTCACCTCGATCCGGTCGAAGTTGTACATCCCCCGGCGCACCGGCAGCTCCCGGCCCCAGTAGTCGTCCCGCCGCTGATAGGCGATGGTCTTGCCCGGAGAGAAGGCGCCCACCTGGTAAGGGCCGGACCCCACCGGAGGAGTGAGATCATCGGCACCGAAGGGGCGTTTGGCGAAAAAGGCCTGACTCAACACCGGAACCTCCCCGGCGATGAGGGGCAATTCACGATTTTGCCGGGCGAAGGTGAAGCGGATGGTGCGGGGGTCCACCACCTGGGCGGCGGTGATGTCCTGCCAGTAGAGGCGATGGCTGGGATGGGCCTTGTCCGACTTGAGAATGTCGAAGGAAAATTTCACATCCTCCGCCGTCACCGGCGAACCGTCGGAAAATTTCGCCTGGGGACGCAAGGTGTAGGTGATGGAAAGGCCGTCCTCGGCGGGCAGGATCTCCTCGGCCAACAGCCCGTATTGGGCGAAGGGTTCGTCCAGGGAGTGGACGGTGAGGGTCTCGAAGACCAACGATCCCAACAGCGCCGGGGCCTCGCCCTTGAGGGTGAAGGGGTTCATCTTGTCGAACATGCCGATACTGTGAAGGGTCAGGGCTCCTCCCTTCCGCGCCTCCGGCGAGACGTAGGAAAAATGTTTGAAATCCTTCGGATATTTCAGCTCCCCATCGAGGCTGAGGCCGTGCCCCGCCAGGGCGGCGGCGAAGGGCTGGGCGGCAAGCAGGATCCCCAGCAGGGCGACGGCTCGGAAGGGACGGAATAATTTCATGGCGTGGTTCTTCCGGTCGGGGCGAGAATAAGGATTGGACGCCGAAATCCGGCGGGATATGGTATCCTGAGTCCCTCGGGGTTCCGATGCGAAACCGTTGCAGGATGGCCTTGACGGACTCCGATTGCAAGTCGAAGCGAGGGGCGGGAGGGGTGTTCGGGAGGTTCCCGGGGGTCGTGGGTGGCGTTCCAACGGTGAGAAAGGAGGCGATCCATGTCTCAGTCCCATGGGCGGGTGCGTCCCCCGGCGGTGGCCGGGCTCTTCTATCCGGAGGAGGCCGACGCCTTGCGGGGTGCCGTGCGCTCCCTGCTGGAGAGCGTCCCTCCACCCATCGCGGCCCCGCCGGTCGCCCTGGCGGTCCCCCACGCGGGGTACGTCTATTCCGGCTTGACCGCGGCCCATGCCTATCGCGCTCTGCCCGCCGCCGACCCGGACCATCCCCGTCGGGTGATCGTACTCTCCCCGAGCCATCGGGTCTTTTTGGAGGGCGTCTCGGTGGGGGACTGGGAGGCCTTCGCCACCCCGCTGGGGGAGATCCCCCTGGATTGGGAGGCGGTGGAGCGCCTCGCCCAGGAGCCGGACGTCCAGCGCACCGCCGCGCCCCATCGTCAGGAACACGCCCTGGAGGTCCACCTCCCCTTTTTGCAGGAGACGGTGGGGGCGTTCCGGCTGGTTCCCCTGGTCCATGGTCGGATCGCCCACCAGCGGCTGGCGGCGTTGGCGCTGTTGAGCTGGCGTCCCGGCGACCTGCTCATCGCCTCCACCGATCTCTCCCACTTTCACCCCGACCACGAAGCGCGGCGGCTCGACGCCCAGTGCCATCAGGCGGTGCTGTCCCTGGACGCGGCGGCGATGAACCAGTGCGAGGCCTGCGGTCGAACCGGGGTCAGCGCCCTGCTGGAGATCGCTCGGGAGCGCGGATGGCGGCCCGAAAAGCTCCATGATCGCAACTCCGGCGAAGTTACCGGCGACCGGAGCAGCGTGGTGGGATACGCCAGTTACGTTTTCCACGCCAGCGAGGAGGGACGGGCATGAACCAGGGCGCGGCGTTGATCGCCTGGACGCGGCGGCATTTGGCGGAACGGTTGGCGGGGGGAGAGGGGGTGTCGCCGGAAACGGTGGAGACCGCCCTGCCAGAGACCCACACCCCCGGGGCCTGTTTCATCACCCTCACCGAGGGAGGGGCGTTGCGGGGATGCGTCGGCTCCCTGGCGGCCCATCGCCCCCTCTCCACCGACTTGTTGGAAAACGCCGTCGCCGCCGCAACCCGCGATCCCCGTTTTTCCCCCCTCACCCGGGAAGCGTTGGAGCGGGTGCGCATCGAGATCTCCCTGCTCACTCCGGCCCAGCCGCTGCCTTATGACGGACCGGAGGATCTGTTGCGCAAACTGCAACCGGGCGTCCATGGGGTGATCCTGCAACGGGACGGGCGGCGTTCCACCTTTTTGCCCCAGGTTTGGGAGCAGTTGCCCGATCCCCGGGTGTTTCTCGAACATCTCTGCCGCAAGGCCGGACTGATGGGGGATTGCTGGCAACGCGGGGCGAACATCCAGGTCTACACGGTGGAAAAATTCAAGGAGTAATTGAAGAACAATCCCCAGGGAGAACGAAAAGTCGCCATGGCCCGACTCCCGGGGAGTTTATAATATAGTAGTTCCAGTCATAATTGCACCCCCAGGTGCCGTTTGACCGGATGTACAATTCTGAACTGGAACTGCTCTAAAATGTTAACATATCGAATAATGGCTCTCCCTGCATCCCTCCCGCGGAGCGTTCCGTGGGACGAGAGAATGGGCTCTCTGGATTTGCCGGATCAACGGGCGGGGACGCCCTTGACCCGAGCCCCCGGGGGAACGTCCCGAGTGACCACCGCCCCCGCGCCGATCACCGCCCCGTCGCCGATGCGAAGATTTTGCAGCACCACCGCCCCCGCCCCGACGTACACCCCCTCCCCCGTCTCCACCCGCCCCAGCAGGCGGGCTCCCGGGGCGAGGACGGAAAAATCCCCCACCCGCGCCTCGTGATGCAGCGTCACCCCCAGATGAAGCTTGCACCCCGTCCCCAGCCGCGCCCAGGGCATGAGCAGAACCTCCCGCTGGATCAACGCCCCCGGCCCCACCTCGGCCCGCCGGTCGAGGTGGGCGTGGGGGGAGACCGCCGCCATGACCCGCTCGGGGCCGTAAAAGGCGTACAGCCGACGCCGCGCCGCCGGGACGTCCACCGCCAGCAGCACCCGCCAGCCGGGATGCCTTGCCGCCACGTCCGGCCAGTTTTCATCGGGGCCGAGAGGGGTCAGGTCGCCGACAAAGGCCCCCGGATCGGGATCGAACACCCCGGCCAGCCGCCACCCCAGCTCTTCCGCCAGGGCCGCCGCATCCCAATCCATCCCCACCAACGCCAGGGCGACGGGCGGTGAGGCGGAATCGGACGCCACCGCCCCGCTCACCGGGGATCGCTTCCCGTCACGGTGGGGAGCTCCCGCGCCCGCCATTCGGCCATGGAGCCATCGTAAAGACGGCTCTTGGTGAACCCCAACCGTTGCAGCAGCAACCAGGTTTGCGCGGCGCGATGGCCGGTCTCGCACAAGGCCACCACTTCCTGATGCGGATCGTTCACCCCCGCCTCGGCCAGAATCCGCCGATTCTCCTCGTCCGCCTTGAGCAGCGGCTGCCGGGGATCCGCCAGGGTCTCGGTCCACTCCAGATTGACCGCCCCCGGAACGTGACCCCGGGGCATTTTCAAGCTGATGCCCAAATATTCCCGGGGGGAGCGAACGTCCAGCAGCACCCCGGGAAGCCGCCCCTCGGAGATGGCCATCACCCGTTCCCAGTCCGCCCCCCAATCGCCCCGCCGCTCCCGGGGAACGAAGGGAACCGGCGTCACCCGGGGAAGCGTCGGGGTGAGAGGCAGCCCCTTTTGATGCCAAATCGCCATGCCCCCGTCGAGAACCGCCCCCCGATCATGACCCAGGGTCATCAGGGTCCAGAGGAAGCGCGCCCCGTCCATGCCGCCGGTGGCGTCGTAGGCCAGCACCGCCGTCTCCGGGGCGATCCCCAGGGGGGTGATCAAGGCGACCAGCGCCTCGACGTCCGCCCGGCGTCCGCCCACCCCCTCCTCCGCCGAAAGCAACCGTTTGTAGTCCAGATAAACCGCCCCCGGGAGGTGAATTTTCTCGTAATAGCTCTCCCCCCCCACCTGGACGATGCGCAATCCCGGATGGTCCAGCCGCTCGGCCAACCACTCCGGGCTGACAAACCGATCCGGAAACGCCAGCGCCTCTTCTCCACGTCCCTCGGTCACGCCCATGATCATCCCCATCATCCAAGTCAAGGCCCATGTCATCCGCCGCCAGCGGAACCCTCCCGACGCCGCGTCCCGCGTCGCGGCGCACGTCGCATTGTTCACAGCACCGGCCATCCCGCCGCTTCCAACATCCGGATCAGCCGGATCAACGGCAACCCCATCAAGGCCGTGGGATCCTCCCCCGCCAGCCGCTCGAAGAGGACGATCCCCAACCCCTCCGACTTGAAACTTCCCGCGCAATCGTAAGGCTTTTCCCGTTCCAGGTACCGTTGAATCATCGCCTCGCTCAAGGGGCGAAACTCCACCGCGAAGGGGACCGCCTCCAGCCACTCCCGCCCCTGGTCGGCCTCCAGCAGGCAGAGCCCGGTCAAGAACTCCAGCCGCCGCCCGGAGGCCCGGCGCAGTTGGGCGGCGGCGCGGTCGTGATCCCCCGGCTTGCCCACCGGTTCGCCGTCCAACACCGCCACCTGATCCGAGCCGATGACCAACGCCCCGGGATGGCGCTCCGCCACCGCCGCCGCCTTGGCCCGGGAGAGCCGTCGCACCAGTGCCTCCGGTGCCTCCCCCGGCCACCGGGTTTCGTCCACCCGGGGGGATTCCACCGCAAAGGGCGTCCCCAGCCGGGAGAGCAACGCCCGCCGATAGGGGGAGGTGGAAGCGAGCATCAGGGAACGGGCCGTCGTCACTTGCGATCCCCCAATTGGTAGGAGACCACCATCCCCTTGAGTTGGCTCCAACCGGTGGGAACCCGCTCCAAACTCAGGGAAAAGGCCCGCGCTCCCCTCGGCTTCAACATCACCACCGCATCTCCGAACACCCCTCCCGAGACCACCAGGGGCCGCACCGTGCGGCGGAATATTTCGTTCCCCCGGTTGTCGAGGAAAATCACCGTCACCTCGGCGTCCATCAACTCCCGTCGGCTCTGGTTGGTCAGCAGGCCGAAAATCCGGCGTTCTCCCATGGGATTGGGTTTGACCTCCAAACCGCTCACCATCACCGGTTCCGAGGGCTCCTCGTCCCCCGCTCCCGTCGCCCCGCCCAGACTGGAGGAAGCCCCCTCGTCCGCCCCCTTCGGGGGGGGCGTCGAGGAGGAGGACGAACCGCCGCCGGAAGCGCCGCCGCCGGTACCGGGGGAGGAATCTCCCTCCGGGGCCTTTTTCCCCCCGGAGGGCGACGTTGTCGGAGCCTTTTCGCCCGCCCCCTTGCCTCCCCCCGCGCCGCCGGAACTCTTGGACGCCTTCGCCGGGGGGGACGATGGGGCGGTCTCGCCGCTCTTACCGCCGGACGCGGTGGACGCCCCCCCCTTGTCGGCGGAAGCGGTGGATTTTCCCTCCTTGCCGGAAGCGGCCGCCTTGGCCCCCCCCTTCTCCCCGGCGGCGTCCGGATTGGGAGGCTCCTTGGGCTCGGCGTCGCCGGTGGGAGAGATCCCCTCGCCGCCCGCCGCGCCCGCCGCCACGTCGGAGCGAGCCGCCTCCCCCAGGGTCACGCCCTGCTCCTCGGGAAACTCCACCCCGCCCACCTGATTCCATGCCGCCGTCGCCCAGTGAATCGCCAGCGCCAGCCCCCCCGCCAACACCAGGCCCAGCGCCGCCATGATCCCCAACCGCAACCGCCCCACCCCCGCCTCGTCCATCTCCTTGAAGAACAGGGCCGCCAGGGTTGCGGCGAGGAGTTGGGCCAGGGCGACGTAAAGACGCCAGATTCCCACAAACGGACTGGCCGCCATCCCCCCCAATCGTCGCAACAGACCTGGACGGGGTTGGTCTTCCTCCCCTTCCTCGGCGTGGGTGGGGAGGAACAACCCCATCACCGCCTGGAACAAGGTCAGCACCGCCTCCACGAGAATCTCCCACAAGCTTTTCAGCTTGAGCCACAGATCGACCAATCGCTCCATGAACGTCAGGCCTCCTGTTCCCTCGGGGGGGTGGATTCATGGGTCGGGGGGGGCGGATTCGCTGCGGCCTCCTCCCGCCGGGGCGCGGCGAGGAGGGCCAGGGCGTAGACCAGGGTCAACGCCCCCACCCCGGAAAATTGCACCATCACCCGATGCACCGTCTGACCGTTTTCCAAAAAGGGGTAGGCCGCCGTGGCGGTGAACAGGAAAAGAATGAGGCCGAATCCCGCCGCGAACAGCGCCAGCAGCGCCCGCCCCTCCCGCTCCCGCCCCATCGCTCCCGCCCCCCCGGCGACGGCCAACAGGGCGCAAAACCACCATGGACCGTGGGTGGTTCCCCACAACACCGCGTCGCCGAACAGGGACAAGGCCCCCTCATGCCAGGAGACCCCGGCCCCCAGATGGTAGGTCAAATGGTGGACCTTTTTGTAAATCACCCACGGGACGATGGGCAAAAGACCGAGCCCAAACCGCCCCAACGCCGCCAACCCCGCCTTCCAGGAGAGCGGGGGATAACCTTCCATCACCGCCAGCGCCAGGCCCAGCGCCGGAACGAAGAGATAGAGGGGATCGTTCTTGATCCAACACGCCCCGGCGGCCAGCAGACCGGCCAGAAAATGCTCCCGGCGCAGCAGCGCCCCGGCGGCGGCGGCGACAAAGGCCGCCACCCCCAGATCGGCGAATCCCGCCACCTCGTGCCAGGCCGCCAGGGGGAACGAAACGGTCAAATAGGCCGCCGCCGCCGCCAGGGGACGGCTCCCGGTCAAGCGCCGCGCCGCCAGCCAGACCGCGCCCACCAACAGCAGCAAAAAAATCACCCCGTCAAAACGGGCGATGACATCATTCCATCCCTGATGGAACCAGGCGTTCATCGCCCGCCAGATGGGGATCCCCAGGGGATAGTCCTTTTTGTCCAAAAGCCCCAGGAAGGCCGGGGAGGTCGGATCCAGCGACCAATTGGCCCCGCCGAAAATCGCCCGGCCCCTCCCCGACCACAGATCGATGGCATCGGAGAAATAGATCGGCGAATGGGCGAAATGACGCAAGGCGAAAATGATTTTTTCCGCCAACGAGGCGATCAGCAGCCCTTCGTACCACCGCCAGGAGGGCCGCACCCACCCCCGCCGCCATTCCCGCCTCCAGGCTTGGCGGCGAGGCCCCGAGACGATGGTCCCACCCGCCGTCGCCGTCAGCAGCGCCCCCATGGCCTGATGCAGGGTCAACCCCGCCAGCAGCAACGCCCCCACGAAGGCGGTGGCGGCGAACATCCCCAGCAGTAGCGCCGCGACGAAACTCTCCCCCGGGGAGCGCCCCCCGGCGGCGGCAGGCGGCAAGAGCAACCCGCCCACCCATCCGGCCAGCAATAAAGCCCCCAGAAGCGCCGCCGCCGTCAGGATCATCGCCCGCCTCCCGACGACAACACAGGGGAGACCGGAGCCTCGTTCCGCCCCAAGGGGACCAGATTGATCTCCCGTCCATTCCACTCCAGGCGAAACTCCGGGCGTTCCGGGACGTTGGGCGGGATGTACCGGGACTCCGCCAACACGTAGCGCAGACCGTTGAGCAGGATGTCGGGCAGCGGACCATGACTCCAGGAGCCGCCGCCGATGCGACGACGGTACTCCTCGCCCAGATGAACCATGAATCCGTTGGCGGAGAGGTTGATGTTCCCCTTGGCCCACTCGTCGTACCGCGCCCGATCCCAGGCGGCCCGCAGATCCCCCGCCCCCATGACCAGCAACAGCCCCGCCAGCAACGCCATGGACCAGGGAACGGCGCGCCACCGACGAAGGATCAAAGCCGTCACCCCCAGCAGCCCCCACTGCCAATGAAGCCAGGGGCGCCCCAACAGGGTGGGGCTCCACAAGCTGTTGGTGGAGGCGGGGAGAAAGGGCTCGGGGGCGAAAAAGAGATCCCACTCCTCCTCCCAGGAGGGGGGACGGATGGCCACCTGTCGCAACCGCTCGGGACTCTTGCCCACGTCCTCCACCACCATGGCCCAGGAGGGAACTGGATCGAAGGGAACCAGCAACACCACCTGGGCCTTGCCCTTCCAGGCGGGATTCAGACGCATGTCGTAGGGGTGCAACCCCTCCCGGGAGACGTGACGCACCGCCTTGGCCGCCACCTCGCCGCCATCGACGTTGAGCCCCTCGGGAATCCAGGCAATGGAAAAGAGGGCACCGCTCACCGGCATGGACAAGAAGACCACCGCATCCTCCAGGTCCACATGAGTCGCCAGGGGATAATAGCGCGGCGCGGCCTGGGCGGAGGTCGCCCAGCCCCACCAGAGGAACAGCGCCGCCAGCAGCGCCCCGATCCCCCTCACCATCTCACCCGCACCAAACCCGGGCGTTGCGGAAAAGTCGCAACCATGGCCCCTCCTCGCCCCGCCATTCCTCGTCATCGGGATGCCAACTGTGTTGCACGGTGCGGAACACCCGCTCTGGATGAGGCATCAAAATCAGCGCCCGGCCATCGGCGGTGGTGAATCCGGTCTGCCCCAGGGGGGAGCCGTTGGGGTTGGCGGGATAACGCTCCGTCGCCTCCCCCCGTCCGCTGACGAAACGTACCGCCGCCAACCCTTGGCCCGCCGCGTCGGAGGGGCCGGACGCCGCCTCGAACTCCGCCCGCCCCTCGCCGTGGGCCACCGCCACCGGCAGACGGCTCCCCGCCATCCCCGCCAGCAGGATCGACGGACTCTCGACAATCTCCACCAGGGAGAGCCGGGCCTCGAACTGTTCGCTCCGATTGCGCACAAACCGGGGCCAATGGTCGGATCCGGGGATCAACCCCTTGAGTTGGCTCATCATCTGGCAGCCGTTGCAGACCCCCAGGGAGAAGGTGTCCGGGCGATGGAAAAAAACCTCGAACCCCTCTCGCAGCCTAGCGTTGAACAGGATCGACTTGGCCCATCCCCCCCCCGCCCCCAGCACGTCGCCGAAGGAAAAGCCGCCGCACGCCGCCAAGCCCCGAAAGCGACCCAAATCCTCCCGGCCTTCCAGCAGGTCGCTCATGGTCACGTCCACCGCCTCGAACCCGGCGCGGTGGAAGGCCGCCGCCATCTCCATCTGGCCATT
>JADGAP010000005.1:43605-48918 GCA_015231965.1 Magnetococcales bacterium | reverse complement strand
GATTTTCACCTCATTCTGGATTTCTCTCAAAAAAATGGGGAGGTGCTGAATAGTTACAATTTTTCTTCATTCGAGCCGGATCATCCTGGATCCGGCCGTTGACAGGGGGCGAGAAGGTGTAATCTTCTGGGAAGATTGGGTAACCCTTCCAGTTATGGCGTCACCAATAGGGGTAGGGAAGGAGTCTCCCCCTCCCCTCCCTCCGAAACCGTGCGTGCGGTCTTCCCGTTCCCGCTTTCGCGGAAATGACGAGCATAAATTTTTTAGCGGGCAATGTGCAAAAATGATTTGGAATTACTCTAGTATAAACCGACCGGCCTGGATGTGGGCGCACCTCACAACCTGTTGTATAATCCCGTCTTATTCAGCCGTTTTCCGGGCGGTATGGGAAAACGGCTGAATAAGACGGGATCAACGGTTGCCTCCGCCCTCCTCATGGGGGCGGCACCGGGGAGACCGCCACCCAATCCCCCCTGTTGACCGAGCGCGTGGCGTTTTTCAACAAGGCATGGGAGGCCTTTTCGCCCACGTAGAACACGATCGCCGCGCCGATCACCTCGGAGGGCAGGGAAACTTCTCGCTTCCCAAAGGCCCAGGCGTCGGGATTGGGTTCCGGATCCAACACCTTGCCGCCCTTTTTATAGACCGGCAGAACCAACCCCTGGGTGGCCCGGTCACGACGCCCCACGCCCACCACAATGACCTGCCGCGTTCCCGCCTCGTCCACGTCGCCCTGGATGTGCAAGACCCGACCTTGCAAGGCGACGTGGGGTTCGGGTTGCAGTTCAAAATCCATGTTGACGCCGTGGGGGACCATCAGCCGATCACCGGGAGAGATGTCCATGAACGCCTGGGTGATGCGAGCCACCGGCCCCTCGGGGGTGAGCCGTTCCACCTGCAACAGCCCCATGTGATGGGCCAGACGCCCCATCGCCTCGCCGCTCTTGGGATCGCTGAGGGCCGCCCCGGGACGGTAAATGGCCAGGGCGTCGCCGGGCTGAACCGGTTTGCTGAACCGGATCAACACCTGATTGCCTTGGGCAAGATTTTCATGAGCGGCCAAGTCGCCCAAAATATAGCCATCGCCGGTGATGTTGTCGGCGGTGATGAAGCTGTTGCGCCGCATGAACAGGCGGATGGTCTCCCGATCGTGATCGGTGACGGCGGTCTCCCGTCGCACCGGCGGGGAGATTTTGATCTCGGGTTTCAAGGCGTCGTCGCCGTCCGCCGCGAGAGCTCCCTCGTTGGTGGGGGGCGAGAGCCCCAGTCGGGGACGTCCGTCGGCGTCGATGGAGAAAAACACCTTGTCCCCAGGATAGATCCAGTGGGGATTGGCGATTTGCGCGTTGCCTTCCCAAATATCGGGCCAATTCTGGGGATTTTTGAGAAACCGCGCGGCGATGCTCCACAAGGTATCCCCCGGGGCCACCACATAGGGGTTGGGGGCACCGGGGATCCGATCCTCCGGCTTCAACGGAGGAACCAGGGCGGTGGCGACGGCGGAGTCCAGCCGCTGGGGAAGCGACGCGATGGGTTCGGCGGCGGCGAGGGTCGCCGGGATCCCAACCCCCCACAGCAGCGACAACAGGCAAAACATCGGGCGGCGGATCATGGGTGGGACTCCGAGGAGTGACCGATGCGGGGTTCGGATCCGTTGAGCAGGCGGCGGATATTTTGCCGATGCCGCCAAAAGATCAGCAAGGAGATGAGGGCGGCGACGGCGACGGCGCACCAGAGATCCCAGTGAGGATAGAGGCAACGGACGTTGCGGGGCGTGGGAATGTAAAAAAGGTAGACATACAACGGTGCCAGGGCGAAGGCGAGCAGGGCGGCGAGGGAGGAGATGCGAAAGAGTTTGGCGGTGATCAACCACGTCGCGGCGGCCGCCGCGCCAGCCCAGGGGATCCAGGCGAGCAGGACGCCCAGGGCGACGGCCACCCCCTTGCCGCCGCGAAATTTCAGATAGACGGGATACAGATGGCCGAGAAAGGCAGCCAGGGCGGTTCCGGCGACGGCCAGCAGGTTGTTGTCGGTGAGCCGGGAGGCGAGGGCAACGGCGGCGGCCCCCTTGCCGATATCCAGCAGCAGGGTGACGGCACCGGCCTTTTTTCCGGCGGCCCGCAGCACGTTGGTGGCCCCGATGTTGCCGCTGCCCTGTTGGCGCACGTCGGCCACGCCGAACACCCGCCCGACCAGCAGTCCGAAGGGGACGGCTCCCAGGAGGTAAGCGGCGATCCAAAGCAGGGCGAATGGCCAGAGAGTGGTCATGGCGGGTTCGGGAGGGGGAAGCCGGGGGACGTCGGCGCAATCAGGCGGCGCCGGGGCGCTCCTTCCACAAGCGGCCGAGCAGCAGCGCCAAAGTCTCCCGCATCTGGTGGCGGGGGGCGATGGCATCGACAAAGCCGTGTTCCAACAAATATTCGCTGCGCTGAAACCCTTCCGGCAGAGTTTCGCGGATGGTCTGTTCGATCACCCGGGGGCCGGCGAAGCAGATCAGGGCGTTGGGTTCGGCGAGGATCACATCCCCCAGCATGGCGAAGGAGGCGGTGACGCCGCCGGTGGTGGGGTCGGTGAGAACGACGATGAAGGGGAGCCGCGCCTCGTCCAATTTGGTCAGGGCGGCGGAGGTGCGGGCCATTTGCATCAGGGAGAGGATCCCTTCCTGCATGCGCGCCCCGCCGGAGGCCGGGAAGGTGACGTAACCGCACCCCTGCTTCACCGCCTCCAGGGCCCCATGGGCCACCTTGGCCCCCACCACCGAACCCATGGATCCGCCGAGAAAGTCAAAATCGAAGGCCGAAACCACCGCCGGAACGCCCAGGATGCTCCCCTTGAACAGGCGGGCGGCGTCGCCGAGGCCGGTATTTTTCTGGGCGTCCTTCAGGCGGTCGCGGTAGCGTTTGAGATCCTTGAATTTCAAAGGATCCCCCGCGACCCAATCGGGGTAGAGTTCTTCCCGACCCTCCTCGTCCATGATGATCTCGATACGCTGCAAAGCCGAGATGCGGAAGTGGTGACGGCAGCGCGGACAGACGTGGAGATTGCGTTCCAGCTCTTTGTGAAAGAGGGTTTGACCGCATCCGGGGCATTTGATCCACAGACCTTCGGGGGTCTGGGCGGATCGCCGGGCGGGGGTGGCCTTGATCTTGGGCTTGAAAACGCTGGTGAGCCAGTTCATGGTTCGGTGTGCGACCTTGTTTTTTCGTTGGATCAAAACATGATAGCATACACATTTCCGGGAGCCACGGGAAATGCCCCTTTCACATCCCGCCCCATTCCCTGCTTTTTCACCGCGATGGCAGCCTCCAGACCATGAATCCCTCCCGCATTCCCGAACCGTTGCGGCTGGTTCTGCAACGATTCGACCATTTACTCACGGCTTTTTCCGGCGGGGTGGACTCCACCTGCCTGTTGGCGGCGGCGGCGGCGGTGTTGGGCGTCGAGCGGGTGTTGGGGTTGACCGCCCTCTCTCCCACCCTTCCCGCCAGCGAACGCCAGGAGGCGGAAGCCCTGGCGCGGCGTCTCGGGGTTCGACTCATCCTCCGGGAAACCCGGGAGTTGGACCATCCGGAATTCGCCGCCAACGGTCCAGACCGCTGTTTTCACTGCAAGAGCGCGTTGTTCACCCTGGGTCGCGCGATGATCGACAAACTGCCGGAGCCCTCCCGCTGGTCCATCGCCTACGGGGCCAACGCCGACGATCTCCTGGACATCCGCCCCGGCATGGAAGCGGCGCGGCGGATGGGGATTCACGCCCCGTTGCTGGAGGCGGGGATGAACAAGGCGGCGGTGCGGGAACTCTCCCGGGCCTTGGGGTTGCCGACGGCGGACAAGCCGGCCTTCGCCTGTTTGTCCTCCCGTTTTCCCACCTTCACGGTGATCGACGCGGCGCGGTTGCGTCAGGTGGAGTTGGCCGAGGAGGTCTTGCGGGAACACAAGTTTCGCGTCTTCCGGGTGCGCTACCACGGCGCGTTGGCCCGGGTGGAGTTGGGCCTCGACGAGTTGGGGCGGTTGGACAATGTCTGCCTGAAAACCCGCCTGACCCAGCGCATTCTGGAGACCGGATTCCAGCGGGTGGAGTTTGATCCCCGGGGCTATCGCATGGGCGGAAGATAGGAACGCAGAGAGGGGCGGGATCTTCATGGGCGCACGGTTCCGGTCGGCGGCTCTCCTTCCTTTTCTCTTCTCCGTCCCCCTCCCCACCGAGGTTTTTCCTGGGATGGATGGCCCATCCTGACATCGATGATTGTGGGAGGAAGGATCATGATTCACGCCCCCTGCCCGCCATTCCACAAAAAAAATGAATCCCTCGTGGAACCCTTCCCGAAGCCCCCGTCTCTAATTAGTCAAGAAGGAGGCGAAGGATGCGCCGCATCGAGGGCCATGGAAGGCCCCATCATCCCTGGAATTTTTACTATTTGCTGTAAAAATACGAGCAAGGAGAGCAAGATGAAGGCCAATGTCGGAGGAATCGACCGTGTTCTGCGCATCGCGGCGGGCTTGGCTTTAATAGCCATGGTTTTTGTTGGACCACAAACCGCCTGGGGGTGGATCGGAGTGGTTCCCTTGCTCACCGGCCTCATCAGCTTCTGCCCCTTTTACACCCTGCTGGGCATTGACACCTGTGGGGTGAAAGAGAGCTAAGGGGCGTTCACAAGCCGCCGCCGCGGCTTCCTCCCCACGGGGAGGAGCCGCAATCCCGCCGCGCCCCCGGTTTAACGACTGGGGGCGCGGTTTTTGGGTGGGGTTCCTCCGCGCCATGACGTACCATGCCGAAGGAATCCTTACGGAAACGTTCACCCCCAGATTGCGAGGAGCTGGTATGAGCATCACCGAGGGAGGCGCCCTGCTCGCCCGTGAGGTGGTCCGGGGCAATATGGGCAGCATCGACCGGGCGTTGCGGGCAGTGGCGGGATTCATGTTGATCTCCATCGTCCCCTTCCATCCCGATTTTTGGCTGGGCTGGATCGGGCTCTATCCGCTGCTCACCGCCGTCTTGCGCTATTGCCCGATCTACGCCCTGATGAACACCAACTCGTGCGTCATTTTTGGGACCAACACCTGCTCCCGTGACGAGGGGGAGTGACCTTCCCTCGCCAGGGAGACGAAGCGTCAAGCGTGGAACCACCGCCGCCGGGATGCGAGACGAATCCCGGCGGCGGTGCTTTTTCATCGTGGTTCCGATTCAACCCGAATGGTTCATTAGAGATGAGAAGTGCTTTTATAGATGTTCCGATTAAAAATGGCGCATGACCTCTAGCGGCGTCAGGGGATGCAACCAATTTTTTCAAACACACCATCGTCATTCCCGCG
>JADGAP010000005.1:0-43515 GCA_015231965.1 Magnetococcales bacterium | reverse complement strand
CATATTGGCTTTCCTGGATTCCCGCTTTCGCGGGAATGACGGTCTATTTTGGGGAATGAGTTCCTTGCTCCATCAATCTTCCAATGCGCCAATCTGAAATGGAATGACTCTATTCGCAGAAAAAGGTGAAGGGGGGGGTGGGGGGAAGCTGATTCGGGCCCTCCCTGGCCCTCCCCCCGCGGGCTCACGGCGTGATTCCGAAACGGCTTTCCTGCCGGTTCGTGGCGTAGCGCGCCCAATCGTCGCCAAAGGCGACCGGATTTTCAAGCGGATGGGACGTTTTTCGTTCCATCCGCTGGCGATGGCTCTTTGGACTTGGACCTCATGGAGCTTCGGGTCGCATGATTGCCCGCGGAATGGTTCCGGCTGGCGTTGGATCGATCGTCCTGGGGCGCGGGTTTCATGGCGCCCTTGTTCCGAATGTCCCCCACTTTTTCCCTGTTCAGCGAGGAGCTCGGTTCATGTCGTGGAAGATCGTGATGTTGCGCTTGGGATGGATGGCGTGGGTGATGGTCGGTTCGGCGAACCTGGCCTGGGCTGCCGAGGGGCATGAACACGCAGGTCACGCCGCCCCCGTCGGACTGACCCTGAACCACGGCAAGCCCTGGCCGACCGACGCCCCCCTGCGCCAGGGCATGGCGGCGATTCGCGACGCCCTGACCGACGCCCTGCCCGGCATTCATGCCGGGAGCTACACCGGCGGGCAATACGCCTCCCTGGCCGACAAGGCGCAGGAGCAGGTCGATTTCATGGTCAAGAATTGCCAGCTCCCCCCCGAGGTCGACGCTCAGGCGCACCAGGTGTTGGAGCGCATCCTGGGGGGAATAGGGTCGTTGCGGGGGAAGGAGGATCCCGCCGCCGGGGCCGTGACCCTTCTCCAGGCGCTGAACGACTACGCCCGTCACTTCGACCACCCCGGATGGAAGCCGATCCCCCATTGATTTTTCGGCGCTGCTTTTACCGTGAAAGAACCTCATCCAGACGTCCCCTCTCCCCCCGGGAGAGGGCCAGGGTGAGGGGAGCAGGGGCAGGATGAAGAGGCCCTTGACTCTTTCATGCTCCGGGGTGACGTGGACCGTCATGCCCGTTAGTGAGGCGGGCGCTCCGGCGAAGGATTTTCGGGTCATGCGGCGGGTTGCGAAGGGGCGTGACGAACCGGAAGTCGGCGGGGAGGGGCGACGAAGCCGACCGCGCGTCGCCCCTCCGGGGAGAAGGGGCTGGATCACACCGCCAGATCGATCTGCTGCACGGTCCCCGCCGCCCCGTTGTCCCGGAGGAACACCCCGGCCTGCCGCGCCTGACCGACGAGCAGGTTGTGGTCGTCCTTCAAACTGAAGGCCGCCTGGGCCGCGCCGAGATGGATGGCCCCGATGCCCTGATCCTGGAGGGTCATCACCCGATCATTTCCCGCCTCGTCGCGGTTCCACAGGCGAAGGTTGCGGAAGACCGGGTCCGCCTCGTCGATCCAGCCGTTGTTGTCCTGGTCGTGGACCCGCAGGTCGGCGAAGCCATCACCGCTGCGCGGCCCGAACAATTCGGAGCCGTCGTTGACTTGACCATCGCCGTTTTTGTCCAGGGCCAGGAAGGCGCTGCCGCCGGTGGCCAGGGCGACCTTGTCGGTTTGACCGTCGGCGTCCAGGTCGAAGTCGAAGCGGGTTTTGCTCAACTGGGCGGCGGTTCCAGCGAAATTGATCACCAGGGGATCCTTGAGAACGGCGTCCCCCGCCCGAAGATGGACTTCGTGATTTTCCATGTACACCCGGCTCATGGAAAGCTGGGTCTCGAAGGCGATTTGCTGGCCGTCCGCCGTTTGCACCACGCCGGTGGCGGAGAAGGAGAGATGTTCCGCCTCCAGGTAGCTCTCTTGATAATCATAGACCAATCCCCACCCCGCCGGCTCCTGGGGCGCGGCCTCCGACTCGGGCGCGGCGGCGGTGGCCTGACCTGCGGCGTGGGCCTGCTGAATCGCCGCCGCCGTGGCGTTGGCGTCGGAGGCGGCCTGCTCCATCGCCTCCCGGTTGAGGGGATCCTCGGTGGGGTCGCGCATCTTCTCCTCGCCCCGCCGCCCGAAGATGGTGCGCATCAGCAGCCGGAGCAGGTTCAATTCCAATTCGTCCATCAGCGAGGCGGGATTCTGGAGCCCCTCCTTTTCGTCGGCGTCGTTCACGCCGGTGGAGCGACGCCCACGCCCCTTGCCCTCGCCTTTCTCCGGCTGAAGCGCGTCGCGCAGCGCTTCCCGGGTCGTCTCCTTGGCCTGTTGCAGGGCCTCCTGCTTGGCCTGAAACCGTTCCGCCGCCATGCGGACCGCGCTGGCGGAGATCTCCACCCGATCTCGCGGGGCCGGGGGAGAACTGGCGTTGACGTTGGAGGTCGCAGGTTGCGTTGGCGAGCGGTCGCCCACCCACATTTCCAGCGCCTCCCGCCGGGAATATTGCACGGTCATGGCGCGGCGGCTGGCGAGGGCGACGGCGCTGTTTTTGATGATCATGGGAGTTCTCCCAGGGGGAACGTCGGGTCTGTCTCTTGCGGATGCCCCACCGAGGCTTTCCCCCCTCTCACGATTCGGGTCGCCGTCGGTTGAGGGGCTGGTCTGGGCGGGGTACACTTCTGGACATGATCTATTCATCGGCTTTCCACCGGAATTTCTGAAGTTATCCATGAGCCATGCGCTAAAAAAGCTGGGGGTCAACGAACACGTCACCCTGTCGGTGATCGCGGTGGTGATCGGCCTGCTGGTGGGGTACGGGGCGATTTTCTTCCGCTATCTGATCGAGTTGTTCCAAACCCTCTTCATGGGGGCGGGGGGGGAGAACGTGGCGGCCATCGTCGGCGACTTGCCGGGATGGCGGGTGATGGGCATGGTGATGCTGGGCGGTCTGATCGTGGGGCCGCTGGTCCACTTTTTCTTTCCCACGTCGCGGGGTCATGGGGTTCCGGAGGTGATGGCCAGCGTCGCCCTCAACGGCGGGCGGCTGGATTTGCGGGATGGTCTCGGCAAGATGATCGCCTCCTCCCTCTCCATCGGCAGCGGGGCCTCGGTGGGGCGCGAGGGGCCGGTGATTTTCATTGGGGCCACCATCGCCTCGTGGGCCGGGCAGAAGCTGCACATGTCCACCAAGCACATGCGCACCTTGGTGGGGTGCGGCGCGGCGGCGGGCATCGCGGCGTCGTTCAACGCCCCCATCGCCGGGGTGATGTTCGCCCTGGAGGTCATTTTGGCCGATTACGGCCTGGCCACTTTCTCTCCCATCGTCTTGTCGTCGGTCATCGCCACGGTGGTGGCGCGGGTCCATTTGGGGGATTTTCCCGCCTTCATCGTTCCGCACTATACCTTGGTGTCGGTGTGGGAGATCCCCGCCTTCGTCCTGCTCGGGCTGCTCTGCGGCCTGGTGGGAACCCTCTTCATGATCACTCTGTTCACCGCCGAGGATCTGTTCAAAAAGCTGCCGGTTCCCATCTACATGCGGCCGGTGTTTGGCGGGGTGCTGTTGGGGGGGATCGCCCTGATCTTTCCCCAGGTGATGGGGGTGGGCTACGACGTGATGAACGCCGCCCTGCTGGAAGAGCTTTCGGGGCCGTTTCTTCTCACCCTGGTGGCGGTGAAGTTGATCGGCACGGCCATCACCCTGGGCAGCGGTTACTCCGGAGGGGTTTTCACCCCGTCGCTATTTCTCGGGGCGATGGTGGGGGGGGCGTTCGGATCGTTGGTTCACGGGCTGTTTCCCTCCCTTTCCGCTGGACCCGGGGCCTACGCCATGGTGGGCATGGCGGCCATGGCGGCCTGCGTATTGGGGGCGCCCATCGCATCCATCCTCATCCTCTTCGAGTTGACCGGCGACTATCGCATCATGTTGGCCCTGATGGTGGCCACCATCGTCGCCTCGCTGCTCAACAGCCAGGTGTATGGCGACTCCATTTACACCCGGGCGTTGCGGCGCAAGAACATCGATTTGTGGTCGGGCAAGGAGTCGGGGTTGTTGCGCTCCATCTCCGTCGGATCGATCATGCGCACCGATTACACGCTGGCCCGGGACACCCTTTCGTTGCGCGGCTTGAAGCAGCTCATGACCCTTTCGCCGGTGGATGATTTTCTCGTCACCGGCGAGGATGGGCGGCTCAAGGGCATCGTATCGTTTCAGGACATCCGGGGGGTGGCCTTCGAGGAGGGGATGGAGGATCTGGTCCTGGTGCGGGACATCGCCACCCGGGAGTTGATCACGGTGACGCCGGAGGACAATCTGTACGAGGCGTTCAAACGGATGGGGGCGGGCAATGTGGAGCAGTTGCCGGTGGTTTCCAAGGAGGATTCCCTGCGGGTGGTGGGGGTGATTTCCAACAACGACGTGATTCGCGCCTACAATCGGGCGTTGATCGAGCGAGAGACGGCGGGGCCGGAGCGGAGCGACGGCTCGGACTTCTGAGGGGTTCGTCCCGGCGGGACCGGGGAACCCCCGGGAATTTTTTATCCCTTTGCGCCTGCTGTGCGGGGATGACCGGGCCTGGATCCGCGCACCCCTTTCATCGGATGGAGTCATTCCATTTCAGTTATGTACACCAGGAACGTGAGGGCGCGAGGAACTCATTCCAAAAATAGATCGTCATTCCCGCGAAGGCGGGAATCCAGGAAAGCCCATGGATGAATGGCTCCCTTCAAACAAACGGAAAAAGGGCTTGATTCCTCGGAGCGACCTCTGCATTTCCCGCCCCCGCCCCCTGGATTCCCGCTTTCGCGGGAATGACGTTTTCGTGGTTGGGCAGTGGGTTGCATAACCCAGGTGCCGCTTGACAATATGTGCAATTTTAAAATGGAACTGCTATACTAATCCAAACGTAAGTAAGGCGACCACACGATTGAACCGTCATTCCCGCGAAGGCGGGAATCCAGGGGCGGGGGAGGGAAATGCAGAGATCGCTCCGAGGAACCAAGCCCCCTTTCCGTTTGTTTTAAGGGAGCCATTCCCCTATCGGCTTTCCTGGATTCCCGCTTTCGCGGAATGACGAGCGTCAATTCTTTAGCTGGCAATGTGCGAAACTTATTTGGAATTGCTATATGGCAGTTTCAATTTAAATTTATACATGCGGAGATTGCAGATGCAAGGAACCCATGCCCAAAATGAACCGTCATTCCCGCGAAAGCGGGAATCCAGTGACTTTTAGAACCATAGAGCGCGTAAAATGTTTGTATCAACATGATTTCATAGTCGATTGATGCGTCATTGCGCGTGTCCCAGACACCTTTAAAGTCGCTGGATTCCCGCCTTCGCGGGAATGACGTTTTCGTCGTTTAAAGTTGGTTGCACCACCATGCGCCGTTTGACCTGATGTGCAATTCTGAATTGGAACAACTATAACAAGTTGATTGTATTTTATTTTGTTTAGAATATCTCGGTATTATGGGGGGGCTGTTTTGTCGTGGTGATGGGGTAAGGCGCATGGAATTAACGGCTGGATTCCCGCTTTCGCGGGAATGACGGTTTATTTTTTGGAATGAGTTCCTTGCTCCTTCAAGCTCATGATGCGCCAATCTCAAATGGAACGACTATACCATGGCCAGCATTCAACCAATCAGCAGACGAATGGCCTCCCGGCAGTTTTCCTCGAAGCAGAGGCTTTGTTGCGCCCGGCGGACGTTTTGCCGGAGGGCGTCCGGATCGTGATGGCCGAGCAAGGCGTCCAGGCGGGGAATATCGTCCATGGTCAGCGCCGCGCCGAGGCCGTGTTGTTCCACCAGACGGGCCATGGCGGAATTTTCGACGCTCGCCAACACCGGCAGCCCGGCGGCGAGATAGGTGAACAACTTGCTGGCCATGGTCCCTTGCAGATGGGCCCTTCCCACCCGCAACCCCGGCTGAAAGTTGAAAAGCATCAGGCCGAAATCAAACCCCTCTCGCATCACCGACAGCAGGGGCTCGAAGGGCATCCCCTGGGCGAAACGGAAGAGGGGGTTCTCGCGGGCCAGTTGATGATAATCATCATACAAAAGGCGGATGTGGGGGGCGGGGAACATGGGGGAGTTGAACAGGGTGACGGGAAACCCCTGCTCCACCAGTTGGGCCATCAAGGGGAGAATGATGGAGTCGCCGAAAAAGGCGGGGGAGACGGTGGAGGGGTTGACCCGTCCGGCATAGACCAGACGGGATTTTTTCGGAGCCGGGGATTCCCTTGGGGGGAGCATCATGCGGCGGGGGGGCGAGGGGAGGAGGCGGGCCGAGGGGGCCCGGGCCGATCCCAGGAGTCGGTCGAGATGGGGGCTCCCGTCCTTGACGATCACCCCCTGCAAATGGTCGAGGATGAACCGCTCTGAGGCCATCAGGGCCTGGACCGCCCCCCGGGGCCACAACCCCTCGGCGAGGGCCTCCTCGGGATGTTCCAGGAAGGCGCTGAACCAGTCATAGACTTCATGAATCACAGGAAGATCGGGCCGCAACGCCTTGACCATCTGGCTAAGAAACAGCCATCGGAAATGGCCCTGAACATAAATCCGGCAGGGCGGAACCCGATGCAGGACGCGGCTCATCACCTGGAGCGAGCCGTGGCAGAACAGGGCGTGATGGTAGAGTCCGGGGGGCGGTTCGTTGATCAGATAGAGGGCGGCGAGCCGCCATTCGGGGTGGGCGGCGCGGAGGGTTTCGACGAGAAATTCCACCGTCGGGGCGTTGCCCCGCTGGGCGACGACGAAGAGCAGCAGGGGAGATCCGGCGGCGGCGTCCAGGGATTGGGCGAAGCGTTCGGCCTCGGCCTGGCGGCGGGCGTGGGCCGCCTGTTCCACGGCGGGGTCTTGAAAGGGGGCGAAAATTTTTTCCGTCGGAAGGCCCGCGTCCAGCAGTTTGTCCCGCCACCGGGGGGCGTCGTGGGTCAGGATCACCCCGTCGGGGGCCTCGTGCGGAAGCCGGGCCAGGGCGTCGGGGGCGTTGCCCACGGCGGGATCGTCGAGGAAACGGGTGATGCGCCATTGGGGATGGCGTTCCAGCAACCGCTGATGCAACCGCGCCCCTCCCGGACCCAGCCCTTGCCACGCCAAGGCGGCGGGGCGGTGGAGCAAGGGGCGCAGGGCGAGGGCGTTTTCCAGTCCTTCGGCGGCGGATTCGGCGTCGAGGATCGCCCAGTGGGCGCGTACCTCCGAGGCCAACCAACGCCGCGCCTCTTCCTCCTCCTGATGGGGAAAGGTAAAAAATTCCGGGGGGATCATGGCTGTTTTTCCACCAGAAAGCCGCCCAGGAGCAAGGCGTCCATCCCCGAGGTGTAAAAGGCGCGAATGGCGTCCGCCGGGGATTCGACCATGGGTTCGTGGTTGAGGTTGAGCGAGGTGTTGAGCAGCACCGGGGTTCCGGTAAGCCTCTCGAAGGCGAGGAGCAGGGCGTGGAGCAGGGGATCGGCGGCGGCGTCCACGGTCTGCACCCGCCCGGTTCCATCGGCGTGGACCACGGCGGGGATCTCCTCCCGGCGCTCTGGACGGATGGCCAGGGTTTTTTCCATGTAGGGGACGATCAGGGGGCAGTCCAGGGTGAAATAGTCCCCCAACCGCTCCACCGGCAACACCGGGGCGAAGGGGCGGAAGGATTCGCGATATTTGACCGCGCCGTTGATCCGCGCCTTCATGCCCGGATCCCGGGGATCGGCGAGGATGGAGCGCCCCCCCAAGGCCCGTTGCCCGAACTCCATGCGCCCCTGGAACCAGCCCAGGATTTTCCCCTGGGCCAACAGCCGGGCCGCCTCTCCGGCGGGGTCGGCGACGGGGCGATGGGCAATTTTCCAGTTGTTCAGGGCGACCGCGAGGGCCGCGTCGTCGTAGGCCCGACCCAGGCGGGGGGAGGCGGGGAAGGTTTCCGGCCGGGGACGCTGACCGGTGACCCGGGCGTGGGTCCACAGCGCCGCCCCGAGGCTGTTGCCGCTGTCGTCGGGGGCGTAGGGAATGTAGACCTCGTCGAAGGGGCCGCGCTGGGCGATCTGGCCATTGGCCACGCAGTTCATCATCACCCCGCCGGTGAGGCAGAGACGGTTCAGTCCGGTGCGACGATGCAGCGCCGCGACGGAGGCGGCCAGGAACTGCTCCATCCACCGTTGCGCCGCCGCCGCGATAGCGAAATGACGGGGCTCCAGGGGGGCGTCGGGGAGGCGGGGCGGCCCCAGCCGTTCCGCCAGCCGGGGGGTGAAGAGGGTGGCGGCGTCGAAGTCGTAATGCTGGAAATAGTCGAAGTTGAGATGGGGCGTCCCCTCGTCATCGAAGGGGGCCGCCTCCCGCATCACCGGCAGAAATCGTTCCGCGTCGCCGTAGGCCGCCGCCCCCATCATCTTCCATTCGTCGTGGTCGGGGCGAAAGCCGAGAAACTGGGTGAGGGCCGAATAAAACGAGCCCATGGAGTGGGGAAAATGGACCTCGCGCAGGATTTCGATCCGCTCCCCCCGTCCCACCGCCCAGACCAGGGAGGCCCGCTCGCCGTAGCCGTCGCAGGAGAGGAGGGCCGCTTCGTCGAAGGGGGAGAGAAAAAAGGCGTTGGCGGCGTGGGCCAGGTGGTGGTTGACGTAGTGGATCCGTTTGCTCCCCCCGTCGGCGGCGAAAAAGGCTTGTTCCGTCTCTTGGTGGGCGAAGGGGGCCAGACGGGGCAGCAGATGGTTGGGGTTGGCGTAAAATCGCGCCCCGGGAAAGGCGGGCCACTCGGAAAATCCCGCCCGCAGCCGGGAGCCGATGTTGATGGCCGGGTTCCAGCCCACGGCGAAGTGGTCCACCGCGTCGAGGGTCGCCCCCACCTGTTTCAGGCTGGCCTCGATGGCCTGAAGGGGAAAATATTTGCTGTGCTTGCGCCGGTCCAGCCGCTCCTCGGCCATGCCGGCGCGCAACACGCCATCCACCACCACGGCGGCGGAACTGAGAATGCCGGTATTGTGCAGTCCGACGATGATCATGGGCGATCCGGGTTGGGGTTAGACAAAATTGGGATGGATCACCCGCCGTTCGGGATAAAAGGCGTCCCACAGCACCTTGTTCAGCGGATCCAACCGACACCCCGCCGGGCACTGATGCAGATCGATCCGCGCCAGACGCTCCCGCCGCCGCGGGGAGGACCAGATTTCGCCGAAGGAGGCCTCATGAACGTTGCCCAGGGTGAAGCCCCGCCCCTTCAGATTGCCGCACATCTCCACCGCCCCGTCCTCGTCGAGATAGGGCGACAGGGGGGTGGCCAGGCAACGTTGATAATAACGCCCATCGTTGGTCCGATGTTCCAACACCTCGGCGAACTGGGGAAACTTGGCGTAGACCGCGAAATGGTCGGTGGCCATCGCCCGGGCCTGTTCCATCAGGGGAAAGGCCTCCGCCAGGGCGAGGGTGTTTTCCGGATGGTCGGGGTTGAGGACGTTGCGGTAGGCCGGTTTGATGGAGAGATAATCCAGCCCCAAATCCCGGAAAAAGGCGGCGGCGAAAGGGAGATCGGCGACGTTCCACTGGTTGGCCACGTACTGCACCCCCAGGATGGGAAAGGGCTTGGACCCCCGCAACCGCACCAGCCGTCGGAGATTGTCCACCACCAGGGCGAAGTCGTCGCAGCCGTGGAGCCGTTGATGGGTTTCGGGGCGGGCGGCGTCCAGGCTGCCCCGCACGAAAAAGCAGCTCTCCACCAGGGCTTCCAGAATCTCTGGACGGGGGATCCCGAGATTGGTGAAGATCCCCACGTCCAGGCCGAAGCCCGCCAGTTGGCGCAAAATCTCAACGATGCGGGGGTGGAGCAGCGGTTCGCCGTCGCCGACGATGGTCAGGGCCTTCAGCCCCATGGCCCGGGCCTCGCCCACCGCCTCGATCACCCGTTCATCGGCGTTGATCGGCTTGCGCAGCGGGGCGGGGGCCTCGCCGGGCCGGGCCGGACCCCGTCCCGCCTGATGCCAGTTGATGTAGCACCAGGGGCACTTGTGGTTGCAGTAGTTGGTCAGCCCCAGGGTGAGATGGAGGGGGCGGGCGTCCCCCGTGGTAGCCAACTCCAGCAGCCGCTCCCCGTGGTGAAATATTTTCACCGGATTTTGAAACGCCTCGAAATGCGGCGCGATGCGCCCGCTCCGCGAGGGGGTCTGGGAGGCTTCGGCGTCGGCGACCGGAGGGGGAAGGGGGGCGTCAGGAGTCATGGAACAACCCGCGAAAAGCGTCGAGCCGGAGGGGAGGGGGGAGCTTTTCCATTGGACCACGCCGCCCGGCCCATCGTCCACCGGCGTCGTGGAAAATTCTCTTTCGCCCCCTTCGTCCCTCAATGGTTGATCGGGGCGGAAAATCTTCTATCCTTTCATCGGCGCGACGGGTGCCTTTCTCCACTCCAAGATAAAATATTCTTAACGGTCATGGCGTTGGGCGTTACCCTGGGGCATGAAACCGAAGACCGGGCATCCCGTGCGCTTCGGGGTTTCCTCACCCTGTCCCTCTCCTGGGGGGAGAGGGGACGCCTGGACAATGTTTTATCACGGAAAAATCGATGACGACGGAACCCATGACCCCTCTGGCGGAACAGCTGCGACACGCGGCGGCGCGGCTGCGGGCGGGGGAGGTCGACGGGGCGGAGGCGGAAGCCCGGACGCTGCTGGAGGCGCATCCGGGGCATCCCCACGTGTTGCATTTGCGGGGATTGATCCTCCTGGCCCGGGGGCATGTCCAGGGGGCCGCCGCCCATCTGGCCCGGGCCATCGCCGCCGCGCCGGCGGAGGGGGAGTTTCATCTGGCCCTGGCCCGGGTGCTGCAACAGCAGGGGCGGAGCGAACCGGCCCGGGAGCGGGCGCGGGAGGCCGCCCGGCGGCTGCCCGAGGCGGCGGAGCCCTGGGTGGTGCTGGGGGATCTGGCGGTGGAAACGGGGGCGGCGGAGGAGGCCGCCGCCTGTTACGAGGAGGGGATCGCCCGGCAGCCGGAACATTGGGGGGCGTGGAACAATCTGGGGCTGATCCGCAAAACCCAGGGGCGGCTGGAGGAGGCGGAGGAGGCGTTGCGTCGGGCGACGGCGCTGCTCCCGGGGGAGGTGGAGGGGTGGGTCAATCTGGCCCAAACCCTGCTGCTGGCCGGACGCTATCCCGAGGGGTGGGCGGCCTACGAGCGGCGGTTGGAGCTGCCGATGATGCGGGCCTATCTGGCCGGGGTTCCGCCGGGGCTGCCCCGCTGGCGGGGGGAGGTCGTCCCTGGGGCGCGGCTGCTGCTGGTGGGGGAGCAGGGCTACGGCGACACCCTGCAATTCGTCCGCTTCCTCCCCGGATTGCGGGCGGCGGGGATGCGGCTGCGGCTGCTCTGCGCCCCAGAGTTGATGGAGCTGCTGGCCTTTAATCAGGTCGCCGACGAGGTGGCCGCCCTCTCCCGGAACCATCTGGCCGAGAGCGTCGCGGCGGGGGCGGCGGGGTGCGACGCCTGGCTTCCCCTGGCCTCCCTGCCGGGAATCCTGGGGGTGTCGGCGGCGGCCATTCCCGCCCCCATCCCCTACCTTCGGGCCGATCCAGATTTGCTTCCTCCCTGGCGGGAGCGTCGTCTGCGGGACGGGGGCGGGGCGGGGTTGGTCGTGGGGTTGAGCTGGCAGGGAACCGCCCTGCACGGTCGGGATCCGGCCCGCCGCCGCTCCTGCCGTTTGGCGGAGTTGGCCCCCCTGGCGCAAGCGGCTCCGGGGGCGCTCTTCGTCAGTCTGCAACAGGGGGAGGGGGCGGATCAGGCCGCCGATCCCCCGCCGGGGATGCGGCTGGTGGATTGGAGCGGCGAACTGCGGGAGTTTTCCGACACGGCGGCGGCCCTGGAGTCGCTGGATCTGGTCGTCACCATCGACACCGCCCTGGCCCACCTCGCCGGAGCGATGGTAAAGGAGGGGTGGGTGTTGCTCCCCTTCGCCCCCGACTGGCGCTGGGGCCTGACCGGCGACAGCGCCGGATGGCACCCCACGTTGCGCCTTTTTCGTCAGTCCTCCCCCGGGGATTGGACCCACCCCATCCGGCGCATCGCCGAACGGTTGCGGATGGGCGCGACGGGGTGAGCGCGGGGGCGGGATCGGCCCCCGTCATCCAACTCGGATTCGGGTCTCGATCAGGCGGTGAAGCTCCTGAAAATCCGTGGGTTGTTCTGCCAAGGGGCGCGCCAGCAGATCCTTGATCACCTCCCGCCGTTGTTGCGGCCCTTGCAACACGTTGCCTTGGTTGTCCACCACGCGGAAATAGCGTTGCAGGATGGCGTGGAAAATCTCCTTGCCGCCCATCAGATCCCGCCATGCGCCATGGCCTGTTTTCAGGGGAATGACGCCCCCGGAAAATTCCGCAAGGGTTTGGTCGAAAAGGGATTGGAGGTTGGAAGGCGTCAGGGATTCCCGGACTTCATCCGTTCGTTGTTTCCACTCCGGGGCGTTGAGCAATTGCTCCAGGGCGGCCTCGGCGTTGGGGAAGGCCTCCGGCTGAGTGAACTTATGCACCCAATCCCACTGCTGACGTTTGCGCAGGCCCATCACCACTTGATTGGCCACGTCCAGGAACAACCGGGGATGAGCGGCTTTCTCGATGGCCTGGCTCAATCCCGCGATCCCGATATTTCCTTTGATAAACTTTGATTTTGAGAGATATTCCGGATCGATGAAATAGTTTTCCAACTCCCGCTTACGCCAGATGAGGAGATTGGATTGATCTGGATCCGGGAAGTTGCGCCAGGATTTTTCCACGGTCTCTTCATCCCATTCATCCCGATCCGCCAGAAAATAATCATTCGGATGGACCGAGGCCAACGCCTGGGCGACATTGCGGATGGAAAAGCAGGGACCGAGGGGTTCAATGGTAATCATCGGCAGGAGGGCACCCAGAACCTGGGGATCCAGCGCCCTGTCGCCCTTGCCCTCGACGAACAGACGATGTTTCGCTTTCTGCCGGACCTCTTCCGAGGCGCCGCCTTTCTGGACGGCGATCATGGGGCGGGGTCCGCGCTTTGGCTCAGCATCAGCCGACGATCCTCGTCCACCGAGGCGAAAATGTCCTCCGAATGAGTGGCGAGGATGTATTGATTGTCCGGCGCCAGTTGAAACACCTGTCGGACGAAATCCCGATGCCACTCCGCGTTCAGGTGCAATTCCGGTTCGTCGATGAGGACGATGCCGGGTTTCTTTCGAGTATAATGCCAAATCAGGAAGAGAGTGGAGATGATCTCTTTCTGTCCGGAACTCAATCCGTCGAAAGAGTACGATTCGCCTCCAGACTTTGGTTTAATGCGAAACTCAACGGTATTATCGGGAGAAGGGCGGAGCCTTTCAATCGTTCCTCCAGCATATCGCTCGATTAACCCATTTAGTGTAGGAAGAGTGTTTCTTGGATCATTAGGTTCCTCCGGGGCGTCGTCCAACCCCTCAAAGAGGTTCGCCTGGCCCATCATGGCGCGAAGTATTTGCAGCTTGAAAAGACTGATGACGCGTCCCTCTCCACCAGGCCGACGCATCCGCTGAAACGCCATGCGACGGTAAACTCTTTCCGGATCCACCATCATGCCAAGTTCGGGGTTTCCTTCCTGTACCTTGCGGTAACTGTGAAAATAAACCATCGGCTCAATAATGATTGGTTCGACAGAATTGCCAGAGACAAAGGATGACAATTTTTCTAATGAATCCATTTCGTCGAAGCGTGGGGCCGAACTAACTTTCTTGAAAAGTTGGTGGTCAGGATCGATTTTGATTAAGCCAGATCTCTCCAAAGTTAATGTAATCGGGGCATTTTGGCCATTAATACCAAATTCACCACGAATCACTGCCTTAATTTTTCCTGAACGAATAAATACCTCCGGTATACTAATGGGCCTTTCCACGAAATCAACAGAACGGAGCGCCTTCTCGCTGCTTCGGGCAGCTAATTGTAGAAGAACGCATGATTCCAGAATGGATGTCTTCCCAACCCCATTTTTGCTGCCCAAGACCATGATATCGGGATCGGTGTCCATGCGAGGGGGAGGGAAATCCAGAATGAGATGGTCGATGGCCTTGAAGTTCGTAATTTCAAGGCGCTGCAAACGGATTCCTTCCGGTTCTTTCCGCTTCGACATCAATCCGTCCCCCTGGCGCTTGTTGGTGGGCTTTTCGGCCCATGGCGAGGTCCAATGTCCCTATCTATCATGATCGCGATTCCGTTACCAGTCGATGTGTCCGCGGCCGCTGAAGCCGGGGCAGCGGGGATCCCCCAGGGGGCGCTGGAAGGTGAAGCGGTAGGGGTCCATGACCCGTCGTTCCGCCGCCTGTTCGCTGTTGCCGCCCATGGGGCGGGGGGGCGTCGGGCCAGGTTTCGGGGGCGTGGGAGGCGTATCCCGACAGGGCCAGGGCCAGAATCAAGCCGCAGTCCCATTCAAGGGTCCGCGCTCCGTAAGCCTCCCCCTCGCCCGCCTCAATGGCTGGGAGGGACGGGCGGCGCCGGCTCGTCGGACGGGAGGCATCCCCCCCGGGAGTCCCGCCCGCAGACCCGACCATCGATCCACACCGCCCCATCCAACTTGGCCCCAAGCAGATTGGCCCACTCCACCCGCGCCCCCAGCAGATCCGCCCCGGAAAGATCGGCGCGGCTGAAATCCGCCCCCTGCAAATCCGCCCCGCCCAACTTGGCCCGGGAGAGATCCGCCCGGAAAAAGTCGGCCTTTTGCAGTCGCGCCAGGGAAAAATCCGCCCCCTGAGCCCTCATGCCCCGTCCGTTGACCCCTCGCAGGTCCGCCTCGACAAAGGAGGCCCCCTCGGCTTGCGCCTTCAACAACACTGCCCCCTCCAACATCGCCTTGTCCAACCGGGCGTGGGTCAACACCGCCTCGTTGAGTCGGGCCCGCTTCAGCACCGCCCCGGTGAGATCCGCCTTTTCCAGCCGCGCCCCGGAAAAGTCCGCCCGGACCACCGTCACCTGCCGCAAATCGCACCCCGGACATTCCCGGGAGTTGTTCAGTCGGGCCAGAGCCGCCTCGTCGAAGGCCCATCCGGGGGCGACCCCCACCATCCACCCCATCGCCGCCGCGCCCAATCTCCCAACCCACCCCATCGGTGAACTGCCGCGCCGTCTCGATCTCATGCCAATCCCCCCGCCCCCCTACAACCACCGCATCCAGCGAAAGGCGAGCAATTCCAAAGTCGCCACCCCAAACAACAACATCCCCTCGTTAAGAAATCCCTGTCCGGTGGGGTCGGCGGGGTTCCCTCCCCACAACACGCCCCCCACGTTGCTGCCGAAAAATCCCACGATGAACGACAACGGCATGAAAATCACGTTGAATAACGTCAACTTGTACAGCAAGGTGTTCATGGTCTCCGACATGTCGTTTTTAATCTGGTCCTGAACGATGCCCGCCGTGTCGCGGATTTCGTCCAAATCCTCGATCAGGCGGATGGAGTCGTCCACCAACTCCTTGAGCCGAAGGCGATGCTCGTCGGTGAGCCAAGTGAGGGGTTCCGCCGCCAGGCGGTTCAGCGCCTCCCGTTGCGGCCCCAAATAGCGGCGCAACGACACCGCTGCCATGCGCAGCCGGGCCAACCGCTTGCGAATCATCAACTGACGTTTCCGCTCCCCCCGGTGCCGTTCCTCCACCAGCGTCTCCTGCTCCAACTCCTCCATTTGCACCCCCATGGTGGCGATGACCGGTGCCATCCGTTCGGTCAACCGCTCCAGCAGCAGCACCAACAAATCCCCGGGCTCCTTCGGCCCCTGGCCCCGCTGCAAGTCCACGTGAATGTCCTCCGGACTGCGCATCCGGCGCCCCACCAGCGTCACCAGCCCCTCCGCACCCGCCCACAGGCGCAGGGTCAGCATGTCGTGGGCCTCCTCGCCGGAGTTGAGGTTGACCCCACGCAAAAACAGGATCACCCCATCCTTGTGCGACAGACAGCGGGGACGGGTCTCCGGCTCGGCCAACGCCTCGCAGATGAAACGATCCAACCCCGAATGATGATTGAGCCACTCCCGGGTTGACGATGCGTGGCGCACCAAGTGAATCCAGCACGGGGCCAATTTTTTGATCGCCGACCACTCTTGCAGCGACTCCCAGGACAAGGGCCGCCCCCCGCCCTTGCCGTCCAACCCCCAACTGAAAATCAACGGCTCCCCATTGCCCATGAATCGCTCCCCGCTCCCTTGACGCCCGCGGCGTTCCGCACCCCCGGCTCTCCCGCACTCGCCACGGGAAAGAACCTGTATTTTTTATCATTGACAGTCATGACGCCCCCGCGACAAAATAAATTGTCATCCGCACGGCGCTCCGCTCCCCCGAGAGCCCCGCGTTGCGATGGCGTCCCGGCGGGATCCGACGCCCCACCCGGAGACCCCATCGCCTCACAATAATTTTATTCTAAAAATCCCGTCCGGTCCAAGAAGGAGGGAAACAACCCGGGAACTTTATTTCGGGGCTTGACGTTGGATGCCGCAGGTCGCCTCGGCCCGCCCGCACCCAACCGGCACCCTCTTGTCCTTCTCAAACGATAATCCCCAAACGCGCTCCGGAGTCTTCGCGCCATGCCCGCCCCCTTACGCCAACTTTCCCTCTGGGAGGAACCGGAGCCCCCGGCCCAACCGTTCACCATTCTCTCCGGCGGTCAGACCGGCGTGGATCGGGCGGCCCTGGACGTCGCCCTGGAGTTGGGCCTGCCCTGCGGCGGCTTTTGCCCCCGGGGTCGTCGCGCCGAGGATGGCCAACTGCCCGCTCGTTACCCCCTGCAAGAGACCGCCTCCACCGGCTATCCCGAGCGCACCCGGCTCAACGTGCGGCACTCCGACGCCACCCTGGTGTTGCTCTCTGGACCCCCCGGAAAGGGGGTCACCCTGACCATCGATCTGGCCAACAGGCAGGGCAAACCCTTGATGGTCGTCAACCTTGATGAACCCGATGCGGCGGCGGTTCGGGCGTGGCTGGACGAACAAGGGATCCGCACCCTCAACGTGGCCGGATCCCGGGCCAGCCGCAATCCGGGCGTCTACACTGGAGCCCTGAACTTTTTGCGGGCGGTGCTGCGCCCCCCGCTCACTTGAGAAACGCCTCCCAGTTCTTGCACCGGGAAAAGTCGACGCGCATGTCGTCAAGCGGCTCCTGGGTTATGCAACCAACTCCTCAACCACGAAAACGTCATTCCCGCGAAGGCGGGAATCCAGGGGGCGGGGGAGAGAAATGCAGAGATCGCTACGAGGAACCAAGCCTTCTTTCCGTTTGTTTGAAGGGAGCCATTCACCGATCGGCTTTCCTGGATTCCCGCTTTCGCGGGAATGACGAGCGTAAATTCTTCAAGCTGGCAATGTGCAAAAATGATTTGTAATTACTATATTCGGGAGAGTTCTCCTTGGCATTGGCCGGAAGAGCCCCACAACACCCCCCAGAACGCTGTCCGTAGAAGGCGACCGCTCCGCTGGATAACTTTTTCCACAGGCTCCTCCATAAATAACCGACAGAATAAATAAAAACACTCCATTTCAATTGGTTACCCTACAATGTTTCCCATGTCGACGCAACCGCCCTTTCAAATGGAGCGAGGCATCCTTCCATCCCGATCAATTGACCTTCATCTTCACCCCCCAGTTGCGGCACTGGGCGAAATCCTTCTCTCGACTGGCGGGGGCGTCCACCCGGGCGTTGGCTTGGTTGACCGCCTCCTTGTATTGCCTCATCAGCCGATCAATCACCGCGTCCATCTTGGTTTTGAGATACTCCCTGGGCCCCCCGGGAGGGTTGCGCACCGCGCCAATGCGTCGGATCTCCTGTTCCACCTCGCGACGGATCTTGCCTTCAAAGCGCACCGCCACGTCGCGAAGGGCGTTGATATGACGGTGTTCATGATCGAGAATCGCCAAATATTCGCATCCCCCCTGGGGATACTCCCGGGCGATATGCACCACCGGCTCCTGATATCCCAGGGTGAGTTCCACCTTTTTGACCATGGAACAAACCGCCCCATCGTTAAGTTCACGGATCAAAAACTGATAACGGGATTCGTGAAAGGTGCGCAACAGGGTCTCGCCAAAGACCAGGGTGTTTCTGGCATTCGCCTCGGGGGAGATTCTCTTGATTTCGGCGGCGCCGAGGGTATGTTGGTAGCGCGGCGGGGGGAAACTCAAGGTGATCGCGACCAACTCGCCTTCCCCATCGAACACGCAAGGGGGAGACGGACCGGCGAGGGAGGGGCCGCCGCCCGCCGCCAGAACGCCCCACCCCAGCGCCAGGGCCCATCCCCAAGGGCGCGACCGTCGCCTCTGGGAACGTGGATCGACTTGGCTCATCCCCCCACGATCCTCCGGCCTCACACGTTGAACAGGAAGTGCATCACGTCGCCATCGTTGACCGTGTAATTCTTTCCTTCCTGGCGCAACCGCCCCTTTTCCCGGGCGGGCTGTTCGCCGCCGCAGGTCATGAAATCGTCGAAGGAGACCACTTCGGCGCGGATGAATCCTCGTTGGAAATCGGTGTGGATCACCCCCGCCGCCTCGGGGGCCAGGGCGCCCCGACGCACCGTCCAGGCCCGCACCTCCTTGGGTCCGACGGTGAAATAGGTGATCAGACCGAGCAACTGGTAAGCGGCGCGAATCACCCGGTTGAGTCCCGGCTCGCTCAATCCCAGATCGGCGAGAAATACCTCCCGCTCATCCGGCCCCAGTTCGGAAATTTCCGATTCGATCTTGCCGCACACCGGGGCGACCACGGCCCCCTCCCGCTCCGCCAGCGTCCGCACTTGATCCACCAGGGGATGTTGGCCCGGAATCAGGGCGGCGGCGGCGGCGTTCTCGTCCACATTGCAGACGTAAAGCACCGGCTTGGCGGTGAGCAGAAAGAGATCCTTCAGCCCGTCCAGCTCTTCCCGGCTCAAACCCAGGCGTCGCACCGGGGTTCCGTTGTTGAGCCCCTTGATCACCTTTTCGTAGATTTCGGCGAAAAACTTGGACTCTTTGTCCCCGGAACGGGCCTTTTTGATCACCCCGTCGTATTTTTTCTCCACGGCGGCCAGGTCGGCCAACATCAACTCGGTGTCGATCACTTGGATGTCGGCTTCCGGGTCCACCTTGCCATGGACGTGGACGATGTCGGGATTGTCGAAGCAACGCACCACGTGGGCCACCGCGTCCACCCGGCGGATGTGACCGAGAAATTGATTGCCCAGCCCCTCCCCCTTGCTGGCTCCCCGCACCAGTCCGGCGATATCGAGAAATTCCATGGTGGTGGGCAGGGTTTGACGCGGCTTGACCAGGGCCGACAGCCGATCCAACCGTTCGTCGGGAAGGGCCACCACGCCCACGTTGGGCTCGATGGTGCAGAAGGGGTAGTTGGCCATCTCCGCCCCGGCGGCGGTGAGCGCATTGAAAATGGTGGACTTGCCCACGTTGGGCAGTCCGACGACGCCGCATTGCAAAGCCATGGAAGCCTCTAAAAAACAGAATATTCCGTCCGATGTGAACACCCGCCCCCCACCCCGCCTCGTGAACCCAATGGAGCCCGCGCGAGGGAAATCTTGGGCCAAACAGTATACGCCCCATCCGCGCCGGTCCAGTCCCGGCGTTGCGCGGCGCGGCGGCAAGCGGGCGCTTTCCTCCCCGGGTTTTCCCGCATTTCTCCAAAATCCTTTGACAACCCCCCCACTCTCCCGTAAAACCGCGAACAGTCTTGACGAACCCGACGCAGCGCCTTCCGGCGCGATTGCGTCTTGTTGCCATTTCCAAACCACTTGGTCCTAATCCATGGATTCCTCGGCTTCCTCCTTGTCGTCCCTGCTCACCCCCTTGCGTCCCTTGATCGGTCGGAGCAAGGCCTTCCACGCCCCCCTCTCCGGAGTTGCTGGGGGCGCTGTGGGGTTGCTGGGGGCGTTGCTGGGCGGCGACAGCTCCACCCCCCTGGTGATGGTCTGCGGCAAGACCTCCCGGGCCGAGTCGCTGCTGCGGGAGTTGCTCTTCTACACCAAGCATCTGCCGACGCCGCCGCAAATTTTGTCCTTTCCCGCCTGGGAGACGCTGCCCTTCGAGCGCCTTTCGCCCTTCGGGCCGCTGGTGGCGGACCGGCTCAACACCCTGTTCCGTTTGAATCAAATGCGTCGGGGGGGGCCGGTCTCCCGCGCCGACGACGAGGGCCATCCCCGCACCATCGTCCTGACCACCCCCATGTCGTTGATGCAGCGGGTGATCCCCGGCGAGGTGCTGGGTCGGCGGGGCTTTGCCGTGGCGGTGGGGGATCGGCTGAATCTCCCTGCTTTTCGCGCTTTTCTCGCGGCCTCGGGCTATCGCAACGCCGCCCAGGTGGAGGAGCCCGGCGAGTTCGCGGTGCGGGGCGGAATCATCGACCTCTTCCCCCCCGGGCGGGAAGAGCCGGTGCGCATCGAACTGTTCGGCGACGACGTGGAGAGCCTGCGGATTTTCGATCCGGGCAGCCAGCGTTCCGGGGATCATCTGCGGCGGCTGGACGCCCTGCCGGTGTGCGAGGTGATCCTGGACGAGGAGAGCATCGCCCGCTTCCGCACCCAGTATCGTTCGGCCTTTGGCGGGGCCTCTTCCGAGGATCCGCTCTACAAGGCGCTCTCCAAGGGCGAGAAATTTCAGGGGATGGAGCAGTATCTGCCCCTTTTCTACGAAAAGCCGGAGAGCTTTTTCGACTATCTGCCCGCCGGAACCCTCTTTTTGCTGGAGCCCGAGGCCCAGGCGGCGGCGGACGAGCGGGCTCGGGAAATTTTGGAGCAGCACCGCACCTTGATCGGCGAAAAAAACACCGCCCGCTGCCTCCCCCCGGATTCCCTCTATCTGTCGCTCAACGAGTTGGAAAAGCGTTTCGCCCCCTTCAGCCGGTTGCGGCTTCAAGAGGAGTATCCCGGTCGCGAGGGGGCGGCCATGGGGTTCACCCCTTCCCCCGATTTTTTCCGGGAGAAGGAGGGGGCGGCCCGCGTGGTGGTGGAGACGGCGGCGGCGGCGTTGCGGGGCTGGTTGAAGAAGGGCTATCTCATCGCGGTGTCGGCCCGCACGGTGGGTCAGCGGGAGCGGTTGTGGGATCTGCTGGGCGAGCAGCGCCTACCCCTGGCGGAATCCAACACCTGGGGCGAGGCGATGCAGGCCACCCATGGGTACATCCGTCTGGTGTTGGGGGATGTGGCCCGGGGGTTTCTCCACGAAAAAAGCCGGGTGGCGCTGATCACCGAGGAGGAGATTCTCGGGCCGCGTCACTCGCGCAATCGCAAGGATCGGCGGTTTATCGAGCAGTTGATGGCCAGCTTCGCCGATCTCCAGGACGGGGATTTGGTGGTTCACGCCGACCACGGCATCGGGCGTTACGGCGGGCTCACCTCGTTGAGCGTGGGGAACATCCGCAACGATTTTCTCCTCATCACCTACGCCGGCGACGACAAGCTCTACGTGCCGGTGGAAAATCTCGACCGGGTGAGCAAGTACCTGGGCTCCGACGAGGCGGTGCTGGATCGTCTGGGCTCCCCCCGTTGGGCCAAGACCAAGGAGAAGGCCCGTCGCCGGATTTTGGAGATGGCCGGGGATCTGGTCATGCTCCAGGCCAAGCGGGAGCACGCCCAGGGGTTCGCCTTCACTCCGCCGGACGCCATTTATCAGGAGTTCGCCGCCAGTTTTCCCTTCGAGGAGACGCCGGATCAGGCCCAGGCCATCGAGGCGGTGTTGGACGACATGGCCTCGCCCCGTCCCATGGATCGTCTGGTCTGCGGCGACGTGGGGTTCGGCAAGACCGAGGTGGCGCTGCGGGCCGCCTTCCGCGCCGTCACCGATGGCAAGCAGGTGGCGGTGCTGGCCCCCACCACGATTTTGGTGCAGCAGCACTACGAAACCTTCACCCGGCGCATGGGGCCGTATGGCGTCCGGGTCGCGCCCCTGTCGCGGATGCGCACCAACATTCAGACCAAGGAGTCGGTGGAGGCCGCCGCCCGGGGTGAGGTGGACATTCTCATCGGCACCCACCGTTTGTTGCAGGATGACATCGCCTTCCGCGATCTGGGGTTGCTGGTGGTGGACGAGGAGCAGCGGTTCGGGGTGGGGCACAAGGAGAAGCTGAAAAAGCTCCGCGCCTCGGTGGACATTCTCACCCTCACCGCCACGCCGATCCCCCGCACCCTCAACATGGCCATGGCCGGGGTGCGGGACATCTCCATCATCGCCTCGCCGCCGCCGGATCGTCTCTCCATCCGCACCATCATCACCCAGCACGAGCGGCAGTTGGTGCGGGAGGCGATTTTGCGGGAGATCTATCGCGCTGGTCAGGTGTTCTACGTTCACAACGAGGTGGAAGACATCGAGGCGGTGGCGGCCAGTCTGGCCGAGTTGGTTCCCGAGGCCCGGGTGGGCATCGCCCATGGGCAGATGCGGGAAAATCAGTTGGAAAAGGTGATGCTCTCCTTCTATCACCAGGAGTTCAACGTCCTGGTCTGCACCACCATCATCGAAAACGGCGTGGACATCCCCTCGGCCAACACCATCATCATCGACCGGGCGGACCGTTTCGGCTTGGCCCAACTGCATCAGTTGCGGGGGCGCGTCGGGCGTTCCAAGCATCGGGGCTACGCCTATTTCCTGATTCCCCATCCCCAGCGCCTCTCCGAGGACGCCCGCAAGCGTCTCGACGCGGTGGAGACCCTGGGGGATCTGGGCGCGGGATTCATGCTTGCCACCCATGACATGGAAATCCGCGGCGCGGGCAACATGCTGGGCGAGGATCAGTCCGGCGAAATCAAGGAGGTGGGCTACGAGTTGTACCGCGAAATGCTGGAAGACGCCATCAAGGCATTGCGCAGTGGTCACGTCTCCCCCTCCGAGGGCCCTTCCGAGGAGGAGATCGTCCCGACCATCAATCTGGGGGTTTCCACCTTCATTCCCCAGGAGTACGTCGAGGACATCAACCAGCGTCTCACCCTTTACAAGCGCATCGCCGGCATGAGCAGCCCCGACGAAGTGACCCAAATGGAGATCGAACTCACCGACCGCTTCGGCAAGCCCCCGATCCAGGTCCGTCATCTGCTCCAGGTGATGCGCCTCAAGGGCGAGTGCAAAAAGCTCAAAATCGTCAAGCTGGAGGCCGGTCCCAAGGGCGGCGTCATCCAGTTCCATCCCAAGACTCCGGTGCAACCCACCGTCATCCTGGACATGATCCACAAGGAGCGGGGTTTCGTCCGCTTCACCCCCGACAAAAACGCCATGAGCCTCATCAACCGCCCCTGGGAAGACCCCGACACGCGCATCAGGGAGTTGGAAAAGGCCATGGAGAAGTTTATGTAGGGAATCTCGTTGCTTTTGCGACTGCGGGTCCAGGGGGATCATCCCCCTGGCGGGTCCAGGGCAGAGCCCTGGGGTTTTGACTTTCGCTTTCGCTTTTGATTTTTCATTTGTTTTTGTTCTTTTGGCGCGCTTTCAAGAGAAGCGAATGGCGTTTTTTGCCATTCGCGCAGCGCGCCCAATCGTTGCCGCAGGCAACCAGATTTTCACGAAACTCTATTATTGCGCCCAAACCGGATGAACATAATGCGATCGTGGGGCAAGTCGCCCCCATCGTCAACAACTCGCGCCGGATCTTCCCACACAACGCCGCGCCAAGGCGTCACGCCGCCCCCTCTCTTTGGTAGGCGACATGGCGGCGCCGCCGCTCGCTGGTGAAGGTTTCCGCCGTATCCTCCGAGACCAATTCATACAGGATGGCCTCCTTGCCCGCCACCGGGCGCAGGATCCGCCCCAGCCGCTGCACGTGTTCCCGCACCGATCCCGATCCCGAAACAATGATCCCCACCGAGGCGTCGGGCACGTCCACCCCCTCGTTGAGGACGCGGGAGTTGACCAGTCCCGCCACCTCGCCCCGGCGGAAGGCCTCCAGCAGCGCCTTGCGCTCGGCCATGCGGGTGTGATGGGTGATCACCGGCAGAAAGAAGGTTTCGCCGATGGTGTAGGCGGTTTCATTGTCATCGGTGAAGAGGATCACCCGCTCCCGGCGATGGCGGTGCAAGAGCTTCCACACCATGCGCAGCTTGGCCCGGGAGGCGCGAGCCAGCCGTTTCTGCTCCCGCCACGCGGCGAAGGCCTCCCGACCCTCCCGGGAGCGGGCGGCGATTTTGATGAACAGGCTCCAGCCGTCGGGACGGCCAAAGGAGATACCATTTTCCCGGGTGAAGCGGCGAAACAGGGCGTAGGCGTCGTCGTAGGCCTGGCGCTCGTCGGGATCCAGGGTGACGGCCACCGATTCCAGGTGATAGGGGGCGAGAAAGGCCCCCTCCAACTCGGTGATTTCGCAGCGATGGCACAACGGGCCGAGGAGATCGTAGAGCATCTCCTCGCCGCCGTCGGAACGCTCCGGGGTGGCGGTGAGCCCAAGACGAAAGGGGGCGATGGCCATCCGCGCCGCCGTCTGGGTCGATTGGGCCGCCAGATGATGGCATTCGTCGCAGATCAACAGCCCGAAGCGGTCGCCCAGGGCGTCCATGCGCAGCGCCGCCGAGTCGTAGGTGCAGACGGTGATGGGGGCCAGTTCCCACGCCCCGCCGCCAATCACCCCGATGGGCTCGCCAAAGACGCCCACCAGTTGATCCCGCCATTGTTGCAGCAGATCCAGGGTGGGAACGAGAATCAGCGCGTCCCGCTGGGTCTGGACGATGGCCATGCGGGCTACCAGGGTTTTTCCCGCCCCGGTGGGCAGCACCACCACCCCCTTGCGTCCAGAGGCGATCCAGGCGTCCAAGGCCTGCCGTTGATGGGGCCGGGGAGGGGGTTCCTTGCGGGGAACGAAATGGCGGGTTTCAAACCGGCGGGCCTCATCCTGAAAGGGATGACGCAGGCGATGAAGGGTGAGCAGGATGGGGCCGTAACGGCGTCCCTCGGCCCGCCACACCCGGGAGCGTTCGTCCCACTGCACATGGGCCGCCACCGGTTCCATTTCGTGGGCCGCGCCCGTCAGAACCAGGGTTCCCTGATCGAAGCGAATGGTGATCATGGACCGCCGCAAGGGGCAAGGGAGCGGAAAGGGAGAGGGGCGGGGGGAGCCGGTCTGTTCCGGACGCCGTTGGCCATCAGTTGGAAGGTTGACCGGAAAGGCGGGGCGTCGGGAAAAAGACCCGCCACAACCAGACCCCCAAGGCCCCGGACATGGCGTTGACCGCAATATCCTTCCAGTCGAAGTAACGGTTGGGCAGAACGCGCTGGATCAATTCATCCGTCACCCCCAGGGCGGCGGTGATCAAGGTGGGCCACAACCACGCCAGGACGGGGTGAAGGGGTTCTCGCCGCACCCGGGAGAAGGCCCGGCAGACCAAGAGGCCCAACACGGCGTAGATGGGAATGTGGCCCCGCTCGGAGGCCTTTTCCATCATCAGGGCCACCGCCCCCACCGCCCCCACCGGCAGCACGATGGCGAGGCGCTGCCGCCAACTTTGATGCCACAGCAGATAAATCACCCCCCCCACCAACGCCGAGAGGCCGATGTTGAACATCCGGTCCACCTCGGCGTGACCGAGGAGTCGATCCAACTTGGCGAAGATCCAGGGGGTCAAAGGCAACGTGGCGTAGACCAGCGCCGTGTAGAAGACCACGGGCAGCCAAGGACGCCATCGGGAGGGGATGGGGGTCTCCATGGGTTCATCACCTTGCCATCAAATTGTCGATTCCTTCGACAGGTTCGCACAAATTGCGCCAAACGGTCCAGCGGTGCCCCCAAAAAAAAACCGACCCGAAGGTCGGCTTTTTCACAAAAACGTTGCGATGACCTCCTTCAACGGCGATCAGAACCGTTCAAAATCATCCTCGTCGCCGTGGCGGTTGGGGGCGGGCAGGGACTTGGCGCGGGCGGGTGCGACGGCGATCCGGCTTTTGATCGCGAGGACAGGGGCCGAAGCCTTGCGGCGCGCCGGAGCCCGTGACATGCCGCGTCCGCCCTCATTCCCCAGCTTGAAGAAGGCGACGGCGGTTTGCAACTCCCGGGATTGGGCCGAAAGCTCCTCGGCGGTGGCGGCCATCTCCTCGGAAGCGCCGGCGTTTTGCTGAATCACCTGATCCAGTTGTTGGATGGCGGCGTTGATCTGCTCGGCGCCCTGGCTTTGTTCCCGGCTGCTGGCGGTGACCTCCTGCACCAGTTCGGCGGTGCGTTGGATGTCGGGAGCCAATTGTTGCAGCAGCACGCCCGCCCGCTCGGAAATTCTGACGCTGGAGGAGGAGAGATGGGTGATCTCCCCCGCCGCCGATTGGCTGCGTTCCGCCAGTTTGCGCACTTCCGCCGCCACCACGGCGAATCCCTTGCCGTGTTCGCCGGCCCGGGCCGCCTCGATGGCGGCGTTGAGGGCCAGCAGATTGGTCTGACGGGCGATCTCCTCGATAATGGAGATCTTGCCCGCGATCTCCTTCATCGCCGTCACCGCCTCCATCACCGCCTGCCCGCTCTCCTGGGCGTCCTGGGCCGCCTTTTTGGCGATTTTCTCCGTTTGCACGGTATTTTCATTGTTTTGCTGAATGTTGCTGGTCATCTCCTCCATGGCGGAGGAGGTCTCCTCGATGCTGGCGGCCTGCTCCGTCGCCCCCTGGGAGATGGTCTGGGAGCTTTCGTGCAGGCTCAAACTGCCCTGGGCCACTTCCCCCGAGGCATGAGCCACCTTGCCCATGGTGAGACGCAGTTGCTCGACCATCCGTCCGGTGGCTTCCAGGGTCTGGCCAATGTCGTCGTGGGTGGTGGCGGCGGGGACCGTCACGGTGAGGTCGCCTTCCGCCACCTGGCCGATCAGCCCCCGGATCACCCGCACCGGTTGGGTCGCCAAACGGTTCACCAGGGTGTAGATGGTGGCGATGATGGCCAGCACCACCAACAGCGCCAAGCCAGAGATGCGAATGACCGCGTTGCGAATCTCCTCCTGCATCGGCTTGAGGTCGGCGACGATCTCGAAGGCCCCCCGCTGCTCCCCGGACGACCATCCTTCCATCTTGATGCCCAGGGGATCCTTGCCCTTGCCGGGGGGGTAATCCTTTTCCACGCCGTGGCACAGCAGGCACTCTTTTTTCATGGTGATGGGTTTGAGGTAACGCAAGGAGTTGGAGGCCGCGTCGATCATCCACAGCTCCTCCTTGTCCTCCTTGGCCATTTTTTCCAACAACTCCCGCTCCAGGGGGGTGGCTTCGTTCTTGGGGTTGCGCGCCCCGATGCGGATGACGCGAAATTCATGGGAGGCGTCCTTGGCCTTCAACTGGCCGATGGTCCAACTCGCCACGATGGGAATGGTTTTGTAGTACCGGGTGTTACGCGCGGCGGCAATGATCTCCTGGTCGGTTTTGGCCCCGCTTTTGGCCACCGCATCCTGGGCTTCCTTCAGCAGCGCCGGGTCGAAGGTGCTGGTGGCCCCCAGTTCGGCCATGAAGCTCCGAGCCCCTTCCGCCTCCATGATGATGGCCCGGGACTGATCGATGATCGCCTGGATGGCGTTCTCCTCGATTTGACTCCGGACGAACAGGGAAATCGCGACGAAACCCATCAACACGATGCCGATGGCGCTGGCGATGATTTTGGAGCCGAAGGAGAGCGATTTGAACCATTCCATCACGGAAACTCCATTTCGAGAGGAGAAACGGAAAAATTTGATGTATAATACAAGCAAAGTAACAGAATGAAAATGTGATAAATTCGCGATTCGATCTAAAAAAAAGCCCACCCTTGCGGGTGGGCCATGAACGTCGGTTCGGAAGAGCGGAAAAGCGGCTCTCAGACCGAATAGTACATTTCGAACTCCACCGGATGGGGGGTGTGTTCCATGCGGTAGACTTCGTTCATCTTCAGTTCGATCCAGGCGTCGATCAGGTCATCGGAGAAGACATCGCCCTTCTTGAGGAAGTCGCGATCCTTGTCCAGGTTCTCCAGGGCTTCCCGCAACGAACCGCAGACGGTGGGGATGTCCTTCAGCTCCTCGGGGGGCAGGTCGTAGAGGTTCTTGTCCATGGGGGCACCGGGATCGATCTTGTTCTCGATGCCGTCCATGCCCGCCATCAACAGGGCGGAGAAGGCCAGATAGGGGTTGGCCGCGGGATCGGGGAAGCGAATTTCGCAGCGCTTGGCCTTGGGGTTGGTGGCGGCGGGGATGCGGATGGAGGCGGAACGGTTGCGGGCCGAGTGGGCCAACAGCACCGGGGCCTCGAAGCCGGGGATCAGCCGCTTGTAGGAGTTGGTGGAGGGATTGGTGAAGGCGTTCAAGGACTTGGCGTGCTTTTTGATGCCGCCGATGAAGTGCAGCGCCATCTCCGACAGGTCGGCGTACTGATTGCCGGCGAAGAGGGGCTTGCCGTTTTTCCAGATGGACATGTGAACGTGCATGCCCGAGCCATTGTCTCCCGACATGGGCTTGGGCATGAAGGTGACGGAGCGGCCATTATTGTGGGCCACGTTATGCACCACGTACTTGTACTTCTGGACGTTGTCCGCCATGTGCACGAGGGGCTCGTACTTCATGTCGATTTCGCACTGCCCGGCGGTGGCCACTTCGTGGTGGTGGAACTCAATGGTGATGCCCATCTCTTCCATCCGCTCGCACATTTCGGAGCGCAGATCCTGGAAGGCGTCCACGGGCGGCACGGGGAAGTAGCCGCCCTTGACCCCGGGACGATGGCCGGAGTTGCTGCCGTCGTAGTCGGTGTCGGTGTTCCAGGCCCCCTCGATGGAGTCCAACTCGTAGGAGACCTTGTTCATGCTGATCTTGAAGCGGCAGGAGTCGAAGATGAAAAACTCCGCCTCGGGCCCCAGATAGATGGTGTCGCCGATGCCGGTGAACTTGAGGTAGGCCTCGGCCCGCTTGGCCACGGCGCGGGGATCCCGGGGGTAGGGTTCGCTGGTGAAGGGGTCCACCACGTCGCAGATGATGATCATGGTGGGAACTTCGGTGAAGGGATCCAGCACGGCGGAGGCGGGGTCGGGAAGATAGACCATGTCCGACTGGTTGATCTCGCACCAACCGGCGATGGAGGAGCCGTCGAAGCCCAGGCCGGACTCGAACATCTCCTCGGTCAAGCGGCGGGCGGGGATGGAGATGTGCTGCCACTTGCCGCGAAAATCGGTGAAACGGAAGTCGACGAATTTCACTCCATGGCTCTCCACCATGGCCAAGACCTTGCGTACAGTTTCCACGTCAGCCATTGCGATTCCTTTCCCTCTTTTACAGCTTTGGGTTGATGCCTCCCCGCTGTACGACCGGGGGGGGCCGTCGGGGGCGGGATTGGCTCCGGATTGTGCCAATGTTGTGCCAAAATGGCAATTCATAGCGTTCATAAGGATCTCTTGTGGATCCGAGGGGCTTGCCCCCCTCAAGAGAGCTTAAAAAATGGGCGTTCTCCGGATGGGTGCCTTATTTATCAGCAATGCGGCGCCACGGATTGAGGCGCCGGAAGCCATTCATCCGTCACACCGTTTCTTTTTTTCCGCAACCTGGGGTTGCGTCCGCCCGGATGGTGTATATATCTGCTATCCATGATGGCGCGTCAGGGGCCGCCGCCGCAACTGCGGACGGAAGGTTCTCTCGTGGTTCCTCTCAACCCGTTGGGCGACTTTGAGCTTTCGAGGCATGCACCATGGCCGAAACCATGATCGAGATCGTGGATCTCACCCGAACCTATGGCCCCCTCAAGGCCCTGGATCGGATCAATCTGCAAGTGGCGCGGGGGCAGGTGATGGGCTTTCTCGGCCCCAACGGGGCGGGCAAAACCACCACCATGCGCATCCTGGCGGGGCTGCTCTCCCCCAGCGAGGGGACGGTCAAGGTCGGGGGGATCGACCTCATCGATCAGCCCAACGCCGCCCGCGCCCGCCTCGGCTATCTGCCGGAAAGCCCCCCGCTCTATCCCGAACTGACGGTGCGGGAGTACCTGACCTACCTCGCCCAACTGCGCGGCGTTTCCGCCGACCGGCGCAAGTCGGCGGTGGATCGGGCCATGGAGCGGTGCGGCCTGACCCACGTGGCGGGGCGATTGTTGGAAAACGTCTCCCGGGGATACAAGCAGCGGGCGGGCATCGCCCAGGCCATCGTTCACGGCCCCGACGTGGTGATCCTCGATGAACCCACGGTGGGGCTGGACCCCATCCAGATTCGCGAAATCCGCGCCCTCATCCGGGAGTTGGGCGGCGAGCATTCGGTGCTGCTCTCCACCCACATCCTGCCGGAAGTGCGCATGACCTGCGACCGGGTGGCGGTGATCGCCAAGGGAAAAATCGTCGCCGAGGACTCCCTGGACGGGCTGGAGGCGCGATTCCAGCATCTGGCGGCGTTGCGGGTGCGGTGGAACGCCCCCCCCGCCCTGGAGGCGGTGCGGGAGATCGCCGGGGTAGGCGAGGTGGAGCCCGGAGCCGAAGGATGGCTCATCACCCCGAAAAAAGGGGCGGACCCCACCCCGGAACTGGTCAGACGGTCGGTGGAGCAGGGGTGGGATCTGCGGGAGTTGACCCCCACCAGCCGCACCCTGGAGGAGATCTTCCTTAATCTTACCACCACGGAGGCGGAGCAGAACGGTTCCGCCAAGGAGGCGGCTTGATGAACGCCATCGGGACGATTGCCTTTCGGGAGTGGCGCACCCTCTTTCTTTCGCCCCTGGCCTGGGTGCTGCTGGCGGCCATGGGGGGGATCAACGCCTACGTCCATCAGGTGCTGCTCAACGAATTTTTGGAAAACTCCATGCGCATGGGGATGTTCGGCGGCGCGGGGGTTCCGCCGTTGTCCATCTCCGCCGATATCATCGCCCCGGCCCTGGGCAACAGCGCGGTGATTTTGCTGATGCTGGTTCCCCTCATGGCCATGCGCCTCATCGCCGACGAAAAACGGCGGGAGAGCTGGCCCGCCCTGGCCTCCTCGCCAGTGACGCCGATGCAGATCATCCTGGGCAAATATTTCGGCCTGATGCTCTTTCTGTTGGTGGTGATCGGCATGGTGGCCCTTCCCCCGCTGACCTTGTTCCTCTTCGGCAAGCCGGACGTGGGCCGGGTGGCCGCCGCCTTCCTCGGCTTGATCCTGATGACCTCCGCCTTCGGCGCGGTGGGGCTGGCCGCCTCCAGCATGACGAAAAATCCCTTCGTGGCGGCGGTGGCCGGGTTCGGCGCGCTGCTCATGCTGTGGATCGCCGCCTGGATGGGGGATCCGTCGGGGGGCCTGCTGGAACGGGCGGTCTCCTACATCTCCTTCGTCACCCACTTTGAAAATTTTCTCAAGGGGGTGATCAGCACCGGGGATCTGGCCTACTACCTGTTCATCACCGCCCTGGCCCTGCTCTTCGCCCGGCAGCGGTTGATGGCGGAGCGGCTCAGCGGCTGAAATCGTCGTCTCCTTCGCCCTTCGCCCGCCTTTCCCCTCTCCCGCCGGGAGAGGGGCGGGGGTGAGGGAAGCCCGTGGAGACGTATTCATCCGAAAAGGAAATTCGTTGGATCTTCCCCCGCTGGTCGCTTGGCCGAGCGAGGGTGAATCACCGGGATGGAACGAGGATCGCCATGAAAATGAATCGCGCCGCGCGTTTTCAGCTCAAGAGCCAAAACGCCGTCACGGGGGTGCTGATGACCGTCCTGCTGGGTCTGGGGGCCTACGCCGCCAGCCGCTACGACGTGCGCTGGGACTGGACCGCCGAACGGCGCTATACCCTGGAGGAGCAATCGGTGAAGGCGGCCAAGGCCTTTCCCGAGGGGCTCACCGCCACGGTTTACGTCATGGGCAAGGGCAAGGAGCGGGATCTGGGCCGGGACCTGCTGGAAAAATACCGGGGAATCAATCCCAAGCTGGAGTTGAAGTTCGTCGATCTGGAGGAGCGGCCCGGCGAGGCCCGGCGGGATGACGTGACCTACGTCGGGACGGTGATTTTGCGCTCCGGCGAACGGAAGGAGAAGGTGGCGGAGTTGACCGAGGAGGCGGTGACCAACGGTCTGATCCGCCTGGCCCGGGGGGCGGAGACCAAGGTGGTGCGCTTCATCACCGGTCACGGCGAACTCCCCCTGGCCCCGCCCCAGGAGATGGGCAAGAGCAAGGCCAACGCCTACCAAACTGTGGCCAAGTGGATGAAGGGCGAGGGCTATCAGGTGGAGCCCCTCAACCTGGCGGCGGAGGAGAAAATTCCGGACAAGACGGCGGTGGTGGTGGCGGCGGGTCCGCGAACCCCCCTCTTTCCCGTCGAGGTGGAGCGGTTGGAGGCCTGGATGAAGGAGGGGGGGCGGCTGCTGGTGATGGCCGACCCCGACGCCGTCACCGGCCTGGAGGGGTATCTTCAAACCGAAGGGGTGAATCTGCTTTCCGGCATCGTCATCGATCCGGCGGCCAAGCTGGTGGGGGGCGGTCCCACCACGCCGTTGATCCACCGCTATGACGACCATCACCCCATCAGTCAGGGGATCAACACCGCCGCCTTCCTGCTGGAAGCCCGGGGGCTGGAACTGCTGCCCGCCCCGGAAAAGAGCCCCGCCAAGCGCACCGCCCTGATGTGGGGCGGGGAGAACGGTTGGTTGGAAAAAGGATCCCTGGCCTCCGGCAGCGTCTCCTTCGACCCCGCCCAGGACGTCAAGGGGCCGGTGCTGCTGGGGGCGGCGGTGGAGGAGGGCAAGCGTCGGCTGGTGGTGGTGGGGGATTCGGAGTTCGCCTCCGACGGCTACGTCGGCGCGGCGGGAAACGGCAATCTCTTCCTCAACATGGTCCGCTGGCTGGCGGAGGATGAAAGCTTCATCGCCATCAAGCCCAAGCAGGTCAAGGACGGCGAATTGTACATTCCCGGCATGGCGGGCCTGGTTCTGGCCTGGACCCTGGTGGTGATCATGCCCTTGTCGCTGATCATCGCCGGCGTGACCATCTGGCGGCGGCGGTCGCGGCTGTGACGGGGAGGAAGCGATGAATCGCGGTTGGGTGTTCAATCTGGGATTGTTGGGATTGGCCGCGGCGGCGGGCGGGGCGCTGTGGTGGGCGGACCATCGGGAGCGGCAGAGCCTGGAGGCCGAGGTCTCCGCCCAGGGGATCGGGAGGCTCCAGGCGTCGGAGGCGACCCGGCTCCGTTTTCGCGATAAGGAGGGTGCCGAGGCGACCCTGGAGCGTCGCGACGGCGGAACCTGGCGCATGACCTCTCCCGTGGACGCCGCGGTGGAGGCGCCGACGGTGGAGGCGCTGCTCAAACTGTTGGAACGCCGCTCCGAACGACGCATCGCCATTTCCGAGGAGCAACTGGAAGAGTTCGGACTGGCCAAGCCGCAAGGGGCGCTGGAGGTGGAGAGCGGCCATGGCAAGCGTCAAACCCTGACCGCCGGGGGGACCACGCCGGGCGGGGGAAAACGCTACGTCCGGCTGGAGGCCGCAGGTCCAGTGGGGGTGCTGAGCGAGCAGGAGAGCGCCCCGCTGCTCCGTTCCGTCTCCGACCTGCGGGAAAAACGGTGGATGCCGGACTTTCCCATGGCCAAGGTGTCTCGGGTCGAGTTGGATCATCCCAAGGGACGGCTGGTCCTGGCCAAGCAGGGGGAGGCGTGGCGGTTGGAGGCCCCCTTCCAGGACGAGGCGTCGGACATGTTGGCGCGCCATTGGCTGGATCAACTCTCCCGCGCCCGGGCGACGGGATTTCAGCAGGCGAGCCCCCCCGAGAAGGGGGGATGGCGCCTGACCCTGGTCGCGGAAGGGGGGGAGACGTTCCGCGCAACGGTGTGGAATGACGGGGAGCAACTGTTGGCCCGCCGGGAGGGGGATCCAGACGCCCTGCGCATGAGCGCCGCGCTGGCCCAGGATCTGGACAAACCGCCGGAGCAACTGCTCCTCCTGCGCCCCTTGCCCCATCGCCAGCCGACGCGCATGGAACTTGCTTATAACAATCATCGCCTGGCGGTGGACAAGGGGGAAAAGGGGTGGCCCGCCCCCGCCTGGCGGACCGTGGAGGAGGCTCTGACCCGGGAAGGGTGGCAAGGAGCGCCCCCCCAGGAGCGGGGCGAACCCCTGTTCACCGTGACCGTGGATGCTGGGGAAAAGGCCGCCATCATTCCCTTTTGGGAGTGGGAAGAGACCTTTGTCCTGGCCCCGCCGGGTCGCCCGATTCACATCCGCTTGACCAAGTTGCAGTCGGAAGAGCTGCGTGGGGCCCTGGAGGCCTTGACCAAGGATGAAAAGCCTGCCCAAAAGATCGAGCTTGGAGCAACGCCAGGAGCAACGGAAAATCATCCCCCACCAGCCGCTCCCGGTCTTTGACGATCACCAGGAGCGTCAAAGACCGGTCAACGCCGCGGGGGAAGGTTGGACCCCGCTACGCGATTTTTTCACCTCCGACCGGGGGCGCCGTCTCGACGATCTTCCCGACGCAACCTCGGACCAAAGGGTCATTCCGGCACCCGAGGAGCCCTTTGGGGCCGATCTCCCCCCCGAGGCCCGGATCCCCCTGCTGGAGGCGGCCCGTCAGGTTTTGTCCGTCACCGGAGCGCAACGGCCGGTGATGCAACGGTTGCAAGCCCTGCAAGGGGAGTTCCGCAAAATGCGTCAGTCGGGGCGCTGCACCGAGGCGGCGCTGCGCAAAAGTTTGACCGCCCTCCAAGCCATTCGCGCCGCCCACACCCAGGAGACCGACGCCCTGGCGGAGTGGTATTTCAATCACCATTTCCGGGTCTTTCAGGATTTGGACGAGTTGGGCGTCAAGGGCGACCGGACCCAAGAGGGCGACTTGGTCGCTTTCACGCAAGACAGCCTGATTCATCGGAGATAACCGATGATTCGGAAAACTCAGGGAGATGATCGCGGTGGATGATTTCAAAACCTCGGAGGCATGGCGGGTCTTCCGCATCCAAGCGGAGTTGATCGACGGCATCGAGGTGATGCGGGGCGTCGGACCGGCGGTGACGATCTTCGGCAGCGCCCGACTCAAGCCTGAATCACCTTATTATCAGGCGGCTTACAACGTGGGGGAGGAGTTGTCCCGCCAGGGATTTTCCGTCATCACCGGCGGCGGACCGGGGGTCATGGAGGCGGCCAACCGGGGGGCGTTCGGCAAGGGGGGAAAATCCATCGGGCTCAACATCGCCCTGCCCTTCGAGCAGGTGGCCAACCGCTACCAGGACATCACCCTGACCTTTCGCTACTTTTTCGTGCGCAAGCTCATCTTCGCCAAATATGCCGAGGCGTTCATCATCTTTCCCGGCGGCTTCGGCACCATGGACGAGTTGTTCGAGGCCCTGACCCTCATTCAGACCAACAAAATGCAACGCTTTCCGGTGATCCTCTTCGGTTCGGAATACTGGAGCGGCTTGATGACGTGGCTGGAGGAGCGGGTGCGGGAGGAGGGGTGCATCGGCCCGGAGGATCTGCACATCCTTTCCGTGACCGACGATATCCAGGAAGTGGTGCGCCTTGTCCTGGATCACTGGCAGGTGCGGTTGCGGGAAAAGGAACAGGCCAAAATTCGCAAGCACGAAATCTCCCGCTCCCTGCTCCACTCGGCGGAGGATTCTTTCCGGGAGATGTAGAGGGGAGCGGCGTCAAAAGTCCGGTTGTTCCACCATCCAATCCAGCACCCGGCGGCTCAGCAGATCCCGTTGATTGCGCCGGGGCTCTTCCACCACCCAGGTCAACAGTTGGTTCTGCACCTGACTCAGCCAGGGGCCGGGGCGGCGGCGCACCAGTTCGATGATGTCGCCGCCGGAGAGGTTCAGATCCTGAATTTTCAAACTGTTCTGGGAGCGTCGCAGGGCCAGGCAGCGGCGCATGGCACGGTGAAACTCCCCGTTGATCCGCTGGTGCTCCTTGTCATCCACATCGGGGCGGGCGGACTGGCGCGCCTTGACCATGCGAATCAGGCTCTCCACCGGGGCATTTTGCTCCATCAACCGTTTCAGCCCCCGCTCGGTCTGGGGAAACTGCGATTCCAGGGCTTGAATCAGGGAAAGCACCCGGCGCTGCCGTCTGCGGGAAAATTGCAGTCGCGTGAGAATCTCCTCGATCTCCACCAAGGAGGCCTCCCCCGGTTTGAGCAGATGGGGCGAGAGTTCCCCTTTTTTCTTGCAATCCCGGTCCATGCCCACCAGATGCAGCAATCCCGCCCAGCGCAAATCCAGGCGTGAAATCTCGCCCTGCTTGTCGGGGGCGGCGATTTCCAACATCATGGAGAGGGTATAGTCGTAAAAATTTTGTCGCTCCGGGTTCATCTTGGCCTGCGGGGCGCAGGGATAGGCGGTAAAGGTCTCCTTGAGCCGGGCCAGTTCGGGGAGCAGCGACTCCCCCAGGGGGGAACCGAACAGGGCGCGGATCAACCGCTGGGAGTGGCATTTGCGCAGGGGCAGGGAGAGCAGCCGGTCCATCTCCGCCCGCAGCCGCTCTGGATCCTCCCCGCTCAGGGAGGTTTGGCAGCAGGCTTCCAGATCCCGGGCCACCGGACGACCGGGCAGTTGGATGGCGAAGCGGAGGAAGCGCAGGGCGCGCAGTGGATCCCCTTCCAGAGTGGTGCGCCCCTCCACCAGCCGGATCGTGTTGTTGTCCAGATCCTCCATGCCGTTGAAGGGATCGAGCAGCGGTCCGTCGGGCCAAAGCCAGGCCATGGCGTTGACGGTGAGGTCGCGATGGCGTAAATCCTCCACGATGGCCTCGGGGCCGCAGAGGACGCCGCTTTGATGGCCGCGACACGAGGCGATGGCGATGGTCTTGGGGTTTTCCTGCCGTTTGAGGGAGAGCAGCAGGCTGTTGCTTTTCCGATCCAGGGACAGCTCCTGAAATCCGGCGGACTCCAGCCGCTGATAGCAGTCGGGCAGGGGTCGGCAAAGCAGCAGATTGAGATCGTTGGAGACCGGCTCCCGGCGCAGACACTCGCGCAGCACGCCGCCCACCAAATAGGCGGGACCGACCGCGCGGGCGATGTCGTCAAGCTGGGAGCGGACGGAGGCGGGCAAGCCGTCCTGCAAGGAGGGTTCCATGGCACTCCATGGTGGATTGATTCGCACGAACCGGCATCAAAATTAGAGGAAGGCGGGCCTTCAGTCAATGCGGGAACAACAGCCCAAACGGTTGGCGGTGGTGACCCTGGGGTGCCGGGTCAACCAATTCGAGAGCGATCTGCTGCAACAAGAGGCGGGCAAGGCGGGGTTTGTCCCGGCCCAGCCGGGGGAGGAGCCGGATGTGGTGGTGGTCAACACCTGCTCGGTGACGGCGGAGAGCGACCGGCAGACCCGGCAGTCGATCCGCCGTCTGGCCCGTCAACACCCCGGGGCGCGGATCGTGGCCGTCGGCTGTTCGGCTCAGCGGGATCCGGCGGGCTTCGCCGCCCTGCCCGGGGTGGTCCGGGTGGTGGGCAACGACGACAAAATGGGCCTGCCCCGCCTGCTCGCCGGGTTGGCGGGGGATCCCGGCGGGGCGGGGGCGGCGCATGAAGGGGAGGACGGGGAGCCGCCGAGGGAACTCCCCTTCGAGCCCCAGCCCGAGGGATTCCATCTCCCGTTGCTGACGGAACCGGGGGAAGGGCGCAGCCGGGCCTATTTGCAAGTTCAAACCGGGTGCGATGAACAATGCACCTATTGCGTCATTCCCGCGTTGCGCGGGCCCAGTCGCTCCCTCTCCCTCGGGGAGGCGTTGCGGCAGGCCGAAACATTGATTCAGGGCGGCTGTCGGGAGTTGGTGCTGACCGGCATCAACCTGGGGGCGTGGGGGCGGGATTTCTCCCCGGCGTCCTCGCTGGCGGCGTTGACCCGGGCCGTACTCCAGCGCCCGGGGTTGGGACGATTGCGCCTCTCCTCCCTCGATCCGGGGGATGTGGACGACGAGCTGGCGCGGCTGTTGGGCGAGCATTCCAAGCTCTGCGGTCACTTGCACCTTTCCATCCAGGCGGGGGGGGCGATGGTGCTGAAGCGGATGAAGCGCCGCCATGACGCCCCCCGGGTGGCGCAACTGGCCCGGCGGTTGCGCGGCTTCCGCCCCGATCTGGTCCTGGGGGCGGATTGGATCGTGGGATTTCCCACCGAATCCGACGCGGAATTCGCCGCCTCGATGGCCCTGATGGACGAGGCGGAGATCGCCCTCAACCACGTTTTTCGCTATTCGCCGCGACCGGGAACCCCGGCGGCGGCCATTCCTTCCCGGTTCCAGGTGGCCGCCGCCGTCGCCTCCCGCCGTTCCGAAACCCTGCGCACCCTGGGACGGGAGGTGCTACTGCGGGGGCTGCGCCGCCGCGTCGGCGAACGAGAGGAGCTGTTGGTGGAGACGGTGGAACAGGGCGTCGCCTGGGGCAAAACCGGGGGGTTTCTTCCCCTGGCGTTTCCCGCCCTTCCGGGTGTGGAACCGGGGGGGCTGCACCCCGTCCGGGTGGTGGGGTTGGACGAGGAAAATCTCGTGCTGCAAGGGGAGATGGTGTGTGCGAAATCTCCTTGACATGGAAATCCATGGCAAATTCATGCACAGCCTTTCAAGGTGTCCCCGGCATTTTTTCCCTATAGCCCATTTTTTCCCTGATAAATTGCCTCGAACAAGATTAACGTATTGATTTTGTTAGTTGTTGTATTCAAGGTCAAAAAATAGGCATTTTGCGGGAATGCCCCCATGGGCAAGGGATTGGGGGATCCGAGAAGGGGGTTGTCCACAAACTTATCCACAGCTTTCGTGGATGATTGGAAACGCCTTGTTTCATGCGGGGTTGGAAGCGTTTGGTAAAAGTCAAGGGGGGAAGCGGGGATGTTTTCTCCTCCGTCGGGGGCCTTTTTTCAGGTGCCGGAAGGGGTTTGTCCGGGGACGGCGGTTTGCATCCAGCGTTCCAGGGCTACGGCCTCCGGGGTTCCCTCGACGGGGCCGAAGGGGGCGAAATGTTCCGGGGCGATGGGCAGGAACGGTCCCTGCTTGATCTCCAGCAACACCGTTCCCGGTTCCAGCGACACCATCGAGTGCCAGGTCATGGGGGGAATTTCCACCACGGCGACGCCGGACGCCCCCCCCAGTTCCACCCGCTCCCCCACCCTTCCCCCCTCGTCGAAGAGCAGCAGCGACGCCCGACCCGTCAGGACGGCGAACAGCTCCCACCGTTCCGGGTGGCGATGGGGGCGGATGAAGGTTCCCGGTTCGTAGGCGTTGCACATCCGCTGCACCGGGTCGCTCAACTCCGGGTGGAGGTTGAGGTTCATCCGCCGCCGGGGGGCGTGGGCCGCCCGTTGGGAGAGTTCGGTCAACTGTTCCAGGCCGATGGCGTGGGAAATCATGGGGCGTCACTCCTTGGGGGAGAGGTCGTGGGGGGGGAAGGGCCACTCCCGCCAGCCTTGATGGTGGGGATGATAGATTCCCAGGCGGATGGGCCGGGTCTCCCGCTGCGCCAGCAGCCGGGCGTAGCGTTCCAACTGGCCCCGGTAGCGTTCCCGTTCGTTGTCGAGAAAGGCTTCCAGGTCGCCGCCCTCGTGCTGACCGGTTTTGTAGTCCACGATCCAGCGCACGCCGTCGGCGACGAAGCTGCGGTCCAGCGTCCCCCGCACTTTCTCCCCCTCCAGCAGCCCGGTCAAGGCCCACTCCGAGGCGGATTCGTCATGACCGCTCTCCAGCAGCCAGCGCCCCCGGGGATCGTTCAGCACCCCCCGCAGCGCCTGTTCCACCCGCTGGGTCGCCCGCTCCAGCTCCACCGGGGCGACCCCCTGTCGCCGCAGATGGGCGACCATCGCCGGACGGAGCGCCTCCAGCCGGGCGGCGGACCATTGAGCCGCTCCCTCTCGGGTGAGGCGGTGGAGCAGCCGATGGACCACGACGCCGGTGAGTCGCACCGTCTCCCCCGCCCACTCGAAGGGGACCGGCTCCTCCTCCTCCGGCGCGCGCAACGGCGGCGGCGAGAGGGGCGACGGCGGCGGTGGGGGGCACCAATCCGCGACCAATCGCCGCCACGGCGCCCGGGCGGGGCGCGAGAGCGTCGTGGACGCCTCTCCCGCCCCCTCTGCCGCGTCTTCTGCCGCGCCCTCTCCCGCCAGGGGGGGCTCCGGGGCGAGGGGACCGAGGGTCGGCCAGAGCAGGGCGAGCAGCGATCCCTTTTTCGGCTGGGGCTCCTGGGGATCCCGGCCCGACAACGCCCCCACCAACACCAGCTCCTCCCGCGCCCGGGTGAGGGCGACGTAGAGGATGCGGCAGCTCTCCCGCCGCTCCTCCTCGGCGTCCCGTCGGCGCAAATAGTTGAAGAAGGAGGCGGGGTTCGGATCCTCCTCCGTCGCCTGGACCGGGGCCAGCAGCAGCCGTTGCGCTTCGGGGCCGTCCACCAGCTCTTCCCAACGCATCAGCCGGGAGCGGGGGGGAGGCGGGGCGCGACCCACCCCCGCCAGCGCCACGGCGTCGAACTCCAACCCCTTGGCCTTGTGGATGGTCATCACCTGCACCCCCTCCCCGGCGCGGGGGTCCGGCGGGGCGAAGAGTTTTTCCAACCGTTTGTCCAGGAGGATGGGGTCGTCCACGTCCCCCCCGTCGTCACAGGATTCCAACAGGTCGAGGAAGAGTTCGGCGTCGGCGAGGTCGGCTTCCGTCTCCAGGCAGGCGGGGCCGCCCAGGGCCAGCCACGTCCCCTCGATCCAGCCGCGCAACGGCAGGCGGCGCTTTTTCTTGAACACCGTCTCCAGGGTCGCCGCCATCCTCTCCAGCCGGGAGCGCCCGTCGGGGGAGAGCCGCCCCCGGCGCTCCTCCTCCCGGATCAACGCTCCCACCGCCCGATGGGGGGCATCGCCGACCAGTCGTTCCAGATCCCCCAGTTCCAGCCCGCACCAGGGGGCGCGGAGGATGGCCAACCAGCTCAGCCGGTCCCCGGGGTGGAGCAGCGCCCGGGTGAGGGCGAGGAGATCCACCACCACCGGTCGCTGCCCCAGTTGGACGATCTCCACCGCCTGAAAGGGGATTTCGTCCCGCCGCAGCCGTTCCACCACGCCTGCCAGATGACCCCGCCCCCGCACCAGCAACGCCGTCTTGCCGGTGGGATATTTTTTCCGCAGCCGCTGAATTTCCTCCACCACCCGGCGGGCCTCGGCGGCGGCCTGTTCTCCTCCCGGCGTCTCTCCGACGAGGCGAATGACCACGGGTGCCGACGCCGGGTCCCCCGTCGCCCCCTCCGGCGGCGGGCGGTGGGCGACGGCCTGGACGAAGGGGACCAGCCGGGGGTCCGCCGCCTCCGGATCCTCCGGCGTGGCGAAAAGGTCGGGCATCACCCGGTTGACCCACGCCACCAGGCCGGGACGAGAGCGGAAATTGACCGTCAATTCCAAGGGCGTCAGCCGCACCGCGCCGAGGCCGTGATCTTTCGCCCGAGTGAAAAGTCCCACCTCCGCCTCGCGAAAGCGGTAGATGGACTGCATCGGATCCCCCACCAGAAAGAGGGTGCGTCCATCCTCCTCGCCGCCGCTCCATCCGGCGATGAGTTTTTCCAGCAGTTCGAACTGGGCGACGGAGGTGTCCTGAAATTCGTCCACCAGCAGATGGCGGAGGCGATAATCCAGGGCCAGGGCGAAATCGCTGGGTCCGTCCGGGCCGCCCAGGGCCTGGAAGGCCCGTCGCGCCAGTTCGGAAAAATCCACCCCGTTGCGGCGGGCGAAGGCCAGATGCAACTCCCCCGCCGCCCGGATCAGGGTGTCGCTCAGCGCCTGCAACGCCTCCCATTGGGCGTCGCTGTAACGCGGAACCGGCAACTGGCGGGCCGCCGCCAGCCGCTCCCGGAAGCCCTCATGGGGTTCCAGTGGCTCCAGCAGGGCACCCATCGCCGCTTTCATCGCCTTGGCCCGCAGCTTCTCCCCCTTGTCGGCAAAAGCGGACTCCGGCGGGAACCCGGTGTTTTTATTCAATCCCTTCGGTTTGCGCCAATCATTCCCGGCGGTGAGGAGAAAATCTCCCAGGGCGCGCCATTGGGGAAGGCCTTCCGCGTCGTCGGCGGGGGGGAACGCCTCCAGTCCGAGCAGCGGGGCGAGTCGGTTGTCCCCCTGGGCCGCCAGTTGGTCCTGGGCGAAGGCGACCAACTCGGGCAGTTCGCGGGCCAGAGGGTGGGGAAAATAGTCGGCGGCCCGGCGCAACTCCCGGCGGACCTCCCGGGCCAGGGCGGCCTCCAGGTCGGGGCGGGAGAGGGCGCGTCCGTGGGTGAACAGGTGACGCAACCATTGATCCCGCTTGGGCAGCATTTCGTGGAGCATGCGGATCAGGCGGGGGCGGTCGTTGTGCAGATGGCGCAGCAGCCGGCGCACCGCCTCGGCCCCATCCTCCCGCTCCGCCGCCGCGACGCACGCCCGGGCGGCCTCCAGCAGGCAGGCGTCGGCGTCGAAGGGGTCCAGCAGGGTGGGGGTGCCGCCCAATCCCGCCGCCAGGGGGGCCTGACGGGTGAGGGCGGCGTTGAGTCCGTCCAGGGTGAGGATGCGCAGCCGTCCGGGGTTGTCCAGCAGCCCCCAGCCTTGGGCGTGGTCCCGTTGCAGCGCCGCCTCGGCCAGGGCGCGGGTGAGGGCGGCGTAGCCTTCCGCCGGGGGGGCGGCGTCGTCGCGGGGCCGGGCGGCGTCGCGGAGGGCGGCCATCACCCGCTCCTCCATCTCCCCCGCCGCCTTGCGGGTGAAGGTGAGGGCCACCACCTCCTCGGGGGCGTCCACCCGGGCCAGCAGACACAACATCCGCTGGGTGAGCAGCCCCGTCTTGCCCGATCCCGCCGGGGCCTGGACGATGAACGAAGCCCCGGGATCCAGGGCTCGGGCTCGGGCGAGGTGATCGGCGGGGAGGGGGGCGGGGTTCATGGCGACTCTCCCTCGTCGGCGGAGGTTTCCTCCCCATCCTCGGCGGACGGGGTGCGATCGATGCGGCAGAGGGGGTCCAGGCCGCAAAAGCCGCAGGCGTATTTCAGGGGATCCACTGCGGCGTCTCCCGCCAGGAAGCGTTGGGCCAGGGACTCCAGGGAGGCCTTCCACGCCTCTTGCCGTTCGTGCCAAGGCTCTTTGGAACAGGGGACGCCGGGCAGGGCCTCCTCATCCCGGGAAGAGCCGATGAGCTTCGGTCCGGCGGCGGCGAGGTGGGCGAAGGCCAGGGCCGCCGTCGGTTGGGGAGTGGTGACGGCGTAGAGGGGGAGTTGGGGCTCTTTGGGGCGGTCGCCTTCCCAGTTGTTGGTGGACGGTTTGGCGGAGGAGGTTTTGTAATCGAGAATCGCCAAACCGCCGCCGGGGAGTCGATCCACCCGGTCCTGACGCACCTCCAGGCGCAATCCGGCGAGGGCGATGGAGGATTTTTCCTCGCACGCCGCCACTTGGAATCCGGGGGGGCGTTGGTTTTCCAAGGAGATCCAAGCCAGAAGCAGCTTTTTCAGCCGTTCCCGCTCCATGCGGGCGTACAGGGGGGGCAGCAGGTCGGGTCGGAGGCGGACCAAGGCGTCCACCGCCTCGTCGGCGCAGAGCTCGGCCAGGGTGTGGGCCTCCGGGGCGGCGGCGGCGGGGAGGGGAGTTCCGTTTTTCAACCGCTCCCCCCACCGTTGCAAGGCGGCGTGGACCAGCGTCCCGCGAAACCGGCCATCCCCGCCGGGCTGGAACGCCGCCAGGGGTTCGGCCCCCAAACGAAAGCGGGCGAAGGCCTGAAAAGGACATTGGGCCTGGGATTGCAACAGCCGCGCCCCGCCGTGGGCGGTCTGTTCCGACGGCCAGGGGGCGGGGGGGTCCGGGGGCATTTCGAGTTGTCCGCT